>JADLGL010000102.1 GCA_020849325.1 Bauldia sp. | reverse complement strand
CCTCAGACCAGCGACACCCGCTGCCCGACATGGCGCTCGATCCGGCCGGCGAGGTCGAGTTCGAGGAGCGCCGTCTGGACCTCGCCGACGGCGAGCCCCGTGAAGCGGACGATCTCGTCGATCGCCATCGGCGACGGGCCGAGCGCTTCGAGGACGAGCCCGAGGCTCCGGTCGGTCGGCTCGGCCTCCGCTTCGAACAGCGGCAGCGCCGGGGCCGCCGGTGGCGGGGCCGTGGCTCCCATCATCGGCGCCACGATCGCCACGATGTCGGCGACCTCGGTGGTGAGGATCGCGCCGTCCTTGAGGAGGCGGTTGGTGCCGGCGGCGCGGGGGTCGAGCGGCGAGCCGGGCACGGCGAACACGACGCGCCCCTGCTCGCCCGCGAAGCGCGCGGTGATGAGCGTGCCGGACCGTTCCGCCGCTTCCACCACGACGATGCCGAGCGAGAGGCCCGACACGATCCGGTTCCGCCGCGGGAAATCCCGCGCCCGCGGTTCGAGTCCGAGCGGCGCCTCGGTGATCAGCGCGCCGCCGCCGGAAGCGATCGCCTCGGCCAGCATCGCGTGCTCGGGCGGGTAGATCCGGTCGATCCCGCCGGCGAACACCGCGATCGTGCCGGCGGGAAGCGCCGCCTCGTGCGCCGCAGCGTCGATGCCGCGCGCGAGCCCCGACGCCACCACGAACCCTTCCTCGCCGAGCCCGCGGGCGAGGAGCGCCGCCATCTTGCGGCCGGCCACCGACGCGTTCCGTGATCCGACGATGCCGATCGCCGGCCGCACCAGGACGCCGGGCGAGCCGCGCACCGTGAGGATCGGCGGCGCGCCGTCGATCTGCCGGAGCCAGGCCGGATAGTCGGGATCGGGCAGCGCGACGAGGCGCGCGCCGAGCCGTTCGGTCGCCTCCGTCTCCGCGACGGCCGCGGCGATCGTCGGCGGCCGCAGCGCCCGGCCGGTGCGGCGGGCGATCGCCGGCAGCGCGTCGAGCGCGGCGGACGCCGTGCGGTAGCGGGCGAGGAGCGTCTGGAACGTGACGGGGCCGACGCCGTCGGTGCGGATCAGCCGGAGCCAGGCGAGGCGCTCCGCGTCGTCGGGCGCCGCCGCGCTCACGCGCGGCTGCCGATCCGGCTCTCCTCGCCGGAGAGAAGCCGCCGGATGTTTCCGGCGTGGCGGTACCAGAGGATCGCCGCGAGCGCGGCGAGGACGAGCCCCCAAAGCGTCTCGCTGAAGAGGAGGACGACGATCGGCGCGACGACGCTCGCCGTCAGCGCCGCGAGCGACGAGAAGCGGAACGCGAACGCCATGCCGAGCCAGACCACCATGAAGGCGATGCCCGCCGGCCAGTAGAGGCCGAGCGTCACCCCCAGGAAGGTCGCAACCCCCTTCCCGCCGCGAAAACCGAGCCAGATCGGAAAGATGTGGCCGAGGAAGGCCCCTGCGCCGGCGGCGCCGGCGAGGGTGCCGTTCCACGCCGCATTGGCGAGGAGCACCGCCGCCGTCCCCTTCAGCATGTCGAGGAGGAAGGTGAGGAAGGCGAGGTCCTTGCGGCCGGTGCGGAGGACGTTCGTGGCGCCGATGTTGCCGGAGCCGATCTTTCGCACGTCGCCGAGCCCGGCGAGCTTGGTGAGGAGGAGGCCGAACGGAATGGAGCCGAGGACGTAGCCGAAGAGCGCCGCAAGGAGGATGGCGGTCGCCGACTCCGGAACGATGACGGGAAGTGGCATGAACGCCCCAGGCGCCGGCGCGGTGGCGGCGATGAACGGAATCCGGGCCGCCCCCGGCCCGCGCGGCGACCGTAGCCATTGGCCACCGGTGCGGCAACACCCGCGCGGGCGAACCCGCAGGGCCGCCCGCCCCGCCGGGAAGATGGGCCGCGTTCCCCCGGAACGCCACCGGCCCCGCGAGGCCGGTGGCAATGGCCGGATACGGCCCGGCGGTTGCCGGACCGTCGCGGTCACTTCCTACCAGGGGAAGGGCCAGGGCAGCGGCAGGCCTCCCGCCATGGGCATGAAGCGATCACCGCGGTCGCCGAGGAGGAGGAAACCGAGGTCGAGGGCAATCGGGAGCGAGACGGACCGGATCGTGTAGATGTTGACGTCGCCGGTCGAAGCGCCGCAGACGGCGATGTGCATGAGGCCGTCATTGCCCTTGCGGGAGGACAGCACCTCGATCCTCGCCGCACGAAGCTCGGCCTCCATGACGTCGAGCGGGATCTCGTGCCCCATGCCGCACTGGAGCGTGCCGTCGTACTTGTAGACCTCCACGGTGCGCCGGTCGTCGAAAGGCCAAAGGGCGAAGCCCATCGGACCGACGATGCTCCGCTCCAGCTCGACCCAGTCCTGGGCCGATATCTCGAAGACGTTGGCTCGTCCCGTGGGCGCACCGCAGACGGCGGGAACGATGCTCGAACGCTTCTCGGCGGCGATGACGTCCGGCCCGAGCCGCTCGAGGAACGCCCGGTCCTCGCCGAGGGTCACTTCCGGCGCGTCCGAGCACTGGATCGTTCCGTCGAAGCGGAAAACCCACACCGTATCCGCAGTACCCACATTCGCCGCGGCCGTCGTCATCGCAGGCGGGATGGGAACGTCGGGGTAGTCGAGGGTGAGCAGCGCGGTACGGCTGAGCGCGCAGATCTTCCGGAGGTTTCCTTCGTTGCCGCCGCCTTCGATCCGGACACCGACGATCGGCCCATGGGTGACGTATGTCACGTCTTCGAAGGTGTTGGTGGCCGGCACCACCAGCGGGCTGACGAGATTGCCGAGCGGGTCGATCCCGGACACCGTGACCGGGCCGGCAAACGTGCCGATCCGGAGCGCCACATCGGCCACCGCGGACGGGAAGCCGACATCGATGCCGTCCCGGGCGAACTGGAGGCCGACTTCGCCCCCCGATCCGACGATGCGGAGCTGGCCGGCTGGCGTGACGGCCGTGAAGGTCATCCCGCCGAGCTGGAAGCTGTCGGGTAGGCGTGTACCGCTGCTGAAGAGGCTGAAGTCGACGCAGGGATTGATGGCCCCCTGCGCCGCCGCGCCTTGCGCGAGGCCCGCGATGCCTATGGCAAGCGCGAGCGGACGCAACATTCGTGCGAACATTGTCCTTCTCCTGTCTGATGGGAGGCTCGACTTTGGCGTGCCCGACAACCTCTGAAGGTGCCGCATCTGCGAGCCCACGCGCAGATTGTGTCGCCGGGCCGGCCTGCGGCGTGTGCTGCGGAGCACAGCCCTTGCGCCGGGCATGTTGGCGGGGGGACAAAGCCTGAGGACGATTGCGTATTTGGCGCCGTACGACGATACGTTAACTATGCTGGGCTAAGTGTTTGCCACGGCACACTGCCGGGGCGGGGGAATGAGCCAGGCTTTCCGGACGCACGACGTCACGAACCAGCCTCCGCTGCTTGCGGGGACGAACCTGTTCGCCTCCGATCCGGTGCTGGCGGCGGTCGTCGAATCGATCCCGGCGCCGGTCGCCGACGGGCTGGCGCAGCTCGGCACGTTCTACGGCTCGGCCGAGGCGCTGGAGCTCGGCCGCCTCGCCAACCAGTCGCCGCCGCTCCTCCGCACCCACGACGCCCGCGGCGCCCGCGCCGATGCGGTGGAATATCACCCCGCCTATCATGCACTGATGCGCCGGAGCGTTGCCGCCGGCCTCCACTGCTCGGTCTGGGATGCGGCGGGCGCCGAGAGCAAGGTCCGTTCGCTCGCCCGCGCCGCGCGGATGTTCCTCGCCGCGCAGGTCGACGTCGGCCATCTCGACGCGATCCGCTCCACCAACGCCGCCGTCGCCGCCCTCGCCCACTCGCCGCGCCTCGCCGAAGGCTGGCTGCCGATGGTGCGGTCGCGGAAATACGACCAGACGGCAAAGCCCGCGCCGCAGAAGAGCGGCGTGCTCCTCTCGGTCGCGACCACCGAGAAGCAGGCCGGCAGCAATTTCTCGCTGATCGCGACCCGCGCCGACCGCGACGGCAACGATGCGAACTACCGCCTGATCGGCCACAAATGGTACGTCGCCGCGCCCATGAGCGACGCGCTCGTCACGCTGGCGCAGACCCGCGAGGGCCTCTCCTGCTTCCTCGTCCCGCGCTTCCTCGCCGATGGCAGCCGGAACGGCATCCGCCTCCTCCGCCTCAAGGACCGGCTGGGCAGCCGCTCCTCGGCCGCGGGTGAGGTCGAGTTCGAATCCGCCAGCGGCTTCCTCCTCGGCAATGCCGGCCAGGGCGTCGCCGCGATCGCCGAAGTGCTGGGCCACGCGCGCCTCGACGACGCCGTGATCGCCGCCGCGCTGATGCGCGCCGCGCTCACCGAAGCCGTCCACCACGCCCGCCACCGCTCCGTCGGCGGCCGAAAGCTGATCGACCAGCCGCTGATGGGCCGAGTGCTGGCGGACCTCGCGCTCGACGTGACCGCCGCGACCGCCCTCGCCTTCCGTGTCGCGCTCGCCGCTGACCGTGCCGCCGACGATCCGGTCGAAGCGGCGTTCGCGCGGCTGATGACGCCGGTCGCGAAATACTGGATCGCGAAGGCGGCGCCCGCCGTCATCGCCGAGGCGCTCGAATGCATCGGCGGCAACGCCACCGTCGAGGAGAGCCGCCTCCCCCGCTTCTACCGCGACGTCACCTCGACGATGGTCGCCGACGGCCCCGGCAACGTGCTTTGCCTCGACGTCGTGAAGGCGCTGTCGAAATCCTCCGAGGCGCTCGAAGCGGTCCTGGTGATTTCCGAGAACGCCCTCGGCGGCACCGCCAAGGCGACGCTCAACATCCTCCGCGCCGCCACCGCCGTCGCGCTCGCCGACGAGGGTTCGGCGCGCGTCCTCACCGAGCAGCTCGCGCTCACCGTGGCCGCCGCCACGCTGCACCACAGTTTTCCCGCCGAGATCGGCGACGCCTTCCTCGAAACCCGCCTCGGCAAAGGCTGGCGCACGACCTACGGCATGCTCGATTCCCGCTTCGACGCCCGCGGCCTCCTCGATTTCGTCTGCCCCGAGGCCTAGAGCATGATCCGTTGAAGTCGGATCATGCCCGTCAACCGTCCACCCGTCGCCCGCTTCACCGCCTCGCCCGCTTCACCCCATCCGATCGAGCGCACCCTGCAGCACCCAGGCGGCGGCGGTCTTGTCGACGAGTTCGGCGCGGCGCGCGCGGCTGCGGTCCGCGTCGATGAGCATCCGCTCGGCCGCCGCCGTCGACAGCCGCTCGTCCCAATAGGCGATCGGCAGATCCGTCCGACCGGCGAAATTCCGCGCGAAGGCGCGCGTCGCCTGGGCGCGCGGCCCCTCGCTGCCATCCATGTTGAGCGGCAGGCCGAGAACGAAACCGACCGCCTGATGGGTGGCCGCGAGCCGCGTCAGCGCATCCGCATCGGCGCCGAATCTGGTCCGCCGGATGAGGACGAGCGGCGAGCCGATGCGACGGCCGATGTCGGAGATGGCAACGCCGATCGTCTTCGTGCCGAGATCGAGGGCGAGGAGCGGACCGCGGGGCGGCAGGAGCCCGGCGAAGGCGTCGATGGCGGCCGGCTCGAACGCCGCTCGGCCCGCCGGTGGCATCGGCGCTAGCGCCCCTTCCGCGCCCGCATGGCGGTGAACGCGAAATAGGCGACCCCGCCGAGCGCCGCGCCGAGGGCGATGCCGATCATTCCGTTGCCGAGCGCGTAGCCGATCGCAACGCCCACGGCTATGCCGATCGCGATATAGGGTCCTGGAGCCATGGCGCGCAGCATAGCGGCCGCGGGGGATGGCTCAAGCAGGATCACGGGCCGCGACAATGCGGCCGGGGCGGCGTGAAGAACCGGCGACGATCGGGGAGTCTGCGGGGCGTTGCTGCCGCCGCTGGCGGTTTGGCGTCGCCCGGAGCATGATCCGAAGAACAGGCCTCCGGTTCTTCGAAAAGATCATGCTCCATCAGGGAACTGGGCGACGAGCGCGGTCCGGCTTCAACGGATCGCGCTCTAGGCGCGATACTGCTGGATGCGGGTGGTGCGAAGACCGGCGAGGCCGTGCTGGTCGATCGACTGCTGCCAGGAGAGGAATTCTTCGACGGTGAGCGTATAGCGCGTGCACGCCTCGTCGAGGCTGAGCAGCCCGCCGCGCACGGCGGCAACCACCTCGGCCTTCCGCCTGATGACCCAGCGCTTGGTGTTGCGCGGCGGCAGGTCCGCGATCGTCAACGGACTTCCGTCCGGTCCGATCACATATTTGACCCGCGGGCGGATCTGTTCGGTCATGCTACTCTCACGAAACACACAGGCAGACCACTGACTGCCGTGAGACTAGGCGAGCCGCCTTAAAACTCCGCTAAACGCATGGAAACAAATCGGTAAGGCGGGTTAGCGAAGCCTTCAAGCATGTGGCCGCGCTGCGCCGGGCAAACTGCAACTGTTCTTGCAATACGCGGCGAACGACTTGGGCGGGACTCGCGCCCCACCCGAGCGGGTCGGCCGGATCGACCTCGCCGGCGACGTGGCAACAAGCCCTTTGACCCGAACCGGAATCGTGACCATATCGAGGGAGAACGGTCGCCCCAGATGCTCAACTCGCTCGATATCAACAAGCCCCCGCACGAGACGCGCGTCGTCGTGGCGATGTCGGGCGGCGTCGATTCCTCGGTCGTCGCGGGCCTCCTCAAGCGCGAGGGCTACGACGTCGTCGGCGTCACGCTCCAGCTCTACGATCACGGCGCAGCGACCCACCGGAAGGGCGCGTGCTGCGCGGGACAGGACATCCACGATGCCCGCCGCGTCGCGGAAATGCTGGCGATCCCGCACTACGTCCTCGACTACGAGGAGCGTTTCCGCTCGGCGGTGATCGAGCGTTTCGCCGACAGCTATGTCGACGGCAAGACGCCGGTCCCCTGCGTCGCCTGCAACCAGACCGTCAAGTTCGCCGACCTCCTCGGCACGGCGCGCGAGCTCGGCGCGGACGTGCTGGCCACCGGCCACTACATCGCCTCGCGCGCGCTGCCGGATGGCCGCCGCGCCATGTTCCGCCCGGCCGACCTCTCGCGCGACCAGAGCTACTTCCTCTTCGGGACGACGGCCGAGCAGCTCTCGCTCCTCCGCTTCCCGCTCGGCGGCATGACCAAGCCCGAGGTCCGGCAGGCGGCGCGCGATTTCGGCCTCATCGTCGCCGAGAAGGCCGACAGCCAGGACATCTGCTTCGTCCCCGACGGGCGCTATTCCGACGTCATCGAAAAGCTCCGCCCCGGCGCCGCGCCGGCGGGCGAGATCGTCCACCTCGACGGCCGCGTCCTCGGCCGGCACGACGGCGTCATCCACTTCACGGTCGGCCAGCGCCGCGGCCTCGGCATCGCCGCCGCCGAGCCGCTCTACGTCGTCCACCTCGACCCGGCCGCGCGCCGCGTCGTCGTCGGGCCGCGGGCGGCGCTCCTCACGCAGGAGCTCGTCCTCTCCGGCGTCAACTGGCTCGGCGACGCCGCGCTCGATGCGTCGCCGGAGGGTGCCGATGTCGAGGCCCGTGTCCGCTCGACCCGCCCGCCGCGCCCGGCGCGCGTGTTCGTCCGCGACGGCGTCGTGCGGGTGCAGCTCGCCGAGGGCGAGAACGGCGTCGCACCGGGCCAGGCCTGCGTGTTCTACGATGGCGCCGGCGCCGATGCCCGGCTCCTCGGCGGCGGCTTCATCGCCCGCGCCGAGCACGACAGCGCCGCCGAGGCCGCGCTCCGCCGCCTCGCCGCCCTTCCCGTTTCGCCGGTGGCGGCCTAGCTTCGTCGCCTCACTCGGGGCGGCGATGCGGCAGCTCAGCGTCTTCAACAACGTCTCGCTCGACGGCTACTTCACCAGCGCCACGAACGGCGTCGACTGGGCCTACCAGGCCGACGATCCCGAATGGAACGCCTTCATCCGCGCGAACGCGAAGGAGAGCGGCGCGATCGTCCTCGGCCGCATCACCTACGAGATGATGGTCGCCTGGTGGCCGACGGCGGCGGCGAAGGAGGCAGATCCGACGACGGCCGGGGGAATGAACGCCTCCGAGAAGATCGTCTTCTCGCGCTCCCTCCGCCAGTCGACCTGGGCCAACACCCGCTTCCTCGCGAGCGACCCCGCTTCGGCCATGCGCGGGCTGAAACAGGCAGCGGGGCCCGACATGGTCATCCTCGGCAGCGGCACGATCGTCGCGCAGCTCGCCGATGCCGACCTCATCGACACCTACCAGTTCGTCCTCAATCCGGTGATCCTCGGCGCCGGCCGGACCATGCTGGAGGGCGTCAACGGTCCGCGACCGCTGCACCTCTCCGAAACGCGGACTTTCCGCAACGGCAAGGTCGTCATGACCTACACGCGCGCCCCCTGATGGCAGACTGCCCGTTTCAAGACCTTGTCGGGCGCCGCGATTGCCAATACTCCGATCCCCCGGCGCTGCCGCAGCGAAGCGGTGGGGAAGCTGTCCGATGACCGATCCGTCCGCACCCGTCCACGCCCCGAGCCCGCTCGACGAGGCGTCCGTCCGGAAGGCGTACTCGCGCTGGGCGCCGGTCTACGACGCGGTCTTCGCCCTTCCCTTCTATACCGGCCGCCGGGCCGTCGCCCGGATCGTCAACCGGATGGCGCCCGGCCGCATCCTCGAGGCGGGCGTCGGCACCGGCATGGCGCTGCCGCTCTACGACCGCCGGCACGAGATCCACGGCATCGACCTCTCGCCGGAAATGCTGGCGAAGGCACGGACCCGCGTCGCCCGGAAGGGGCTCGCCAACGTCGCCTCGATCCAGGAGATGGACGCCGGCGATCTCGCCTTCCCCGACCGGAATTTCGACGCCGTCATCGCCATGTATGTGATGACCGTCGTCCCCGACCCCGAGAAGGTGATGGCCGAGTTCGTCCGCGTCAGCCGCCCCGGCGGCCGCCTCATCGTGATCGGTCATTTCGCCTCGACCGGCGGCGTCTATGCCTGGTTCGAGCGCCGGCTCGCGAAATACGCCGCGAAGATCGGGTGGAACCCCGACTTCCCGGTGTCGCGCCTGACGCGCCGCGCGGACCTCCGGCTGAAGACCAGCCGCAAGCTCGGCCCGCTGTGGCTGTTCACGCTGCTGGAATTCGAGCGCCCCTAGAGCATGACCCGAAGAAGTGGATGCCGGTTCTTCGACGGGACCATGCTCCATCGAGGAAACAGGCGACGAGCGTGATCCGCTCGAACGGATCACGCTCTAGGCTGGCCGGCGGCAGCGACTCCCCCTCGGCCTGTGCGTCCCCCTCAGACCGCGATCCCCGCCTCCCGCAGCACCGCGATGTCCGGGAAGACGAAATCCTCCTCGCGGAACCTGACGTCGGCCGGCGAGGTCGGCGCGCGGCGAAGGTCCGCGTCTGCGATGCCCGCCAGCGGCGTCGGGAACGGGAGGCCGACGGAGGCGAAATAGTCCTCGTACTTGAACAGCGCCTCCTCGATCGGCCGGACGAAGACGCACGGGCGCTCCAGCGCATGGGCGAAGATGATCCCGTGGAGCGACGACGCGTAGACGATTTCGGCGCCGAGAATCGCGCGCCCGATCGTCTCCGGCGTCGCGTCGATGTCGACCATTCTGATCCCCCGCGGCAGTTGGCGCCGCCCGGCCTTCCGGTCGCGGTAGTGCGGAATGAAGATCGCGCCCCGCGGCGCGCGCCGCGGTTTCCGTTCCGTCATCGTGAACCGGATCGTGAGGCCGGGATCGAGGAGGAACGCGACCTCCGAGACATCGTGCCCGGCGGCCTTCATGACGTCGTAGCTCCGCGGGCCGCGCAGCCCGAGGATGCGAAGCGGGACGGTGGGTGGCGGAACGTCCATGTAGGTGCCGTGGAGCCCCACGCCCGCCAGAATATCGCCTGAACGCGCGTGTTGGATGATCGACCCGACGAGAAGAAGCCGGGTTCCGTCCGACCGGTCGTTGACCGGTTCGGCACCGTAGCGCCGACGGATCAGCTCGGGGACCATGAGGTCGCCGGCATTGCCGACCACGAAGTGATGGCCCTGGTCGCGCCCGCGCAGCCGGTTCACCACCAGCCGGCGGCGCGTGATCAGCCGGTCGTGCCAGTAGTAGGTCCGGACCTTCAAGGGCTAGGCACGTTTTTCCAGGAGGTAGAAGACGTAGTCGGTACCGGCCTGGCCGTGTGGCACCAGCGACTGCCGAACCGACGCGAGACCCGCATCGCGGAAACCCCGGGCGATCAGCGACTTCTCGTGCACGATCGTCCTGCTCGTGGTCTCTCCTGCCGCCGAACGGCGGCCCAGAAACGTGCCGAGCAGTCCCGGCCTCCCCGCCTTCGACCTGATGCCGACGAGGACGTATCGCCGGCTGACGCGCGCGAGCTCCGTCAGCGCGAGGCAAAAATCCGATGCATCGAGCCAGTTGAGGAGGCGAACGCAGAGCGCCGTTTCGAACGCCGCGTTCGCGAAGGGAAGGGCGAAGACGCTCGCCCCCACGAGCACCGCTCCGCGTCCGGCGATCGCCTTCGCCGCCGCTTCCCGCAGCATGTCTGCCGAGACATCGACGCCGGTGGCGTCGAGGCCTGCCTCGCGGTAGAGGCCGAGGAACCTTCCGGTGCCGACCGGCACGTCGAGGAGGCTGCTGCCCTTCGGCAGGTCGGTGAGGAGAGCGCGGACCGCCTCCGTCTCGGCGAGCCACTTGGCGGACTGGCTCCGCCTGTCGTCGTAGTCCGAGGCAAACGCGCCGGTGTAGGCCTCCGAAAGCTGCCGCCTCTCCATCGATACCTTTCTCGCCTTGCCGCCAGGCACGATTGCAGCCTAGCGCGCAGTGGCCCCGGGACCAACGTCCGCGACGCCGCTCCTGTCGTCGGCGGATCGCGGCCCCAGCCCAATCGGCGAACCCGCCATGGAAGGTCATGAACCGGCGTGCCGCGGACGATGCTGGCGTCGCGGATGCGCCTGGTGAGGTCAATTCGATCAGCCTTCGGCCGATCCCGTCCAATTTGTGACGAACTCGGCTGCGACCGTGCGGAATGCGCCAGCGCCGCGTCGTCCCCGCCCTTCTCCTTCTCTTTGCCGCCTCGGGCGCGGCAGCGCAGGACGCCACCCCGGCGCGCACGCTTTTCGGCGCCGCCACGACACCGGCGCCGATGAACACCGAGGCGTTCGGCGCCTATGCCGGCGGCTGCCTCGCCGGGGCCGCGGAGCTCCCGGCCGACGGGCCGCACTGGCAGCTGATGCGCCTCGAACGGAACCGCGCCTTCGGCCACGTCGACATGATCGCCTACATCGAGCGCCTGTCGGCCGACGCGGCCCTCCTTGCCGGCTGGCCCGGCCTCCTCGTCGGCGACATCAGCCAGCCGCGCGGCGGTCCGGCCAATGGCGGCCATGTCAGCCACCAGACCGGCCTCGACGTCGACCTCTGGTACATGCCGATGCCGGACCACCGGATGACGCCCGACGAGCGCCGGACGCTGAGTGCCGTCTCGCTCCTCTCGCCCGGCACGCTCGAGGTCGACCCCGCCCGCTGGGACGACCGCCTTCCCGGCCTCCTCCGCGTTGCCGCGAGCGACCCGGCCGTCGCCCGCATCTTCGTCCACCCCGGCATCAAGAAGCAGCTGTGCGAGACCGCCGGCGCCGACCGCGACTGGCTGCGCGTCATCCGTCCCTGGTACGGCCATGCCGACCATTTCCACGTCCGCCTGAACTGCCCGGAGGGCGAAGCGACCTGCATCCCGCAGGCCCCGGCGCCCGAAGGCGACGGCTGCGGCGCCGAGCTCGACTGGTGGCTCGGCCCCGAACCGTGGCAGCCGGCCGACCCGCCGACCCCGCCCGCGCCGCCCCTCACGATGGCGGACCTCCCGCCCGCCTGCGCCCTCGTCCTCGCAGCCGGCGGCGCACCCGTCGTCGACCCGCCTCTGCCGCCGATCCCGCCCCGCTAGAGCATGATCCGAAGTAGTGGCCGCCGGTTCTTCGAAAAAGATCATGCTCGATCAAGGAATAGGGCGACGAGCATGATCCGGCTTCAACGGATCACGCGCTGGCGCGGCGTGCAGGCGGCGCTCTGGTCGACCATGATGAGGTCCTCGACCGGGAAGCCCGCAGCGGCCGCGGTGTCGATCAGCCGCGCGAGCGTCGCCGCGTCGAGCGTCGGCGTCCGCGACAGGATCCAGAGGTAGTCTGTTGGCAGCGAGGGCCATGGTCGTCTCCCTCGAGGTTGCTCGAGGGAGGTACGGGCGCCCCTGAGGCGCAGATCAGTCTGGAAGGCGTACCGGCCTGAACGACGCCACGGCATCGGGAGGCCGGTGGTCGCGGGAGAGGGATTTGAACCCCCGACCAAAGGATTATGATTCCTCTGCTCTACCGCTGAGCTACCCCGCGCCTGTCGGCGGGCGGATATAAGAAATGGCCGGAAGGGGTGTCAAGCAAGGTCGGCCGCTTCGCGCCGCCGCAGGAGCGCGCCTTCGTGCCGTCCTCATGCCACCCGACGATCCCGCCTCGCGCCACAGGCCTGCAGGCGCTAGGGGTGTGCCGCGCCGGGCTGGCGCGAAAGCCGCGCGATGTTCGACCTTCCGACGACCACGATCCTCCTCCTTCTCCTCGCCGCCTTCGCGGCGGGGTTCATCGATGCCATCGCCGGCGGGGGCGGGCTGATCACGGTGCCGGCGCTCCTCCTCGCGGGGCTGGCGCCGGTCGAGGCGCTGGGCACGAACAAGCTGCAGGCGCTGTTCGGCAGCGGCTCCGCAACGTTCGCCTATGCAAGGCGCGGCCTCGTCGAGCCGCGGAAGCAGATCGTGCCGTTCGCGCTGGCGCTGGTCGGATCGGGCGTGGGCGCTGCGGTCGCGAGCGTCGCGCCGGTGGCGATCCTCGAACGCCTCCTGCCCGTGCTCCTCATCGCCATCGCGCTCTACTTCGCCTTCAAGCGGACGCTCCACGACACCGACCGGGCGGAGCGCATGCGGCCGGCGCTGTTCCGGGCGATCGTGCCGACGGCGATCGGCTTCTACGACGGGCTGTTCGGGCCGGGCACCGGCTCGTTCCTGATGCTCGCCTATGTCGGGCTCGCCGGCTTCGGCATCCTCAAGGCGACGGCACACACGAAACTCGTCAACTTCGCCTCGAACGTCGGCGCGTTCGTGGTGTTCGCCGCGCTCGGCGCAGTGCTGTGGGCGCTGGGGCTCGCGATGGGCGTGATGCAGCTCATCGGCGCCCGCCTCGGCGCGGCCGTGGCGATGAAGCACGGCGCCTGGCTGATCCGGCCGCTGCTGGTGGTGGTGTGCGTGGGGCTGGCGATCCGGCTGCTGCTGCAGGCGGGATAGAGGCAGGTCCGAAGCGACCACGCGGGTTTCTTCGCCTCTCAGTTCCCCGGAAAGAGCCCGGTGGCCTCGCCCCAAGGCGACCCCTGCCGGGCGTCCTCATCGATCGCCCGTGCTGCACGCCGTCATGGGTTGCCGGGTCGAGCCCGGCAACGACGGGGCTTTTGATGGGCTGACGCGCCGGAAACCCTACCGCCAGAGTTTGGCGATGAGATACCCCGCGCCCGCCGCGACGATCACCGCGGCGATCGGCCGGCGCGCCACGAGGGCTTCGAGGTCGTGCACCATCGTCTCACCGCGGTGGCGGACGAGCTCGGTGGTTTCCTCGATCGTGTCGATCGCATCCCTGCCGGCGGCTTTCGCCCGGCGGGCGCCGCGGACGACGGCGCGCTCGGCGTCGTCGAGGACTTCGCGGCCGCGCGCCGCGGCTCCGTTTGCACTGGCCATGTCTTACTCCCGTGTCTTCTGAATCCACCCCGCCGCCTTGCGGGGACAACGCCTGACCCGCCGTGCGGTTCCTACGCGGCTTCGCGGTTGAGGGCCCCTTCGGCGAGGTCGGTCAGCTTGCGGTCGGCGGCGTATTCCTGCTCGAGATTGGCGCGAAGGAGCGGGATCGCGTCGGTGTGGCCGAGCGTCTCGGCCCAGGAGGCGAGCGTGCCGTAGCGGGTGATCTCGTAGTGCTCGACGGCCTGCGCGGAGGCGATCATCCCCGCATCGAGCGCATCGGGATCCTCGGCTTCCTCCATGATCTCCTTGCCCTCGTCGAGGATGCCGAGGATCGCCTCGCAGGTGACGCCGCGGGCGGCCAGGCCGAGCTGGCCGAACACCTCCTCGAGGTTCGCGATCTGCTGCTCGGTCTCCGCCATGTGCGCCTCGAAGGCGGCGCGGAGCTCGTCGGAATCGGCCTTTCGCGCCATCTTCGGCAGCGTCTTCAGCACCTGCTTTTCGGCGAAGTAGATGTCGCGGAGGAAATGGACGAAGAGATCGTTGAGGGTCTTCATGG
>JADLGL010000101.1 GCA_020849325.1 Bauldia sp. | reverse complement strand
CGCCCGCGCGCTCCGCATCCGCACCAAAGACCCCGGCGGCGGGCTGGTGCCGTTCGTCCTCAACGCCGCGCAGCTCCACCTCCATGCCCGGATCGAGGCGCAGAGGCAGCGGACGGGCCGGGTGCGGGCGCTGGTGCTGAAGGGGCGGCAGCAGGGCGTCTCGACCTATGTCGGCGGGCGGTTCTACTGGCGCGCCACGCACGGACGCGGCGTCCGGGCCTTCATCCTCAGCCACGAACAGGCCGCGACGGACAACCTTTTCGGCATCGTCGAGCGGTTCCACGAGCATTGCCCGGCGCTCGTGCGTCCATCGACCGGCACGGCCAATGCGAGGGAACTCGGCTTCGGCGTCCTCGACAGCGGCTATGCTGTGGGGACTGCGGGCACGCGCGCGGCCGGGCGGTCGCAGACGATCCAGCTCTTTCACGGCTCCGAGGTGGCGTTCTGGCCGAATGCGGAGGCGCATTTCGCCGGCGTCGTCCAGGCGGTGCCCGACGCGCCGGGGACGGAGATCATCCTCGAATCCACCGCCAACGGCATCGGCGGGGCTTTCCACGAGCGCTGGCAGCGCGCCGAGGCCGGGATCGGCGACTACGAGGCGATCTTCATCCCGTGGTTCTGGTCGGACGAGTACCGGCGCGACGTGCCGACGGATTTCCGCCTCACGCCGGAGGAGGCGGCGTACGCCGCGGCGCACGGGCTCGACGCGGCGCAGATGGCGTGGCGGCGGAACAAGATCGCCGAACTCCGCGACCCGCTCCTCTTCCGCCAGGAATATCCCGCCACCGCAGCCGAGGCTTTCCAGATGACCGGCCACGATTCCTTCATTCCGCCCGAGCTCGTGGTGCGGGCGCGGAAGGCGACGCTGGCCGGCATCGGCCCGCTCGTCATCGGCGCCGACCCCGCCCGCTTCGGCGACGACAGGTTCGCCCTCGCCTTCCGGCGCGGCCGGCGGCTCGAAAAGATCGTGAGCCGGCAAAAGATCGACACGGTGGCGGGGGCGAACTGGCTCCGCCAGGTGATCGACGCAGAACATCCCGCCCGCGTCTTCATCGACGTCGGGGGCATCGGCGCGGGCGTCTTCGACCTCCTCCGGAGCTTTGGCTATGTCCGCGAGCCCGGCTCGACCGATCCGCGGCATGTGGTGGTGCCGATCGACTTCGCCGGCACGCCGCAGCAGCCGGAAATCCTGCTGCCCTCGGGTGAGGCACGGCCGGGCCCGCACAACCGGCGGGCCGAGATGTGGCTCCGCTCGCGTGACTGGCTGGCTGAGCCCGGCGGCGCGCAGATCCCCGACGAGGACGCCCTCCAGGCCGACGCCTGCGGCCCGACCTACCACTACAACGCCAACGCCGCGCTCCTCCTCGAGAGCAAGGAACACATGCGGGCGCGCGGCGTCCGCTCCCCCGACGCGTGGGACGCGGTTGCCCTCACCTTCGCGGAGCCCGTCGGCGACGACCGCCCCGGCCTCGACCCGCTCGCAGCGCTCCGCGCGCGGAGCGGCGGGTGGATGGGGCGGTAGGACGATTGGCCCTACCCCCGCAAGACCTTCGCAGGCTCACCACAACACCGGTTCAACGAAAGGACCTGACATGATGGACATCGATCTCGCTGCTGAGGCGCTGGACAAACTTCTCGGCTTGGCAGAGGCGGGGCTCCTCGACCGCGGCATGGCCGGCGGCATCGAGGATGCCCTCGCACAAGGTAACCCGGCACTGCTTCAGAGCTACATCAATGACCTCGCGGCGTACGAAGCGAATGCATATTTCTATGGCGCGGATGCCGACATTCGCTCTCTGAGGGAAAGTCTCGCCGGGAGCATTGGGCAGGATCTGCCACCGATTGTCGGGGTCAGCCACGCGGTTCCGGGGACGCCACCGCCGGGCTGGGAACTCGGCGGTTACGTGAGACATGCACAGATCGATGCGTTCGATCCGAGGATCACCGATCTCCTCTCGATCGAGAACGAGTATCTCGACCCGAATCTCCTCATGGGCGCAGAAGAGGCGCTTCTCTATGACCGTTTCGGGAACCCACTGAGCGCCGAGCTCATCGTGGGCCACTCATCAATGTACTCCGGCAATGTCGGGGCCGATCCTACCCGACTGATCTCAGTCCTCAACCAGTTGGGGGTCGAGGTGCGACCGTCCATCCCAGCGTTCAGGAACGAAGAGAACGTCCTCGTGTTCGCCGACGGCCGACCGGTCGAAGGTACGGACGAGGAGGACTTCGTGTTCGGAGAGTGGAACGCGGACTGGCTGCCGACGACCCATGGGGTAACGATGGGGGAGTTGGCGCCGACCACGATCGTGTACGCACACGGCATGGACCGTCCCGGCGAAGGCAATCCCTACGGTCCAGGCGACCGCGAAGTCGTCATCCTCCACGAGGCCGGACACGCCATCTATCGACTTCTGCCTCCGGAGAGCCGGAACCGGCTCGCCGCTCGCGAAGACCTCGAGCCTCTGTCCGATGAGATCAATGACGTCGGCCCTCCCGCGGACGGGGACGAAATCGACGAGTACCTCGCGGACGCCTTTCGGGCGTACCTCGTGAACCCAGCGTGGTTCAAGACATACTTCCCCGACCTTGCCGATGCGATTGCGCGCGAGGTGAATGCGGCGCCGGCCTTACAGGGCCTGATTCAGTTCAATTGAACACGCTGCAGCGCCGAAGCCGGGTGCCTTGCATAGAGCCTTAGTTCCCCTTATGTTCACCTCCGCAGGAGAGCTGAGGATCGTGTTGGCGCAGGCAACCGATGGAGAAGGTGGGCGCCGCTTCTGGCGGCGCCTCGTTACGAGGTACCTCGTGGCGTTCATGGGGGCGCTTGCCCTCTCGGGTATTGCGTCGGCTGGGGACGAGCCGCTCGTTCAGCCGACGGCAGTGTCAGTCGCCGCCGGCGAAGACCCCGTCGAAATTTGCGCGCTCACGTTCGAGCAGTGGCGGAACGCGATACGGTATGGTCGACATGAAACGCCGCCGTGGAGGCGGGCCGCGTCGCCGGAGCTGCAGGCGCGATTCAGCCCTTCGCCCTGGACATTCTTGCCGGACTGGCAGTTCATCAGCCGGTACTACGACATGGCTATCGTCGATACTGCGACCTGCCCAGAACATGTCGTGCGCTGGGTGCGCCAGGGTATCGACTATGGCGAGGTAGTCGTCCCGATTGGGCCCCTCCGCGGCGAGCCGGTCAAGTTCCTTGTGTTCCCAATCGGCGCGCCCTCCGATTTCGTCGATGGCTATATTCGCCGCGTGCTCCCCGGCCGCAGGTTCGGCTTCGCCGAGGGCCCGGAGACATTGACTCCCGAGGAGATCGAGGCGCTGGTCCATTCGGCCGCAACGCTTACCCGCAGCGATCTCGCGACAATCGTCGCAGGCGTTGCGGCGGCAATCCCGACGCCGACTTATGAGGCGTGGCGGGACGGCACGGATGCCGCAGGGCGACCCGTGTACTGGAGCCACGACGAGCCGATCGAGGTGCGCGCCGCGAACGCGGCCGCGGCCTGGGGGGCGGTGATGCCGTCGCGATCAGGCGAACCCTTCCTGATGGCACCATACGGAAGGTATCTGTTCGCCTTCATCGATTTTCCCACAGGGGAATGGGATCCGTTCGACAGGTATCGCGCCCGGTGGCTCACGGAGGCGATCGAGGGCGGCGACACAGTCTTCTCCTACATTAGCCAGCCGCGGGCCACGAACAACCCACCCGCGCTGCGTTTTGCCGTGATCGCGGCTGGTTCGCCGCCTGAACTCGTCGAGCCTGTGCTTCGCGAATATCTCCGCTACTACGAGCCGCTCTTTTCCGAGAACGTCGATAGGGTGATCAGGACATGGCACGACCTCATGGGGCTGCCGTAGGCAACGGCGATACGTAAGTTCGCCGATTTCTTGAAGCCGTTTGGGCCTATTGTCCTGTTTTTCTGACGATGGTGCTCTTCCAATGCGCTTCGCCTCCGCGTTCTTTGCTCTGCTGGCTCTGACGGTGGCCGGCGAAGCACGCGATCTCCGGCGACTGCGCGAGGGCGAACCCCTGTTCGAGATCATCGGTTTCTCTCGAGATGGAGGCGCGTTCGCGTTCGTTGAGTATGGCTTCGCGGACTGAGCGGGGCCGTACGCACGGCTCAGCATAGTCGATGCCGCGACGGACGAGGCGCTCGGCGGAGGCGCGTTCCGGGCCGGCTTCCCGCGCGACGGAGCGGGTATGCCGGACGGAAGTCTACCGGCGACGGGGGCGGACTATGACAGAGTGCTGGCCGACGCGATGACGCTGGCGGATGGTGCGCTGCGGGAGGCCGGTGTCCTGGGCGGTGATCCGTCCGACGCAGGGCACGTCCTCGTCTTCAACCCGCCGACCGAGATGCAGCAGACGGCGCGGTTCGTGACGCGGCGCGGCTATGCGTTCGCGACGTCGCCGCTGACGCTGGCGATAGCGGACGTGCCCCTGGCGCCGCCGGACAGATGTGCCTTCGGCATCGAGGGGTTTGCAGGCGTCGAGATCCTCCTCGCCGACGAGACCGGTGCCGAGCTGTTCAGGAGCCGTGGCGAGGCTGTCCCGACCGATCGCGGTTGCCCCGCGCACTACACGATCGCAGCGCTCGTGCGGCATGAACGCTCGGGGGCGACGATCCCCATCCTGATGACCGAGTCGCCGTCATTCGAGGGGCGGATTCTCGGCTACAGCGCCGTGGCCCTCCCGCCGCTCTAGGCGCGCTTTGGCCGGGCCCCGCCGGTGACCGGATTTCCCCGCTGAAGCCGATCAACGGCGGCACCGGCGATCCCTCCTGCCATTTCATCGCCAACGCCGCGCCGCTCCTCGGGAGCACACAGCATGTGCGCACCCGCGGCGTCCGCTCCACCGATGCGTGGGACGCGGTGGCCGCTATCGTCGCCAAGCCGCGCCACTCGACCGACCGGCCTCGATCCGCTCTGCACCTTTAGAGAGCCGTCGGCGACGACCCGGCTCCAATCCGTATGGCCATGCTCCCCGGCGCCGAGACGCGGGTCCTAACTGGTCGATGGCCGACTCTCTGAATCGGCTCGAAGAACGCGCGCGGAAGCGCGCACCGCAAGCCCAGATTCGCCCGGCACCTGCGGCGTTCCGGCGTCCGGGGTCGCGCCGTGGGGCTGCGCCCGGGCCCACGCGCATTCACATCAGCAACGGAGACACACCATGACAATCACCACGACGAACCCGTTCGCGCCCGGCCGCGCCGGGATCGACTTTGCGACGTTCGAGCGGCGGCTCGACCGCATGCTTCGGCACGGCGAGATCGACGAGACCGACGAGGCCATGCTTCTTGCGGCGTTCTCGGCCGGGGACTTCGACACTATCGAAGCCATGATGGGCCCGATGGGGCACGAGCCGGGCTCTGCGGGCGTCGGAATGGCAGATGCCAGCGTCGGCGTGGATTCGTTCGGGGGCGCCACAACGCTCGGCGGCTGGGCCGAGCTCCGCGACCTGGCGGCCGCGGGAATCATCGATCCCGGCGTGGTGGCGGGCATCGAGGAAGCAGTAATGCGGCAGGACCATGTGGCGATCCGCGGCTGGATTGATGCACTCGAAGATGCCGAGTCAGGTGCTGCCGTGTTCGGTGGAGACGGCGACGTTCGCGCCGTCCGTGCAGCTCTCGCGGGGGAGATCGGCGAGACTCTGCCGGCGCCGGAGGGGTTGATCTATGCCGTGCCCGGCACCCCGGCGGATGAACATCGGACGGGGTATGACTCGCACCCGCAGATCAATGCCTACGTCCCGCGCACCCCGGCTGTGCTTTCCATCGATGCCGAATATCGCGACCCGAACCTACTGGCGGGCGCGGAAGAGGGGCTTCTGTTCGACCGCTTCGGCCGGCCGCTCGATGCCGGCCTGATCGTCGGTCATTCGTCGATCGATTCAGGCAACCGTGGCGCCGACCCGCAGCAGCTCGTGACTATCCTGAACCGGCTCGGCGTCGAGGTTAGGCCCTCGATCCCGATCACGGAGGACGGCATGGGCGGCTGGATGCACCTGGACGGGCGGCCCCTCACGGGGGAAGAATTTGATTATGTCATCGGTGAGTGGACTTACGAGCCGACCGCTACAACCCATGGCGTGACCATGAGGGATGAGAATGGCCGGCCGACGACTATCGTCTACGCTCAGAACATGGATCATCCGCAAGAGGGCGGCAGCCTCTATGACGTCGGCGACCGTGAGGCCGTCATCTTGCACGAGGCAGGGCATGCGCTCTACTTGCTGATGTCGCAAGAAAGTCGCGACCGGCTGATGGAGCGGCCGGACCTGCAAGAGTTGTTCGACAACATCAACAGCCAAGGGCCCGCCAGCGACCCGATCGACGAGTACCTCGCCGATGCCTTCCGCGCCTACCTGACCAACCCGGGTTGGTTCAAGACGCACTATCCGGGGCTCGCCGACGCGATTGCCGAAGAGGTCAACGCGACCCCGCTTTTCCAGGGCGTGATCCAGTTCAACTAATCTCGCTTGCGGGCGGACTCGTTCCTGCTACGTTCTCTTCAATGCCAACGCTTGGGAGGGGGCAGGGTGCGCGTCCGTTTCGCCGGCCTGATCGTAGCGCTTCTAGGGCTTGCCACCATGGGGCATGCGGCGCAGCCTGCAGCGACGGCGGCCCCCGTCGAGCCGCCCGATGTCTGCCCCTATACCTACCAGCAGTATCTCAACATCGTGCGCGGGAGCGGGCGGTTCGCGATCCCGTGGTCGCATTCCTGGCCAGCCGAGCAGGAGCGGGCCTATCGGACGCAGCTCTGGGCCGGGCGGGAGTGGCTCGCGAGGACCCACCACAATGACGGACTCCTGATCTCGCTCGACCGCAGCTGCAGCGCGCATGCGGCGCGCTGGCTGGCCGAGGCGGCCGCGTATGGCGACGTGATCGTGCCGATCCGCGGCGAGCCGACCCGGCCCTATCTGTTCTTCGTGGCGCATGCGGGGACGCCGCCCAACATCGTCGAGGCGATGCTCGCCTTCGATCTCCCACGCTACGGATTGGCGTATCTCACCGACGGCGCGATCCGAGCCTACCGCGAGGAGACGCCGGCAGAGATCGCAGCCGGGGTCGCTATCGCCATCGCCGAAGCGGCGGTGCCGCCGCCGCCCTACGAGGTGTGGCGGGGCGCGCTCATCGACATGACGCCGCCCGTGCTATGGGACCATGCCGCCCCGCTGCTGGAGCGCGCGGAGGCGACCGCGGCAACCACCTTCACTCAGGTGGACCTGTCACTCCCCACCTACGGCTCCGGCGTCATCGTATTCCTCGATGTTCCGGCGGACGGTACGGCCACGGTCGAGGACAGGTACTGGGCACGCTGGCTGATGGAGGCGATGGCGGGCGGCGATACGGTGGTGCCCTATCTCGGACTCCCGGAGGTGACGCACCGCCGTGCGGTCACTGATGGCCGGATCAGCGAGCCCGTCAGAGACGGAGCGCGGCCACTTCGCTTCGCCATATTCGCGGCAGGCCTTTCGCCTCACATCGCTGAGGCGGAACTCCGCGACACGCTCATGCGATGGGAGCGCTTGCCACCGGACGAGGTCGAGGCGGTCGTCGAGACTTGGCGGGCGCTCACTGTTGGAGGGCTGCTGCAGTGATCGTACCGGCCACCGCGGTGGCGGTGCGGGCGGTGGTGGTCGACAGCGTCAATGGAGGGGCCACATAGGAGCCCTCTGACCAACGACCGCAACCGTCACCTCAAGCAGCAGGAGACCGTGCGCCCGACCTTCGGCGCGCATACGCCTCGGCCTCCCCGGCCCCCGCGGGCCAGGTGGCTCGCGGTGCGGACGCGTGCGAAACTCCTGGTATGGGCGACCTCTATGACGGGATCGGCGTCAACTATGCGGCGCTGCGGCGGCCGGACCCGCGGATCGCCGGGCTGATCGAGGCGGCGCTCGGCCCGGCGGAGACGATCCTCAATGTCGGGGCCGGCACGGGGTCGTACGAGCCGGCGGGACGGCGGGTGATTGCGGTCGAGCCGTCATTCGAGATGATCAGGAAGCGCCCGGCGGGGACGGCGCCGGTCGTCCGGGCAGCGGCGACGCCCCTCCCCTTCGCGAACCGGCGTTTCGACGCCGCGATGGCGATCCTGACGCTCCACCACTGGCCCGACAAGGCGGCGGGCCTTCGCGAGCTGCGGCGCGTGACGCGCGGGCCGCTGGTGCTCCTCACCTTCGACCCCGCTGCGCGGCCATGGCTGACCGACTACCTGCCGCAGCTCGCCGTGCTCGACGAGGCGCAGATGCCGCGCATGACGGACTACGGGCGCTGGCTCGGCGACGTCCGGATTTCGCGCGTGCCGGTGCCGCACGACTGCACCGACGGCTTTCTCTACGCCTTCTGGCGGCGCCCGGAGGCCTATCTCGACGCACGGATCCGCTCGGGGAGCTCTTCGTTCTGGCGGATCGCCAACGCCGATGCCGGCCTCGAGCAACTCGCGCGCGACCTTCGCACAGGGGCGTTCCAGCAGCGCTATGCGGGGCTCCTGGCGGAGGACGAGTACGACGCGGGGTATCGGCTGGTTGTGGCGCCGTAGGGTCGAGGCTGCGAGACTCACGATTGGCCTCGACGGCGGCACGCGCTCCCAAGTTGCGGCGTCGTCTCCTCGTCTGGGAGCGGTTGGCGGAAGAAGAGATCGACGTCGTGATCCGCACGTACCGCGCCCTCGCGGGAGCGCCCTGACGCTGGCTCCAAGGCCCCGTCCCGTTGGCGGCGCCGGCCTAGAGGAACGTCCCGCCCGAGACGATTGCCGCGATCCTGACGGACTATCTGGGCATCGAGGCCCCACCCTAGCAGCCGTGGTGATGCTGGTTCGGCGAGGTCGCGTTCCCACACTCCACAGGATAGCTTGACACGGACATACGTGGATGTCAGTTAACGAACATGCAAACCCTCCACTGAGCCATCGCTGATAGCGAGCGACGCTTTTTCCGGTTCCGAGCGTGAGCGTTCACCGGCCTGATGACCGTGTGGGCGGACAGGAAGCCGGCGGCGGCCGATGTCGTTCGGCGAGACACCCCGGGACATGCGACGGCGGCAGGCAGTCGCGGAGACGACGTTCCCATTCGAGCCGGCTGCCGCAGCCGGACACAACAGATCATGGAGTAGATCAATGGCTGATTTTCCACGCGCCAGCGCGGCCGGCAGCGTGTTCGGCGGCATTGCTGAACCATTCCGTGACCCTTGGGCGCGCACCGTAGCGGGCCGGTCTTCCAATGTGGACGACATGCTGCTGCAGCTCCACCAGCTGCGGGCGCTGGGCATCATCGACTCCGCCACCGAGACGGATGTCGAAGCGGCGATCACCGGCGGCGACGCGGGAGTCATTCTCCGCTGGGTGAACGAACTCGCAACCAGCGAAACGGAGGCTGGATATTATGGGCTCGATGGCGATGTCCGCGCCCTGCGGGAGGGGCTCGCAGGCAGCATCGGCGCGACCCTTCCCGTCGAGGGGGTTGTGCGCGGAGCGATCGGGATTCCCCTGCCGGGCGAGCGGGACGAGCGGCGGGCGGGTTACGTCCGGAATCTTTCCACCGACGTGCTCGTCCCCACGCCGGCGCCGATGCTCTACGCCGAGGACGAATACGACGACCCGAACCTCCTGATGGGCGCCGAGGAGGCGCTGATGTATGGCCGCGATGGCTTGCCGCTGAACGCGCGGATCATCGTCGGGCAAACATCATTCGACGGCGGGAACGTCGGAATGACGCCGGACCAGGTCACCGGCCTCCTCGCCGCGCTGAACATTCCGGTGCTGCCGTCGATCGACAACGTGGCGATGCCGGGCGAGGACCCTGTCGATGCCGACGGCAATAGGATTGATGAAGATCTCATTCTGTACGAGCCCGGCGTGACGGTGCCCGACGAGAACGACCTGCCGCGCATGGTCGTCTACCGCAACGACTTCGCCAACTTCCCGGACGAACTCGCGTTCGTTCTCGCCCATGAGGCCGGGCACGTCATCGACATGCTGCTCCCCGAGGAGAGCGAGGCCCGCCTCTATGCGATGATGGATCAGGCGGCCGAGCTTTTTGACGAAGTGAACGTCGATGGGGTCATCGAGAGATATCACCCCGACCACCAGCCTTTCGAACGGATCGGCGACGCCATCCGTACCTACATGCTCTATCCGAACTGGCTCAAGACCTACTATCCCGAGCTAGCCGACGCGATCGCCCGCGAGGTCAATGCCGCCCCAGCGCTCCAGGGCATCGTCCAGTTCAACTAAACGGCACGGTTGACCGCAGCAATGTTCCTGCTACGTTCACGCCGTCCCTTCGTTCAACCGGGTGTCGGGGGTTCATGTCAAGGACATCGAGGCGCGTGGTCCCCGCGCTGGCGCTCGCTGCTCTCACCGCCCTCCTGCGCCTCCCCGCCGCGGCGCAGGACGCTCCCCGCGATTGCCACGTCGACTCGTATGAGGAGTGGCTCGGCCCATCCGGAACGAGGCTGAGTGTCCTGCCCTGGCGACACGACGTTCCGTTGGAGACCGCGCGCCGCGCCTGGGCGGACCACTTCGCCTACCAGTCATCAATTGGCGCCGTCATCCAGCTCTTTCCCACGGAGTTCAGGACCGCGTCGCCGACAACGGACCGATGCGCCGACTTCCAGGCACGATGGCTGGATGAGGCTCGTGAGTATGGCGACTTCGTCATCCGGCTCCCCGCCGGGCCCAGCGAGTTCATCATCTTCCATGCCGGCACTCCGCCGGGGTGGGCGGAGCGTCTCGCTCTGGGCTACTACAACTCCTACACGCCAGCAGTGGCGCCAAGTGACGTCGAGGAAATAGTTGCGGCTGTTCGGGAGGCAATGGCGTCAGCCAGCACTGCGGCAACGCCCGCGAGTGTCGTCGCAGCGCAGCCCGGGATTCCCGTTCTCGACTACGAGGCGTGGAAGCATGCCGCGAGGCCGCCGATCTACGCCGCCGATCCGTTCTACGGCATCGAGGCCTATGCGTTCGGGCCGCGCGGCTTCTACGGACTGTGGGACCACGACGCCCCACTCGAGGAGCGCGAGGCGGAAGTTGCGGCGTGGTGGGCGACCCAGCCCGAGGCGTTCGTGAGCCACACGCATCCGCGCTACTTCGCCTTTCTCAGCCCGGACACGCCGGAGAGGCCCGGTGGGCCGACGTACCAGTCCACCTACGCCTCCTTCGAGCGACGCTTCCTGGCCGAGGCCGAAGCCGGCGGGGACACCGTGCTCACCTTCCTGAGACCGGCATGGGACGGTTCGACCGTCCCCGTTTACGCCGTGTTTGCGGCCGGAACCCCGCCCGTGAGGATCGCCATGATCCTGACGTCGCACCTGCGACGGACGACGCAGTTCGGATTCAGCAACGCGGAGGCGGAGGTGTTCGTGGTGGAGTACGCGCGGTCGGCCGGGCTGCCGACGGACATCGCCGCGATGCGGCTCTATTACTCGGGCAGCCCACGCTTCGAGCCGACCGAGGTGACATATGAGGAATGGCTCCATGGCATGCCCTTCGAGCCCAGCGGCTATCGCGGGAGCAACGTCTGGTGGCACGACGAGCCTCTCGCCGAGCGCCTTGGCCGCGCCCTGCTCGCGTGGGGCGAGCCCGACGAGTACGCCGTTGCCGATCGCTGGTTTCCGGGGATCTTCCTAAGCCTCGGCAACGGCGATCGGTACGATGCGTATCAGGCCCGCTGGCTCGCGGAATCGATCGCAGCGGGCGACATCGTCGTCCCGTTCGTGCCGTTGTCCGATGTGCCGGCGGGGGACACCGCACCGAGACCGATCAACTTCGCGGTGTTCTGGGTGGGCTCCCCGCAGGCACAGGTCGAAATGGTCCTCCGGACATGGCTCGCGGAGCGCTTCTGGATGACGACGGACATGATCGACGCGGTCGTCTCGACATACCGGTCGATGATGGGGTTCGCGCCGCTCCCGGCTGGCCCTGACCAACTGCCCGGCTGATCCCACGCCGGCTCGAACGTCGATACACCCGCGACGCGGATCGGCGGCGAACGTTGGCTCACGCCGGGATCGGGCCGCCTTCCTGGATCAGTCGAGGGCTGCCCGGTGACAGAGGCCGTCCCGGGGGCCGCCGCCACGACGATTGCGATCGGCCTCGTTTCCTTATCCTGATCACGATACCCCCAGGTGCGCTTGACGGGACCCGTAGTGGATGTCAGTTAACTAGCATCACCTTTCGTGTACCGGCTTCAGGCTGGGCGCAGTACGCGTTACGGCCCCTCGCACAACGGTCATAGGGCTCCCGCCGGGGCTGGCGAATCTCGTCTCTTCTCGCTTCGTTGGCGCTCGCGCCCTCAAATCACTCGAGGTTCGCGCTCGACCGGCCCGTGCTAGCGGAAGCACGGACATGCCAGGCGCCATCCCGGTGCGCGTCTAGAGCCGGCCGCGGGTGACATCGCTTCATGCATCGGCGCGGCGGCGGCCTTCGGCGATCCCGGCGGCGTTGAGTTGGGCGGCCATGGCGTCGGACCGGGTGCTCGGAAAGCGCGGACCGGAGTCGAAGTTCATGACGCCGCCGCGTCATTCAATGGCGGCCCAGGCGGCGAGCGCTGCGGCAAGAGCCGCGCGGCCGGGGTCGCCTGGGTCGAGGACCAGCGACGGGTCGAGCAGCGCATCGCGTCGACCCACGTAGACTAGGCCGCCGGCGAAGAGGTCGCGGAGCGCGGCGAGGCGCATGGGGCCGGACCAATCCATTCCTACCCGGCCGCCCGCAACTTCGGTGACGGCCCGAAGGATGTTCGGCCCGTCGGTCGCAAACCCCAACTCGTCCATGCCGGCGCGCCAGCGCTCGCCGGTGAGCCGGACGGCGACCACGACCTCCTCGGGGTCGTACAGGCCGGGCGTGATGGAGATCGCCGCTGTCACCCCTGCCTCGGGCGCGGCAACGGCAATCGACAACACCGCATCTCGCCCCGAGCCGGCCACGCCCCAGTCGACCGTCGCGGCCGTTGTGACGGTGGGCCGCCATGCCCGGTCACGGAGAAGTCGGGTGGGCTCGTAGAATACGGCACGGCTCGCACCCGAGGTCAGCGTCGAGGGCGAACCGATGCCGAACCGCTCTGCCGCGCATTACCCGGCGAACGCCTCCAGCGCCGCACGCGCCTCGTTCGTGGCCGGAAAGGCGAAGTGATCGAGCGGGTTCAGGGCGACGACCGCTGCCGCCGTGGCGAGACGGTCCAACCAGTCGGCCGGTCCCGAACCATCGTAGTAGAGCGCCGCGACCCAGCCATAGTAGACGTCGAAGCTGAGATCGAAGAGCGCGAAGCGCACCGGCTCGCCACCGACGACCAGCGTCATCGTCGGCCCTTCCGCCAGCCACGCTGCGACGTCGACGTCCCTCAGCATGTCGATGCGGATGAGCACGTCCGGGCCGACGCAGGACAGGCGTACCGACCGGTCCGGCGCCTGGCCGGGAACCGGGATGGTGAGATTGAGGGCGGCGTCACTGCTCCGAAACGACGTGATCGCGCGTTCGGCCGGTGCAGCCGCTGCCGACGCCGCGAGCCCGGCAAGTGCGATGGCAGTGGCCAGGAGCCGCGGAACCATGACGCCTCATGAGTGAACGAAAGGAATACACACCATGGCTAACACGACAACCGCCGGGCCGCCATTCCCCGGCATGTCACCGGAACTAAGGAGTTGATCCGATCGACGGCCGTCTAGAGGCGGCCGCGAGTGACCTCGCTCCATGCATCGGCGCGGCGGCGGCCTTCGGCGATGCCGGCGGCGTCGAGTTGTGCGGCCATGGCGTCGGACCGGGTGCTCGGAAAGCGCGGACCGGAGTCGAAGTTCATGAACCGCTCAAGCGCAAGGCCGATCCCGTAGGCCTCGACGGGATCGCGTGCAACGCCGTCGCCTTCGGCGGTGCGATCGAAGAACTCGTGGAGGCCGGACAGTCGGCCATCCGACACCATCCGGACAAAGTCACGCGTGATCCGGGCCTGCGTCGCGGACACGCAGGGTGATGCGAGGGCGGTCTCGATGTCCGGCGGGAGTGGACCGCCCGAGGCTGCGGCATGCGCGCGGAGAGCGACCATCCGGCGGAAGGAGAGCGCGGCCAGCGCGGGATCGGCGCGCAGCGTCGGCGACGGCGCCGCCAGCACGATGGCATAGGCAAGCGATGACGGATGACCCTCGGCAGCGGCAGCGGCGAACCGGGCACGGCTCTCTTCGAAGCGGCCCGTGGCGCAAAGAAGCGAACCCAGCGCCGCCTGACCCTCAGGATCCCCTGAATCGGCGAGTTCCGTCAGTGCCGCCTCGTCCCCCGCGGCGACGAGCCCCGCGATCCCGGCGGCACGCGGATCCGACCTGAACGCCACCCAGGCGGCATAGGCCGGACGGTCGTCCGGCAGCCTGTTCCGACCGGACTGGACTGCCGCGACGCTGACCGGAAGCACCACAAGAACCGCCACCACCGCGATCGCGATCCGCCACTCGATTCTCATGTTCATCCAGCCCCCTGCGCCACAGATCAGCCCGCAACATCACCCGCAAAGCGCCGAAATCATGGACCTTATCAGACCTTTTCCGTTCATTCTCGGGAGTCGAGCCTACGACTATTCGATGAAGTACTATCCGGGCGACCTGCCCACGCTCGACGGCGAGGCCAACCGACGACGACGCAATGGCTGGAACAATGCGTTCGCTCACGCAGTTACAAGCGCGACCATGGCGTACGAGTGGGGCGTGCCGCTGGCCCGGACGCTGGGCGACGCGCGCGAGTGGGCAACAACCTCTCAAAGCTACTTCCGCGGCAACCCAGCGCATGTGGATCCGTTCGTCGATCTGACCAACAACGACATCGGCAGGCAGATCGGGATGTGGGCCCGCCAGAACGGGTACGCGGCCGAGGATCTTCCCTATCTCGTAGCCCAGGCGGCGATCGAGGGCCTCGTGCCCGACTCGCAGAACACGGGACGGCTGATCGTGCACCCCGACGATCCCCGGGCGCCGGACGACATCGCGGGCGAGATCGTGGATGACTGGCGTGGCGCCGTCCCGCCCGGCTTGGTGTTCGGTCCACTCCTGCCTCCGGTCGAATACGATCCTCACCCCAATCAGTTCAGCGGCTTTCCCTCCGACTACGACCCCTTCGCAGTTTGGGCCCCCGAAGACGGTTGCCGCCGCCTTCTCACTGGAGCAATGGCGTGCCCGGAACGAACCGCTTTGACGAATACGATGTGCTCCGAAGGTCCGCCCTTATCGACATAGGGCAGACCGTCGGTGATCTCGCGGAAGACATTGGCTACGATGGTGTCTACTATCCGCACGTCGATCAGTTCACGCGCGACTACGAGTCCGCTAGGTATCGTCAAGGCCTGAGCGTCGTCGAGGTCATCGCGATGCGTGATCAGCTCTCGGCGACCGCCGCTGGTTCATTCCTCGACCCCGATAGCCGCGACTACCAGCATCAATTGGCAGAGCAGGAACTCGCGCGGACCCTCATGGCTGAACTCGACCGCGGCCTCGCGGCGTTGTCGGAGGAGGTCTACGTTTACGACGAGAGAGGGCTCAAGGACGCCAACCAGCTTCGAGATGCGATGGGACTGGCACCATTCCCCGGTCCCCCTCCCCTGATGCCGGCTCCAAGAAGCCCGGCAGCTAGTTCGTAGCACCGTCCCGTTCATCCCCGAAGAAAGCCGAGCGGCCACCGCCGCTCGTATCGCCACGTCCGTAGCGAGAACCCCATGACCGACACCACCGACACCTCCACCCTCATCGCCGATGCCCTCGCGCGGTTCGAGCGGGCCGAGGAGCGCGAGGCCGAGAACCGCCGTGCGGCCTATGAGGACCTCGCCTTCCGCGCCGGCGAGCAGTGGCCGGAGGACGAGGCGGGCAGGCTCGAGAGCGAGGGGCGGCCGGCGCTCACGCTCAACCGCATCCCGGCGTTCGTGCGGCAGGTGACGAACGACATCCGCCTGATGCGGCCGTCGATCTCGGTGGTGCCGGTGGACGGCGACGGCGACCCGAAGACGGCCGCGGTGCTCGGCGGGATGATCCGCTATGTCGAGAACCGCTCGGACGCGCAGGCAGCGTATTTCACCGGCATGGACAGCCAGGTCGTGGCCGGCATCGGGCACTGGCAGGTGCTGACCGAATATGCGTCGGAGCGCACCTTCGACCAGGAGATACGGATCGCGCCGATCGACGATGGCGTGGCCGTCCTGTGGGACCCCGACGCGCAGCTGCCGACGCGGGCGGATGCCGCGTGGTGTTTCCAGCCGGTCGACCTCACGCATGCGGCGTTCCGCGAGCGCTACCCGAAGGCCAGCGCCTCCGTCGCGGAGCTCGACGGCGAGAGCGCAGCGGGCGGCGCAGCCGGCTGGTGGGGCGAGGATTTCGTCCGTGTCGCGCGCTACTGGCAGAAGCAAAGGACGACCCGCGCGCTCGCGCTGATGCCGGACGGCAGCGTGGTGGAATGCGACACGCCCGAGAAACTCGCCAGGGCGAAGAAGGCCGACGCGCGGATCGAGGAGCGCGAGGGATTTCGCGTCACCCACATGGTGATCTCGGCGAACGAGGTGCTCGAGCCCGAGACCGATTGGCCGGGGCGGTTCATTCCCATCGTGCCGGTGCTCGGCGAGGAGGTGCGGATCGGCCGGCGCGTCGTCCGCCACGGCATCATCCGCTACGCCAAGGACGCGCAGCGGATGTTCAACTACGCGCAGTCGGCGCAGGTCGAGGCGATCGCGCTGCAGCCGAAGGCGCCGTGGCTCGTCACCGAAGACAACGTGAAGGCCTACGCGGCGGTGTGGGCGGAGGCGAACAACAAGCCGCTGCCCTACCTTCCCTACCGGCCGGACCCGCAGAACGGCGGCGCGCCGCCGCAGCGGGCGCAGCCGGCGATCGCTTCGGCCGGCCTCTCCGAGATGATTGCGATGGCGGGCCAGAACCTCAAGGACATCATCGGCCTCCAGGATGCGGGCCTCGGCGAGCGCTCGAACGAGACGAGCGGAAAGGCGATCCTCGCGCGGCAGCGCGAAGGCGACGTCGGCATGTTCACCTATGTCGACAATTTCACCCGGGCGATCCGCCACACCGGGGCGATCCTCGTCGACCTCATCCCGCGCATCTACGACACGAAGCGGATGATCCGCGTGATGGGCGAGGACGGCGCCGTCGACGTGATCGCGATCAACCAGCCGGTGACGGACCCGGACAGCGGCCTCGTGAAGGTGGCCAACGATCTCGGCGTGGGCGCGTACGACGTGTTCGTCCAGCCCGGCCCCGGCTACACGACGCGGCGCGAAGAGGCGCGCGACGGGCTCCTCGAGCTCGCGCGGATGGCGCCGGACCTTCTCGTCCCGCTGACGCTCGACCTGATCGCGAAGGCGCAGGACTGGCCGATGGCCGACCAGATCGCGCGGCGGGCGCGGTCGGTGATCCCGCCCGAGGTGCTCGCCGCCGAGGAGGCGGCCGACGCCGGCGAAAAGCCGGCGCCAAAGCCGCCGGGGCCGGCGGAGATCAAGGCGGTCGCCGACGCGGAATTCGCGGCGGCGAAGGCGGCGGAGGCCAGGGCGAACGCGGAGTTGGCGCAGATCGAGCTCGCGACGGCGCAGCTGGCGTTCATGGCACGCGGGCCGCGGCCGGGTGCGTCGGCGGCCGCGGGTGCCGGCGCACCGGTGCCGGCGCCGTCGGGACTCGCGGCGCGCAGTTCGTCGACGGGCGGCTCCGCATAGTGGTTCGACGGATTCAGATCGTTCCGGAGCGACCGCTCATTTTCGCCTCTCCCCGACGGGCGAGGGGAATTGCCGGTCGTGTCGTCCTTTCTCGAGGCCATTCCGGCCGCGAGCACACGAGGTTCCCATGCCAGGCAACATTTTTCAGGGGGCGTTTTCCGCAGTGGCGGTGGCGGGGGCGCAGGACGTGTTCGAGATAACGGCGGCGGCGACGCACATCGTCGATCTCCGCGAGGTGCGGCTCGGGCAGTATTCGGACGCCGGCGATACGGCGGCGGAGATGCTGTCGGTGGAAATCATCCGCGGGCACACGACCTCGGGATCGGGCGGGGCGGCACTGGCGATCCACACGCTGCAGGGCGCGGGCGCGCCGGCGTCCAGCGTCGAGGCGAACAACACCACGCTCGCCTCGAACGGGGTGGCGCGGACCATGCTCGCGGATTCGTTCGCGATCGCGGGCGGTTTCCGCTGGCGCCCGCCGGCCGACGAGCGCATCCAGATCCAGCCCGGCGAGCGCGCGGTGGTGCGCATCTCGGCGCCGGCCGACGCGCTGACGATGAACGGCACGATCGTGATCGAGGAGCACCGGCTGTAGGCGCGGCGTGGCTCAGCGCGCCGCCGCGT
>JADLGL010000100.1 GCA_020849325.1 Bauldia sp. | reverse complement strand
TTGGCCGCGCGCGAGAATGCATTCCGTGGTAGAGGGGCGGAAAATCCCGCCATTCACCGTCGCCGTGACGCCGATCCCAGATCGGCCGGCTTCGCGTTTCCGTCCAGGTGCCGTCTTGCCGTTCGCCGTTGCCAATCCCTCGCTCGCGCGCGCTCTCGAGGTGCGCGGCTATGCCGAGCCCACGCCCGTGCAGGCCGCCGTTCTCCGCGAGGACGCCGCCGGGCGCGATCTTCTCGTTTCGGCGCAGACGGGCTCGGGCAAGACCGTCGCCTATGCGCTGTCGATCGGGCAGGGTCTCCTCGGCGCCGACGAAAAGTTCGGCTGGTCGACGAGTCCGCTGGCGCTGATCATCGCGCCGACGCGCGAGCTGGCGCTGCAGGTCGAGCGCGAGCTGGAGTGGCTGTTCGCCGACACCGGGGCGCGGATCGTCTCCTGCGTCGGCGGCATGGATGCGCGGGCGGAGCGGCGAAAGCTCCAGGCGGGGGCGCACATCGTGGTGGGAACGCCGGGCCGGCTCCGCGACCACATCGAGCGGCGCGGGCTCGACGTATCGGCGCTCCGGGCGCTCGTCCTCGACGAGGCCGACGAAATGCTCGACCTCGGTTTTCGCGAGGACCTCGAATTCATCCTCGAGGCGACGCCGAAGGGCCGGCGGACGCTCCTCTTCTCGGCGACCATGCCGCGCGACATCGTCGAGCTCGCAGGGCGCTACCAGAACGATGCGTTCCGCATCGAGGTGGCCGCGACCTCGGGCGGGCACGCCGACATCGACTACCGCGTCATCCGCGTGATGCCGCACGAGATCGAGCGGGTGGTGGTGAACGTCCTCCGCCAGTTCGAGGCCAAGGCGGCGATCGTGTTCTGCAACACGCGCGGGGCCGTCCGGCACCTTGCGGCGGTCCTGTTCGAGCGCGGTTTCACCACCGTCGCGCTCTCGGGCGAGCTCAGCCAGGCGGAGCGGAACCATGCGATGCAGGCGCTCCGCGACGGCCGCGCCCGCGTGTGCGTCGCGACCGACGTTGCCGCGCGCGGCATCGATCTGCCGGGCCTCGGCCTCGTCATCCATGCGGACCTGCCGCTCAACGCCGAGGTGCTGCAGCATCGTTCCGGCCGCACCGGGCGGGCGGGGCGGAAGGGCGTCAGCATCCTCCTCGTGTCGCAGTCGCGGCGGCTGAAGGCGCAGCGGATGCTTGCCGCCGCGGGCGTCCGCGCCGCCTTCGCCGGCCCGCCGACGGTGGAAGAGATCCAGCGGCTCGACGACGAGCGGCTCCTCAACGATCCGATCCTCACCGCCGAGCCGGCCGAAGAGGACGTCGCGGCGGCAAAACTCCTCATCGCGGCGCATCCGGCAGAGCGGCTGGTCGCCGCGCTCGTCCGCTCGCGCCGCCTCGGCCTGCCGGCGCCGGAGGAGGTGACCGACCCCGGCGATGATCGTCCGCGACGCCGCGACGATCGGCACGCCGCGCCGGGCGAGCGCCCCGGCCGCCGGGAGCGCGCCCGCGGCAGCGACGAGGGCCGCGAGCCGCACGTGCCGCGGCGCGAGCGCGGCGAGAAGCGCCGGCATGACGCGGCGACGGGCGATGGCGGCGCCGGCCCTGCCGTCGCAGTGGACGCGGTGCAGGCCGCGCCGGCCGCGGACGCCTTCGCGCCGCCCCAGCCCGCCGGCGATCGCCCGCCGCCCGGACGCCGCGACTTCGGCGACAAGGTCGTGTTCCGCATCGACGTCGGCCGCGACAGGAACGCCGACCCGAAATGGCTGCTGCCGATGCTGTGCCGGCGCGGAAACGTCACCAAACGCGAGATCGGCGCGATCCGCATCTTCGACCGCGAGACGCTGGTCGAGGTCGCCGCCCACCGCGCCGCCGACTTCGCCGCGGCGGTGACGCAGTCGCGCGGCGGTGGCGACAATCTCGCGATCACGGAAGCCGGCGCTGGCGGGTTGCCCGCCGAGGGGCCGAGGCCGGATTTCAGGAAGCGGAAGCCGTTCGATGCCCCGCGGAAACCGCGGGAGGGTTTTGCGCCCGGCGGCGCGGAGCCGGGGCCGCGGCCGGAGTACAAGAAGCGGAAATTCGATCCATCGCGGAAGCGGCGCGAAGAAGCCCCGGCGCTGGAAGGCGCCGAGACGCCGCCCGCGCCGCGGCCGGATTTCCGGAAGCGGAAGCCGCATGATCCCGCGCGCAAGCCCAATCGTGATGGTGCGACCGGCGCCGGCGAGGCGTCCGCGGGCCCACGACTGGACTTCAAGAAGCGGAAGCCGTTCGATCCCAAGCGCGCGACCGGCGATGTCGGCGACAAGCCATGGAAGAAGAAGTTCAAGAAGCCTGCGCCGTAACGCACCGCATCTCGTCTTCCCGGCGCAGGCCGGGACCCATGCGGCGGCCGAAAGAAGCTGGGGGTCAGTATAGGTCCCGGCGTTCGCCGGGGCCACGAGCGTATTGGGTTTGGGTGATGAGCGCGCGTGGCTGGTGCCCCTGGCCCGGGTCGAACGGGCACTCCCTCGCGGGAAGCGGATTTTGAGTCCGCCGCGTCTACCAGTTCCGCCACAGGGGCAACGCGGCGCGACTATAGGGGGCGCGTCCCTCGGGTCAACGCGGGACGCGATCCGGCGGGCATGCCGGCCGTCGCGGACGCGTGCACCGGGTTGTGATACCGCGTCGCGCTGACGCGGGCCGGATTTCGCCGGTATGATCGGATTGACCTGTCCGGGGGCGGACCGATGGTCCGTGGAGAGAAGAACATGCCGTCGACCCGCGTGC
>JADLGL010000099.1 GCA_020849325.1 Bauldia sp. | reverse complement strand
TCGTGGCGATCTCGAGATAGCGGCGGTACCCGAAGCGGTCGGCGAGCGCTTCGGTGATCTCGACCTTGCCGAACCTGCTTGCCATCGCCAGCCCACGGAAGACGGAACGGCTACTCTCGCTTTGCGGACGGGGACCGGCAAGCGCCCGGCTGCCTCTCCACAGCCGGCCGCCGTTCAGAGGCGGTTGAAGATCGTCAGGCCGTAGCCGGAGATCGCCGCGGCATAGCGGGCGCTGTCAGCGGGATCGGCGGTGGAAACGAAATGCCCCGCGGACGGCCGGTCGGGCCAGGGCTGCCCGGCCGTCAGCCTCTCGATCCGCCGCGCTATCCCCGCCGCGCCGTCGACGAAGGCGACGCCTGGTGCTTCCGCGGCGAGTTCGTCGCGGACGAGCGGGAAATGCGTGCAGCCGAGGACGACGACGTCCATCCGGTCACCGCCGGGCTGTTCGAGGAGCCCCCGCATCGCCTGCCGCCAGACGGCAGGATCGACCGCCTCGCCGCGGAGCTTCGCCTCGACCGCGGGCGCGAGCGCGGGGTCGCCGTGGCGGAGGAGCGTCATGCCGGCGGCGTGGTCGGCGGCGAGCCTGTCGACGTAATGCTGGCGGACGGTCGCCTGCGTGCCGAGTAGGCCGATGACGCCGGTCTTCGTCGTTTCGGCGGCCGGCTTGATGGCGGGCACGGTGCCGACGATCGGCAACTGCAGCGCCGTGCGGACGACGGCGAGAGCGATGGTCGACGCCGTGTTGCAGGCGATGACGACGAGGCGCGGCCGAAACCGCTCCACCGCGCGGCCGAGGAGCGCCGGCACGCGCGCGGCGATCTCGATCTCGGTGCGGTCGCCATAGGGGAAGAAGGCGCGGTCGCAGAGATAGACGATCGGCGCCGTCGGTATCCGCCGCCGTACCTCGGCGAGCACCGAGAGACCGCCGATGCCGGAATCGAAGAAGAGGAGCGGCGCGGTAGGGGCGACGTCGTCGGGCTGCATGATTTCGCTCGCCTCCGGCCGGCGGCCGAATCGCGAAGCGCGGGCCGGACGATCAGCTACAGCCGGAAATCCGGATCGAGGAAGCCCGTGAGGCGGCCGGTGCCGAGTTCGGCGCCGATGCCGAGCGAGAGCCACCACCGCCCCCGCCCGGACAGGAAGCGGCGTCGGCACGCTCCCGTACGGCATGAGAAGGCCACACTCGGCCGTTCCGCGCCAGCGATCGCAGCCGCGGCGGAGCGATATTCCCGCGGTCGTTGCCTGCGGGCGACACCTCCCGCGGCGGATGCGTCCGGACGCCGGGATTGACCCGGTGCTCTCCGAACCCCTATCTCCGGCGCGCCAGCTGGCCGGACGGCCGCTGCGGCAAGGGCCGAAAGGCCGCCGTGGAGGAAAGTCCGGGCTCCATGGAAACACGGTGCCGGGTAACGCCCGGCGGGGGCGACCCCAGGGAAAGTGCCACAGAAAGCAAACCGCCGGAGCCTTCGGGCAAAGGTAAGGGTGAAAGGGTGGGGTAAGAGCCCACCGCGGGACCGGCAACGGGACCGGCATGGCAAACCCCACCGGGAGCAAAACCGAATAGGGACGGCGCGGGCGAAAGCCCAGGTGCGTTTCCGCGCCAGTCGTCCGGGTGGGTTGCACGAGGCGTCCGGCAACGGGCGCCGCAGAGGAATGGCCGTCACGCGGCGAAAGCCGCCATACAGAACCCGGCTTACAGGCCAGCTGGCATCTTTTCATCGGCCCGGCGGAGACAGACCATGAGCGCGACCGATCCCCACGCCAACGCGCCGGTGCTGACTGCCGGCGCCGAAATGAAGGCCGCGAAAGCGGCGATGATCCTCCTCCATGGCCGCGGTGCCTCGGCGCGGGACATCATTGGCCTTGCCGGCGCCATCGGGCGGCAGGACGTCGCCTATGTCGCGCCGCAGGCGACGGGGAACACCTGGTACCCGCACCGCTTCCTCGTGCCGCGGGTGGAGAACCAGCCGCATCTCGACAGCGCCCACGCCGTCGTGGCGCGGCTCCTCGCGATGCTCGCGGCGCAGGGCCTGCCGGCTGAAAAGGTGATCCTCGCTGGCTTCTCGCAGGGCGCGAGCCTTGCCTCCGACCACGCCGCCCGCAACCCGCGCCGCTATGGCGGCGTGATCGTGGTCAGCGGCGGGCTGATCGGCGACCGGATCGATGTTGCCGATTTCTGGGGGAGCCTCGCAGGGACGCCGGCGTTCGTCGGCTGCAGCGACGTCGACCCCCATATCCCCGTGGAGCGCGTGCGGCAGACGGCCGAGGTGCTGGAAGCGCTTGGAGGTGCCGTGACGCTGCGGCTCTATCCGGGCATGGGTCACACCATCAATCAGGACGAGATCGCGGTGGCGCAGGCCATCGTGGATGGGGTGAGGGGCGGGTAGCTGCGGTGCCAACGATGCTCTCGTTGTCCGCTGAGCATCCCAACACCGCTCATCCCCGCGAAGGCGGGGACCCATCAAAACAAGAAACAGCACCGTATCGGGGTGACTGAGCGTTGCGTTAGGCTTCCTTCCTCATGAAAGAGCAGGAGACATGAAGCCGTTCTACGTCTACATCATCTGCAACAGGCCGTTCGGGACCCTCTACATCGGAAGCACCGATGACATTGGCAACCGCATCTGGCAACACCGCGAGGGTTTGCTGCCAGGCTTCTCCAAGACCTACGGTTTGAAGATTCTCGTTTGGTACGAGACTGCCGACACGCGCGATGCCGCGTTCACGCGCGAGCGACAGCTGAAGAAATGGAACCGGGACTGGAAGCTGCGGCTCATCACCGAGATGAACCCGGAGTGGAGGGACCTCTACGAGGACCTCCTCCACTGAGAATTGCGGGCCTTCGGCCCCGGTTCGCCTGCTTTGATGGGTCCCCGCCTTCGCGGGGATGAGCGGGTTGGGTTACGGTCGGGGAAATGCCGGGGCCGCTACCCCTTACGGCGCCAGTGCCAGCACCTTGAGGTCCGGGCCGTTGAAGCGCACTGCGCCCTCGCCTTCCGGCTCCTGGTAGGAGGTGAAGCGGAAGGTGGTCGCGGGCTGCGAGAAGCGAAGGCCCACGGCGCCCAGTTCCTGGCCCTGGTTGAGGAAACCGTCCTGCACGTAGGTCGTCACCGTGATGCCGGTACGGGCGTAGTCCGACGGAGCGCCGCCGTCGTTCACGCCGTCGCGGACCTTGTAGGAGCCGAGCACCCTGCCTTCGGCGTCGAGCGCCGACACGAGGACGTCGCCGCTCGAGCCGCGCTCGAAGATGAGAAGGGTATCGGTCGCCTCGGCGAAGGTGAGTTCGTAGATCGCCGTGCCCGAGCCCTCGCGGGTCGCGACGATGCTGGTGAGGTTGAAATTGCCGTGGTTGGCGACGATGTCGTCGTTCGTCGGCGTGGTCGTGCCGACGCCCTCGGCGGCCCAGGGGTCGAGGTCCGCGCCGATGCCGTAGCCCGCGGCGAAGTTCGCGCCGCCGCGGACGAGATCGACCGCATCGTCGATGATCACATTGGCGCCCGTCACCAGCCGAAGCTGCTCCTGCGTGAAGGTGATGCCGTTGATCGACACACCGTCGAGCCGGACATCGCCGGCATTCTCGTTCACCGCGCCGGCGCGGGCGTTGCCCTCGGGGTAGAGGTAGGGCGAGCGGTCGAAGTCCGGGTTGCGGCTGGCGATCGCCTGGAAGACGAACGGGGTGACCGTGACGTCGGCGGGATAGCCGACGCCGGTCTGGGCGACGGCGGAGGTGGTCAGGAGGGTGGCGGCGAGGCCGCCGGCGAGGAAGCGTTTGGTCATTTCGGATTGCCCTTGGGAGGTTTCGAATGACCAAAATGCTAGGCGCAGCCTCACCTTCACCCGAGGCAGGCAATACCATATTAAACAGATAGAGTATTAGGTATTTATGTCCCGCGGCTGCGACGGAGGACGGCGTGCCTTTACGGGCGATCGCCGCGACGGAAAGGCCCCGAGCGTCGAGGAGTGGCGAATGGTGAATAGTGGATAGTGAATAGGGCCCCGAGGTGCGGTGGCTGGCTACCAGCGCCGCTCTCCGCCCACTCACTATCCCCTACTCACCACTTCGCCATTCGCTATTCGCCCCGAGATTCCCTCGGCTCCATCGCGCGCTAGAGCGGCTTCAGCCCGGCCTCGATCTGGGCGCGCTTCCCTTCGAGGAAGGGCGGCAGGGCGAGGCGTTCGCCGAGGTGCTCCATCGGCTCGTCGGCGTGGAAGCCGGGGCCGTCGGTGGCGATCTCGAACAGGATGCCGTTCGGCTCCCGGAAATAGAGGCTCCG
>JADLGL010000098.1 GCA_020849325.1 Bauldia sp. | reverse complement strand
GCCGGAAGGTCGGCAGGCTTCTCCGGCCGCCGCCCGCCGTCGAGCCAGCGCCGGAGGCGCTCATCGTGCTCGCCATAGCCCGCCTCGCCCTCGAGGCGCTCGCAAAGGCCGCAGAGATGCGCGGCGAACGATTTTCCGGAGATGCAATACCGTGCCGGATGCTGGAGGCAGTAGCAGTCGACGACGAGGCCGTGGACGCGCCCGTAGCGGAAGTCGGAGAAATCGCGGCCCACCATGGATTCGAACAACTGCTGGCAGCCGTCGGTGCCACCCTCGATTTCGAGCCCGCAGCCGGCGCAGGGCGCAGGAGCCGTCATCCCGCCGGGCCCTCGAAGCCGGGCAATGCGAGGCCCGGCGCGCCCACGGCGAGCACCTTGAAGAGGCTCCCCATCGCGTCGGGGTGGACGAGGCGGTGTGCGGCGACGCCGATCGCCTGCTGCTCCGCGGGCGGCTTTCCCATCGCGAGAGCGCGGACGCGGTCGGCGATACCGAGACGGCCGAGGAATTCGCCCTGTGTCAGGATCGGGTGCGCCTCCGCACCGGCGGCGGCGGCTGCCCGCGCGATGGCGGCGAAGTCGACATGCGCGGTGAGATCGGCCTCGCCGGGATGGTTGAGCGCCCCGTCGTAGAGCTGGCGATACAGCGCCTGGAGCGTGTCGCCGGCGCCGGGCTCGGCGTAGCCGTAATCGATGAACAGCGCAGCGCCGCCGCGCGCGGCAATGCGGGCGCCAAGCGCGGAAGCGATCGCGGTGGCGGCGGGGCGGACTTCCATCACCGTGCCCACGGGCAGGGCATCTGCAGCGTCGCCCGCGCCCGGCGAGTCGGTAGGACGCAGCCCGAAGGCGAGCTCGCCCTTCTCGTTCCGGCCCACCATGCGCTCCGCCCAGCCACCCTCCGTCCGCACCAGCTGGCGGACGGGGAGCGCGTCGAGGAACTCGTTGGCGACGACGATCAGCGGCCCATCCGGCAGGTCGTCCACCCGGTCGTGCCACACCGGCTCGATGCCGAGCGGCGCGATCGCCTCGGCCTGCTCCACGCGGAGCCGAGGGCTGATCTCGACGAGCGCCACCGTCGCCGCTGCGAGGAAGCCGGGGCGGATACGGGCAGCCCGGAGGGCATCCGCCATCAGCGTGCCGCGGCCGGGACCGAGCTCGGCAAGCGTGAAGCGCGAGGGGGCGCCCATCGCCTCCCATGTCGCGACAGCCCACAGGCCGATCAGCTCCCCGAAGACCTGGCTGATCTCGGGTGAGGTGATGAAGTCGCCACCCTGACCGAACGGCTCTCGCGTCGTGTAGTAGCCATGATCGGGATCGCCGAGGCAGGCGGCCATGAACTCCGCCACCGAGATCGGCCCGGTCGCCTCGATCTGGCGGAGCAGCTTTCGGGCGAGGGCGGTCTGCGCCACGGCCTACTCGGCCGCAGCCGTGGCGCGGTGGCGCCGCGTCGTCCACACGAGGAGGATGATTCCCGCGATCACCATCGGCACCGACAGGATCTGGCCCATCGTCACGCCGCCCGAGATGAAGCCGAGCTGCACGTCCGGCTCGCGGAAGAACTCGCCGATGATCCGCGCCGTGCCATAGCCGATGGCGAACACCGCCGAGACGACGCCCGGCCGGCGGAGCGCCTTGAAGCGGTAGATCAGGATGCAGAGGATCGTGAAGACGACCGCGCCTTCGAGGAACGCCTCGTAGAGCTGGCTCGGGTGCCGCGTCGCATCCGGCGGCAGGCCGGCGGCAAGGTTCTCGGCCGTCGCGGCGGGGAATGCCATCGCCCAAGGCGCATCGCTCACCCGGCCCCAGAGCTCGCCGTTGATGAAGTTGGCAATGCGGCCGAAGAAGAGCGTCAGCGGCACGCCCGCGGCGACGACGTCGACGAGCGACCACAGCGGCAGGCGCTTCCGCCAGGCGAACAGGAGGAGAGCGATCACGACGCCGAGGAAAGCGCCGTGGAACGACATGCCGCCCTCCCAGAGCTGGAACACCGAGATCGGGTCCGCCCGGAACTGCGGGAAATCATAGACGAAGACATAGAACAGCCGCCCGCCGGCGATGATGCCGACCGTCGCCCAGATCACGAAGTCGCCGAGGTGCTTTCGCGTGACCGGCGAGCCGTCCGGTCCCCACAGTTTCGGGTTCGAAACGAGCCGCGCCGCATACCACCAGACGAACAGGATGCCGAAGATGTAGGCGAGCGCGTACCAGCGGATCGCGAGCGGCCCGATCTCGATGAGCACCGGGTTGAAGGTGGGGTAGGTGAGGGCGAAGAGCGACATCCGGCTACTTCAGTAGTGGAAGCGGCAACGCAGAATATGGATACCCTGCTCGGTCGCTCTATAGATGAGCCGATGTTCGGCCGAAAGCCGACGGGACCACCAGCCGCTCAGCGAGCCACGAAGCGGCTCGGGTTTGCCGATCCCCGCCAATGGCGTGCGCTGGCACTCGCTTATGAGACGACTTAGGCGTTCCAACATGACGCGGTCGTTCTCGAGCCAGTAGAGGAAGTCTTCCCAACCCTTGGCCGCAAAACATATTCCCCGGTCGTCGGCCAATCGAACGCCTCAGGACGAGTTTGAACGGCCGCTCGCTCGCGTCGTTGTCAGGCGGCCGATCGCCGCTTGCGACGAGGGGTCGCCGCCGTCTCACGGGACATCGCGACGAGTTCGTCCATCGTCATCCGAACGCCTCCGCCGGCGTCGAGCTCCGCGATGCCGTCGAGGAGCGTCTTCGCGTAGGCCGGCGAAGAGAGCAGATACGCGGTCTCCTCGTAGGAGGCATAGTCCTCCAGCGACATGAGCACGGCCGCGGGCTTGCCTCGGTCGCGCGTGATGAGCACGGGGGCATGGTCGTCATTGACGCTGTCGAGAGTCGCCGCAAGCGTGCGGCGGAGCTCGCTGTATGATTTCGTACGCATCGCCGTTATGTACATTTTTCCGTACAACACTGCAACCTTGACCGGTTGAATTGGGTGGCACTTGCCCGGCCTTCGGGCACTCCCCATAGTCAATGCCTTGGCGCGGGAGCCGCGCCGCAGCGGAGTGCCGCCCATGACCCAGACCTCGAACCGCTTCTACGACCAGTTCGCCCGGCTGATGAACGATGCCGCGGGCGTGGCGCAGGGTGTTCGTCGCGAGGCGGGGACGCTCGTCCGCGGCCAGGCGGAGCGTTTCGCGAGCGAACTCGACCTCGTGCGCCGCGAGGACTTCGAGGTGGTACGCGAGATGGCGCGCATCGCCCGCGAGGACAATGCCCGCCTCGCTGCGCGGCTCGACGCCCTCGAAGGCCGGATCAGGGAGCTCGAAGGGGCGCCTGCCGGCGTTCCGGAGGCGACCGAAGCCAAGCCGCGGGCCGCCCGCGGCCGCAAGGCGCATTCAGGGAAGGGCACCACGGGTGGTGGGGCATAGCGGCCCTGTCCACAATTTGGGCTGAACCCTCCCAAGAATTCGCCGTGGCGACCATGCGGCATGCCTATAGTCGAGACGTAGGCAGATTCGCGTCGTAGGCGCGCTGCGCCGACGTCCCGGTCGCTCCCTCCGAGGGGTTCCCGCAAGGGCCGCCCCGCAGATGACGAGGCTTTCGATGAGCCTGACCGATTTCTCCATCGCCGAGCGTCACTCCAACCCCGTCGACACGATCGAGCAGATCGCCGGCCTGAAGGACTGGCCGTTCGAGCGATCGGGCGACGACGAGATCACCATCACCATCCAGGCCGGCGTGGCCGACTACGACGTCTCCTTCGCCTGGATGGAGGAGATGGAGGCGATCCACCTCTCCTGCGCGTTCGACCTGAAAGTGTCGGAGCCGCGGAAGCTCGAAGTGATGCGGCTCCTTTCGCTCGTCAACGAGCAGATGTGGATCGGCCATTTCGACCTGTGGAGCCGCGAGAGCCTGGTGATGTTCCGCCAGACGCTCCTCCTCTCCGGCGGCGCCGAGCCGACCGAACAGCAGGTCGAGAGCCTCCTCGCGTCGGCGATCGAGGCCTGCGAGCGCTACTACCAGGCGTTCCAGTTCGTCGTCTGGGCCGGCAAGACCGCCGCCGAAGCGCTCGAGACGGTGATGTTCGAGACGGTCGGCGAGGCCTGAGGGCACGACGTGGACGATGCCGCAGCGACAGGCGGCGTCGTCCGATTGCGGCGTTCGCCCTCGCGGGAGTCTGCTGGCGGAACGGCGATGACGCTGAGCGCAGAGGGGAACCGTGCCGACAGTCCAGACCGGCTCGACGGTGGTGGAGACCTACCGGTTCAGCCCTTCCGACCTCGTTCGCGAGCGGCGTCCGCCCGGCATCAGCGCCTTCGTCCGGACCCGGAACGGGGCGGACTTCATCGAGGCGGTCATCCGCTCGCACATCGGCCACTTCGACGAGATAGTGGTGGTCCACAATCGGTGTACCGACGAGACCCCCGCGATCCTGGCCCGGCTCCAGTCGGAGTTCGGCGCCGACCGCCTTCCGGTCTTCGACTACCGGCCCGAGGTGTTTCCTCCCGGCAGCGTCCAGCATGTGCAGGAGCCAGCGGATTCACCGCGAAGCCTAGTCACCTACTACAATTTCGCCCTGGCTCGGACACGCTTCGCCGTCGCGCTGAAGCTCGATGACGACCATGTGGCGAACGCCGCGGAAGTCGCGCGCGTCGTCGCCCGCATCCGCCGCGAGGGCATCCCGCGCGATCAGGTGTGGTGCTTCTCCGGCGTCAACATCGCGCGCGATCCCGACGGTCGGGCGGGCGTTCCGTCGTTCGACCCGGTCGTGGGGCTTGGCGACCATGCGTTCTTCCCGGTGGATGCGACGACGTACTTCCACCACGACCCGCGCTTCGAACGCTTCCGGGCGCCGGGCCGACGCCGGGTCTTCGTCGGCGTCCTCTACTGGCACCTGAAATATCTCAAGGCCGCGGCGGGCTTCGCCAATTACGGCATCGAAGCCGGCGACAATCCGCGCTACGGCCGGAAGCGCGAGGAATACCTCGCGAACCGGACCGTGATCTCCGTGGCCGAGCTCCGCGCCATGGCAACGGAGATGCGCCGGCGGTTCTGGCTCGCATCGCTCCTCGAGAAGCAGCGCCTCAGACGTGACGCTTGGACGGCGATTGCCGGCGGGGTGGTGGACGATGGCGATCTCGACCGGATCCTCCGGTCGCTCGGACAGCCCATCGCCCGCGCACCCGCCGACACACCGTCGCCGCAACCGTAGCGGCAGCGACGGCGCGGCTTCGACGGGATCGGCGAAGTCGGCGGCGGCGCGAGACGTGGCCGGGCGCTGGAGCATGATCCGAAGAAGCGGACGCCGGTTCTTCGAATAAGATCATGCTCCATCAGGGAACCAGGCGACGAGCGTGATTCGACTTGAACGGATCGCGCTCTATGCCGGCGGCGCGGCGGTTGCCGCCACCGATGCCCGCTTCGCAAACCCCTCGTACCAGGCCGCGACACCGGGATGGGTTGCGGCCTTCGGTGCAAGGTCCGGCAGGCGGAAGTGCAGGTAGGCTATCGCCGCGCCGATCGCGATCTGGCCGAGGTCCGGCTCGGCGGCCTTCCGCCATGCAGACTCGCTTTCGAGCCGCTGCAGCACGGCTTCGATCTTGGCCGACTGGCGCCGGATGACCGGCTCGGCGCGCTCGGCCTCGGGCCTGAGTCGCTCGATCCGGACGAGCCCGCCGGCTTCGAGAATTCCGTCCGCCATCGCGTTCGCGACCAGCGCCGTCCACCGCGCCGGACCGCCTGCGGCGAGCAGCCGGCCGCCGCCCAGTTCCGCGTCCAGCCACTCCATGATCACGGGCGAATCGAAGATCGCGGCGCCGTCATCGAGAAGGAGCGTCGGAACCTTCCGGAGGGGATTGGCCGAGAGATCCTGGTTCTCGGCGAGCGAGATCACCTCGAACGGAATGCGCTCCGCGAGGCCGAGTTCGTGGATCACCATCCGGACCTTCCGGACGTAGGGCGATGTCGGCGTACCAAGCAGGCGCATGCTGTTTCCTCCCGAGGGGCGGCCATGTTGACGCGGCCGGTGCGGCGCTCAAGCGGAAAGCGCACCTTGTCGTGGTATTTACCCCGACACGCGGTTCCGCCTTCCGCGGGAAGGAGTCGCACCCGACAATGACAGCCGGACCGGAGACGCCGCCCATGACCCTTGCCGATCATTTCACGCCGAACCGCCCGGTCGTCCTCGCCGGGGCGGGCAAGATGGGCGGCGCGCTCCTGTCGGGCTGGCTCGCCGGCGGAATGCCGCCGAAGGCGGTCCGCGTCGTCGATCCCTCGCCGCCGCCGGACTCGGCCGCCTTCATGGCCCGCGCCGGGATGGAGCACGGCAGCACGCTGCCGAAGCTCAAGGCGAGCGTCCTCGTGGTTGCGGTGAAGCCGCAGATGATGGGCACCGTGCTCCCGGCCCTTGCCGGGATCGTCGACGAGCGCACCATCGTCATCTCGATTGCGGCGGGAACGACGATTGCCCAGCTTCGCGACGGGACGGGCGCGCGCCGGATCGTCCGCACGATGCCCAATACGCCGGCGCAGATCGGGAAAGGCGTGACGGTCGCCGTTGCGTCCGATCCGGCGGACCTCGATGCCCGCGAGGTCACCGATGCGCTCCTTCAGGCGGCAGGCACGGTCGAGTGGGTGAATGACGAGAAGCTGATCGATGCCGTGACCGCCGTTTCCGGATCAGGCCCCGCCTACGTGTTTCTCCTTGCCGAAACGCTGGCCGAGGCGGGCGTCGCAGTGGGCCTCGAGCCGACGATGTCGCGGCGCCTGGCCGACGCCACCGTCGCCGGGGCCGGCGCGCTCCTCGCGCATTCCCGCGAGGACCCGGCGGTGCTCCGGAAGAACGTGACGTCGCCCGGCGGTACGACTGCCGCGGCGCTGGCGGTCCTGATGGCCGACGATGGGCTGCCGCAGCTGATGCGGCGGGCAGTCCAGGAGGCGAAGCGGCGGGCCGAGGAACTGGCGAGACCGGCGGCGGATAGCTAGAGCACTATCCGAAGAAGTGGCTGCCGGTTCTTCGAAACAGATCATGCTCCATCAAGGAACTGGGCGACGAGCATGATCCGACTTCAACGGATCTTGCTCTAGCGGTGCCGCACACCCCGTCGGGTCCCGGCACGGGCCCGAACTTCAATCTGTGGATTTGGGCACCGTACCGGACAGCGCCTCACGCGAGTGCCGGTTCAGCGCCGTGAGGACGCTGTCCCGGCTGCGCGGTGAACTCGGCAAGACGACGGCAGGGTGGCCGGGAACGGAGACTTCAGGTATCGTTGCGGAAGGAATGGATGAGGCCGGTTGCCGCACGCGTCCGGCCCTTGCGCGATTGCAACGACATGGCCCGGCGGCTAGTTATCCCGCATCAGATCATCCAGTACTTTTTTTGCGTCTCGCCCTCCCGCAGCGAGGGCCCGCAGGCTAGAGCGCAAGACACTCTTGGCGAATCCAAGTGATTCCGCGCGACGAGGGAAAGCCGATGAACGTGATGTCCGCGTCCCGGGCGATGGAAACTGGCGCCGAGACCGTTTCCATCCCCAGAGACGTCCGCTGGGATCGGCTGCGGTCGATCATTGCTGAGCACTCGCTCATGCGCGGCACGTTCACACTCTCGTCGGGCCGGACCAGCAACTACCTCTTCCAGCTGCGCCAGACGACGATGCACCCTGAGGGGGCATGGCTGATCGGCATGATCATCGAAGAGTTCATGGCTCGCTCGGGACTGAGGACTGTCGGCGGCCTGGTGACCGGCGCGGTGCCTGTGGTCTGTGCAGTGTCGTTCGCCAGCCACCTCACCGGTCGCGCTGTCGATGCGTTCTTCCTCCGCAAGGATCCGAAGCCTCACGGGGCCAGGGAACTGATCGACGGCGCCGTCACCGACGGCGCGGACGTGCTTCTCGTAGACGACGTTGCCACCAGCGGCGGCTCGTTCGTGAAGGCGCTCACCAACCTGCACTCCGAACGCCCCAACTGCACGGTCGGCACCGCCCTGTGCGTGGTGGATCGGGAGGAGGGGGCCGAGCAATTCCTGCAGGATCGGGGCATTGCGCTCGTTTCGATCTTCAAACGAAGCGACTTCGGGATTTAGCGACCTCGCTCAGGCGTATGCCGCTTTTGCCGAGGGCAGCGCCTTTGCCGGCTCCCATGCCTCGACGGCGCTGGGTGATATCGCCTGGTCCGCTGGCGGCACTGAACACCTAACCCGGCACCCGCACCGTCGCCCTGAGCCCGCCGAGGAGGCTCTGGCTCATCGTGATGTCGCCGCCATGCGCGCGGGCGATGTCGCGGGAGATCGCAAGGCCGAGGCCGGTGCCGCTGTGTTCGAGATTCCGCGCCGTGTCGAGCCGGTGGAACGGGCGGAACACGGCTTCGCGCTCCGCCTCCGGAATGCCGGGGCCGTCGTCGTCGACCACCACTGTGAGCCAGCCGGCCGCGTGGGTGGCGGTGATCGAGACGTTGTCGGCGTGGCGCACGGCGTTGGCGACGAGGTTGCCGATGCAGCGCCGGAAGGCGAGGGGGCGCAGCATCACCTTCGGCGCGCCGAGGACGGCGACCGCCACCTTCCTGCCGCCGCCGAACTGTTCCACGACGCGTTCGAGGAGCGCCGGGACCGCCGTCGGAACGGCCTGCTCGCTGCCGTCGCCGCTCGCGAAGGCGAGGTACTCCTCCAGCATCCGCTGCATGTCGTCGATGTCCTGGCGGAGCTCGTCCGAATCCGCCGAGCGCCCGAGGAATTCGAGCTGCAGGCGGAAGCGGGTGAGGATCGTGCGGAGGTCGTGCGAGACGCCGGCGAGCATCGTCGTCCGCTGCTCGATCTGCCGCACGATGCGGCCGCGCATCTCGATGAACGCCGCCGAAGCGCGCCGCACCTCCCGCGCCCCCCGCGGCCGGAATTCCGGCGCCGGCCGGCCCTTGCCGAAGCTCTCGGCGGCATCGGCGAGACGCTGGATCGGCACGATCTGGTTGCGGAGGAAGAGTACCGCGATCGTGAGGAGGACGAGGCTCGCGCCGACCATCCAGACGATGAAGATCTCCGAGTTCGAGGCGTAGGTCTGGCTCCGCTGTGCGAACACGCGCACGAGACGGTCGGGCAGCTCGATCCTGATCTCGACCAGGTTCGATGCGCCGACGGTGTCGATCCAGAACGGCCTCCCGATCTGCTCGGTGATCTGCCGGCTGAGTGTTTCGTCCAGCAGCGAGAAGAACGGCCGCGACCCCGCCGGCGGAAGCGGCTCCGCCGGCAAGATCGAGACATTGAGGCGCAGGCGCTTGCGGGCGATGTCGATCGTCGCGGCCGTCGCTTCCGGGCTCCGGTCGGCTTCGAGGAGGTCGATGACTGTCGCAATGTCGCGCGTGGTGGCGGCCGACAGGAGGCTCGTGACGCTCTGGTAGTGCCGCTCCATGAACACGAACGCCACCACCGCCTGCAGGAGCACCATCGGCGCGATGATGATGATGAGCGACCGCGGGTAGAGCCCCTTCGGCATCGCCCGGCCGAGCGTCCGCGCGAAGCGGCCGTAGTGCGTCCGGACGGCGCCGAGGCCGGGGATCGAAAACACCGCGCGTATGCCGGCGCCGATCCGCCCGAAAACCCAGCCGATGCCGGCGAACACGGCATCGATGCCGGAAAGGATGCCGTTCCCGACCGCCGCGAGGCGGCGGCGCACGGACCCGTTTTCGCGCGGGACGTCAGCCATTGCTGCATTCGCCCGGTCGGATGGGCTTCGCTACGCTAGCCAGACGCGAGCGGCCGGGAGTCCCGCAACTATGCAACGACTGGGAGTGCGAAGCGCGAAGTCGCTTCGACGCCGGATGACCGATGCGGAGCGCCGCTTCTGGCAGGCTGTACGGGATCGTCGGCTCGGTGACTTCAAGCTGAGACGGCAGGTGCCGATAGGTCGATGGATCGCGGACTTCGCCTGTCTCGAGATCGCCGTGGTTGTTGAAATCGACGGTGGACAGCACGCCGAGAGCCGAAGGGATGCGGTGAGAGACCAGGAACTTGCGGCGCTGGGATTCACCGTCATCCGCTTCTGGAACAACGACGTCCTGACCAACCTTACCGGCGTTCTCGACGGCCTTCTCGCCCGACTTGATGCGCGACGGGCCGAAGTGACGACGTTCGGCGAAAGTCCCCGGAAACCCTCGCCCCGTCGGGGAGAGGGCTCCGGCCCTTAGCGAGGCGCAGCCGAGCTTAGGGGCGGAGGGTGAGGGGGCACCGCCGGTCGTATCCGCCGACGTGGCCCCCT
>JADLGL010000097.1 GCA_020849325.1 Bauldia sp. | reverse complement strand
GCGGGCGGCACCTGGATGCCGGCGAGGATACGGCCGTAATCGGCGCCGTGATTGCGGTAGTGGAACATCGAGATGTTCCAGTCGCTGCGGAGCCCGTCGAGGAATTTGAGGAGCGCGCCCGGCCGCTCCGGGAACTGGAAGCGGTAGACCACCTCGTCGTGGAGCTCCGCCACCCGGCCGCCCACCATGTAGCGGACATGCACCTTCGCGAGCTCGTTGTCGCTCATGTCGATCACGTCGTGGCCGGTCGTCGAGAGGAGCGCCACGATCTCGTGCTTCTCGGCGTCGCCGCCCGTCAGCTTCACGCCCACGAAGATCCGCGCCGCGCTCCGGCTGGCATAGCGGTAGTTGAACTCGGTGATCGACCGGTTGCCGAGGAGCCGGATGAAGGCGCGGTAGGCACCCGGCCGTTCCGGGATCGTCACGGCGAGGAGCGCCTCGCCGCGCTCGCCGATCTCGGCGCGCTCGGCGACGTGGCGGAGGCGGTCGAAGTTGATGTTGGCGCCGGAATTGATCGCAACCAGCGGCCCCGCCGGGGCGAGGCCGTCCTCGACGTGGCGGCGAAGGCCCGCCAGCGACAGCGCGCCCGCGGGCTCCGAGATCGCGCGGGTGTCGTCGAAAATGTCCTTGATGGCGGCACAGATCTCGTCGGTCGAGACCGTCACGATGCCGTCGAGGAGCCTGCTGCACAGGCGGAACGTCTCGTCGCCCACGCGCCGCACCGCGACGCCATCGGCGAACAGCCCCACCTGGTCGAGCTGCACCGGCGCGCCGGCGGCGATCGCCGCCTTCATCGACAGCGCGTCGTCCGGCTCGACGCCGAACACTTTCACGTCCGGCCGGATCGCCTTCACGAACGCCGCGATCCCCGCCGCAAGGCCGCCACCACCGACGGGTACGTAGATCGCCCCGAGCGGGCCGGGATGCTGGCTGACGATCTCCATGCCGATCGTGCCCTGGCCCGCGATCACCGCCGGATCGTCGAACGGGTGGACGAAGACCAGCCCCTCGCGCTCGGCGAGTTCGGCGGCATGGGCCCGCGCCGCATCGAAACCGTCGCCGAACAGCACCACCTCGCCGCCCAGCCGCGCCACCGAGCGCGTCTTGATCGAGGGCGTCGTCGTGGGCATCACGATCACCGCCCGGATGCCGAGCCGCGCCGCCGAAAGCGCAACCCCCTGCGCATGATTGCCCGCCGATGCCGCGATGACGCCGCGCGAGCGTTCCTCGGGCGTGAGCGAGGCGATCTTGTTGTGGGCGCCGCGGAGCTTGAACGAGAAGACCGGCTGAAGGTCCTCGCGCTTCAGGAACACGTCGACGCCGAGCCGCCCCGACAGGAGCTTCATCCGGTCGAGCGCCGTCTGCTCTGCCACGTCGTAGACCGCGGACGTCAGAATCCGCCGGACATAGTCCTGCATGAAAGCCACCCTGTCGCCGCCCTTCGCGGCGATGGGGATATACACCCTCCCTCGCCGAAAGGGACCGCGCCCGAACATGGCGGCGGCCCCAGAACGGGCAGGCGGTCGCGCTGCCCGAAAAGGCACCCGCGACCGGTTCGTGGCTGGAGTCCCGCCACGAGCCTGCGACGAGTCCAACGCCGCGGATTCAAGGGTGAGGGGGCCAGGGTCGTTTCCGCGGGCGTTGCCGCTCACCCTTCTTCGCTGGAGCATGATCCGAAGAAGTGGCTGCCGGTTCTTCGATAAAGATCTAGCCCAGTCCGCCCAGCCCGGAAGCTGCTACCGCCTCCCGCCCATCAGCGAGTTCAGGAGGTCTTCGGCGCTGTTCCCCTTGCTCGTGCCGCCGCCGAGGAGGCCGGACAGGAGGTTGCCGATCGACTGGCTCGCCTCCGTCCGCGCGGTCGGGTCGGAGTTTCCTCCGAGGAGGCCGCCGAGGAGATCGCCGATCCCGCCGCCGCCCGCGGGTGCACCGCCGCCGCTCGAGCCGCCGCCCACCAGCTGGCCGAGGAGCCCGCCGAGGCCGCCGAGGGCACCCCCGGCCGCGCCGCCTGCGGCGCCGGAGCTCCCGCCGCCGCCGAGCAACTGGCCTAGAAGGCCGCCGATCCCGGCCTGGGCCGGGGCCGCAGGCGCCGGCTGGGGCGCCGCGGGCGCGCTGGCGCGGGCTGCGGCGGCCGGCGGCGCCACTTTCGCCGGGGCGGGTGTGGGCGCCGGGGCGGCGCCGGGACGGGCCGCCGGGGACTGGACGGACTTCGACTGCGTCGTCCGGGACGTCGTGACCTTCGCCGGCTGCGGCGCCGGCGCAGCCGGCCTCGTGCCGGTGCGGGAGCCGGTCGACCGGGAGGTCGAACGCGGCGGAGCGGCAGCGGCGGCCGCGGGCTGGGCGCCGATGAGCTGCTGCGACAGCCCGCCCATCACCATCGCGGTAACCACCGGCAGCATCTTCCGGAGGATGTCGGGGCTCACGCCGGACGCGGCGGCGGCCTGCGCGGCAACGCCGCGGCTGACCTCCTTCGACTTGAAGACGTGGCCGAGGATGGCGTTGCCGTCGTCGACGATGCCGTCATCGCCATCGAGATAGCGCTGGTGGTTGCCGGTCGCGATCGCCTTGAGAAGCCCGGAGACCCCGTCCGGTCCCGACTGCACGCCACGGCGTATCCCGGCCATCACCGCGGGCGCCAGCTGGTCGACCGCGTCGCGCGTCTGCCGTTCGGTCAGGCCGAATTTTGCGCCGAGAACCTGCATTCCCCGCCCGCCATGCGACTGGGCGATAACATCGAGCATGTCCACGGAATCTTCCTCCTTCGTACGCCGCGCCGCCCCTCGGGCGTCGGGATCGTGCCCCCGACGCTATCAGAAGACGGCGGTCACGGTACGCTTTCGCGCGCGCTCCGACCGGTCTTCGCTGGTTTCAAGGCCGGTGAAGACGGGGCTCGGCGCTGGTTTTAATCGCGCCTTGCCACGGCGCATCATCTCTGTCGCCTCGGCCAGCGCTGCGCGGGTCTCCGCGTTGGGAACCCTGAGTTCGAGCGGAAACGCCTGATCGGCGGCGATGCGGTGAAAACAGGAGGCGCACCACGTCAGAGGCCGACAGCCCCATCTCGGAAAGCGCCGCGATGGCGCGCCTCTTCACCCCCTCGTCGATGCGGACATGAAGCATCGAAGCCTGGCGTTCATTGGACACGTCTCTCTAGCGCCGGCCGCTGCGGCTCCGCACCGCCGAGATCGAGGCGGAATGGCGGATACTCGTCACGCATCAGCGTGGCGTAGGCCATCACGCGAAAAACCCAGCGATTGAGGCCCATCAGGAGGTCGAACAGCCCCTGCGCGTAGCGGCCGGTGAACAGGAGCACGAGGCCGGCGACGAGCGCGAGGAGGCCGATGACGCCGCCGCCGATCTCGAGGACGTTGTCGCCGTAGCCGCCGTTGACGTCGGTGGTCCACCAGACGAGCCCGCTCGTCAGGAGCCCGACGATGAGGTAGTGCGGGATCGCGAGCAGCCACCATTTCACCAGCACGAGGCCGCGCGACAGCTGCTCGGGATAGGCCACGTCGAGCCGCGCCGGATAGTCGGCATCGGCGAGCGTGAAGGGCGGGTAGCGGTCGGTCGCGAGCACGCTCGTGGCGTAGAAGACCACCCGCCACGTCCAGCGCATCACCCCGACGTTGAAATCGAAGATTCCGCGGGGATAGCGGCCGCTGAAGAGGATCGCGAAGAACGCGACGATGGTGAGGAGGACGAACGCCGTCCACAGGAAGGCGAGGACGATGAAATGGGGAATGGCGAGGAGCCATTTCACGAGCCACAGGCCCCGGCTGAGCGGCTGGTCGATCCGGCCCTCGAGACGCATGGGGTAGGCCGGCCAGGCGCCCGGCGGCCATCCGCCGGCATTCGCGGCTTCTGGCCATGCATCGGACCCGCCGTCCGCAGCGCCCCGCGGGCGCCGGAACGCGAAGACGAGGAGCGCGGCGGCAATCGCGCCGAGGACGAGGCCGGCGACCAGCATGCCCGCTCCGATGGCGGCGAGGAGCGGCGCGCGCACCGCGCCCGTCGCCTCCACCGCGACGCCCCGCGTGGCGTCGGCGTTCATGATGACGACGGTCCACGACCCGCGCTCCAGCGCCCATTCGAGCCGCTGCGTGCCGGCGCCCGCGACCGAGGCCACCCAGAACGCCTGCGCTCCGGGCTCGGCCGGCGCCGCATCGCCGGCGACCGCGCGGGTCCGCACGCTGCCCGGCGTCGTCCCGATGCTGCGGACCTCGTCATGGGCAACGCCCGCGAGATAGCGGGCTACGTCGCCCGCCGGCCCGATCCCCGCGAACACCGGGCCGTCGCCGGTGACCGTGACGGCGACCTCGGCGATCGTCTCGACCGGCCACCAGTCGCCGGGCTGCGGGGCGATTGCGACGTCCGCCGAGGTGACGGCAAAGCCGTCCGAGCGGAGCGGGTACGCGCCGCTCTCGAGGAACCCGTCATCGTCCCGGCGCACGCCGAAGGCAACGATCACCGCGATCGCGCCGATCACGAGGCCCATCGATACGAGGGCGAGAACGATACCGAATACGGAGGCGACGATGCGACCGGGGCTCATGTCAGTCTCCGCGGCTGGGACGGGCGTCGGGCGAGCACAATCGACAATCGGAGATGTCATACCGCGATCCGGCGCAACCGGAAACGCGGGCGCGCCAGGCTCGGGAGGGCCCGGCCGCGGTGCATTCGGATCGTTCCCGGAGCGACCGCCCACTTCGCCTCCCCGAACGGAGCGAGGGGAACGGGGACGAGCGCAGAGGTCGGGCGACGCCAGCGCGGGACCGTCCGAATGCGTCAACCCACTACCGGCGGCCCGGCTGCGCCGGTTCCGATCCGCCCGGCCGGCCGCGGAGATCGACGACGCAGCCGCAGTCGTCGCAACGGAACAGCCCGCCGCCGGCCGTGGGGTCCTGCGCGATCATCGTGCTTCGGCATACCGGGCACGGCCGCGGTCGCGGCCAGGGGATCGTGGGGCGGGCGGCGGTCCCGGTTCGCATCAGCCGACGACCGGCCGGAGGGCGGAGACGTGGAGCCGTTGCAGGCACCCGCCGATGATGGGCTTCTCCCGAAAGCCCGGCACCGGCGTCCCGCCCGCCGCCGTCTTTGCCGCGACCTCGCCCGCTGCGAGGAAGACGCGCGCGTTGACCATCGGGTTGAGAGCGAGCGACATGGCTGTTTCCGGGAGCATGTTCCGTGATATTGCGCGCCTGCGCAGCCATCGCCTTGATCTTCCTCAAGTCTGGCGGCCCTTCTGCTCCGCAGTCGCCCGGACTTTCGCGGCCGGAGCGGCGGCGCTAGCCTTCGGCGAAACACGAGACATCGGCGAGCCGTGACGAACGATCTCCTCGTCGGCCTTGCGGTTGCCCTGGCCATCGGCCTCGTCGTCGGCCTCGAGCGTGGCTGGCGGCTGCGCGACGAGCCGGACGGCGGCCGGGTGGCGGGCCTTCGGACCTTCGGGTTGACGGGCCTCCTCGGCGGCGCGGCGGGCGCGCTCGCGGCCGAATTCGATTCGCCCGCCCTCTTCGCCGCCACGCTCGTCACCTTCGGGGCCCTCTTCGCCTGGTACGAGAAGCGCGAGAGCGACCGGCGCGGCAGCTTCAGCGTCACCTCGGTGATCGCGGCGATCACCGTCCTCGTCCTCGGCGGCCTCGCGGCATCCGGCTCATGGATCGCGGCGGGAGCGTCCGGCGTCGTGGTCGCCTGCCTCCTCGCCAGCCGTGACGTGGTCCACGGCCTGCTCCGCCGGCTCACCTGGCCGGAAGTCCGGTCGGCCCTCCTTCTCCTCGCAATGTCGGTGATCGTCCTGCCGATGCTGCCGGATCGCTCGATCGACCCGTGGGGCGGCATCAATCCGTTCCAGATCTGGCTCTTCACCGTCCTCACCGCGGCGATCTCGTACGCCGGCTATGTCGCCGTCCGCGTCATCGGCACGGCGCGCGGCACGCTCGTCGCGAGCCTCATGGGCGCCCTCGTGTCGTCGACCGCCGTCACCGCCGCGCTCGGGCGCCGCGCCCGCACCGAGGGCGCGACGCGGCAGTTCATCGGCGGCGCGGCGGTTGCGGCGATGGTGTCGATCCTCCGGGTTCTGGTCCTCGTCGCGCTGCTTGCCCCCGCCCTCGTGCCGCTGATGATCGCGCCGGCGCTCGTCGCGGCAGCCGTGTTCGGCGGCGCGGCGTTCATCTTCCTCCGCGGCCCGGCGGCGATGAACGGCCCGGCGCCGGCCGGAAACCCCTTCGACCTCGCCCCGCTCGCCATTTTCGCGGCCGCCTTCACGATCGTCTCGGTGGCGAGCGCGGCGGCGTCCTTCTATCTCGGTCCGTCGAGCGTCCTCGCCACCGCCGGCGTCTCGGCGATCCTCGACGTCGACGTTGCCACGCTCTCGGTGGCGCGGCTCGCGGGGGAGGGGGTGCCGCCGGCGACGGCGGCACAGGCGATTCTCGTCGCGCTCGCCGCCAATGGCGTCGGGCGCGTGGTCGTGGCGGTCGTCGCGGGGCCCGTGCGCTACTGGCGGACGCTCGCCGCGATCCTCGCCGCAGCGATCACCGCCGCGGCCGCCGTGGCGATCCTCCTCGGCCCGTTCTGATCAGACCGGTCGTTCGACGTATTCGGGAAGCCCTCGACCCGACGGGGCGTGGCGACGCCGACGCGGAATCTTCCGAATGCGTCGAACCTCTAGCGGCGGCCGGCGCGGAAAATGCCGAGGAAGCCGCCGCTGAACAGGATGCCCGCGCCCAGCACGAAGCCGAAATCGTACCAGCCGCCCGAATTGTGGACCTCGTAGATGCTCACCCGGTCGGTGAACAGCGAGATGATGAACGTCACCGGCGAGATGATGCCCTGCCAGAGGCCGCCCCAGAAGCCGCGGATGATGCCGTCGGCATCGGCGATGTCGACCGACGGATTGGGCCCGGCGGCGCAGGCGGCGAGGAGAAGGGTCAGTCCGAGGACGAGGACGAGCCTGGTGCTGCGGGAGGTCATGTCGTTCACTCCTCTTCAGAAGCGATTTGCGCGCTGACGGCGCGTCGCCGGTCTGCCGCGGCGCACCGACCCGTCGCCCCACACGACCGACGACACGGCGCCTCGCGATTGCGTAGGATCAAGGCGGCCGACGGGCCGGGCCCCACAAGAGGCCCGAATCCGCCTTGCCGCAAGAGTTCCAGCACCGAGGAATCACAACCATGCTGCTCCAGCACGACACCATCATCGCCGTCGCCGATGGCCGCGCGATCCGGGTATTCCGGAACGCCGGCACCACGACCGCGCCGCGGCTCGAAGAGAAGCCGGAGCCGAAGCTCACGGCGGACGGTCACGGTTCCGGCGGCCGGCACCACAGCTCGTCCGCCAATCCGGATGCGCACCAGCTCGACGAAGACGCCTACGCGGCCTCGGTCGCCGCGTGGCTCAATGCCGAAATCGTCGCCGGCCGCATCGCGTCGCTGGTGATCGTCGCCCCGCCGCGGACGCTCGGCGAACTCCGCCGCCACTACCATCCCGAGCTCGGCCGCCGGCTCCTGGCCGAGGTCGGCCGCGAGCTCACCGAGGCGACGGCACCGCAGATCCTCGCCGCGATCGGCGCGGCAGGCTGAGACGGAGGACGCCATGATTCCCGACACGTTCCGGAAAGTGCATCTCGAGCTCGCCCGCGAGCCGGGCCATCCCGAGGGCGACCCCCGCCACGGCTACGACCTCCTCCTGCCGCTCGCCGAGGACGGCCGCATCGATGCCGCCGCCTGGCGCGAGCACCGGGCCTCGACCCGCGTCCGGCGCTTCCGGCCCGGCGAGGCCGACCTCGTCGGCGTCCTCGCGCGGAAGCCCGGCGGCAGCTGGTATTTCGACTACGCCGCAGGCGACAGCGACAACGAGCCCGGCTTCCGCTTCGGCGACGAAGCCTTCGTTCCCGGCGAATACGTCTCGATCCGCGAGAACGATGGCGCGATGCACACTTTCCGCATCGTTTCGGTGGCGATGCCGTGACGGCGCGTGCTGCGGCGGCGGGTCGCGGACGGAGTTGATCTTGCTCAAATCGCGCCGCTCGTGCCGGCGCGATCCTCGCAATGCCAACGAGATCAGGCCTTCCGAGGAGAAAATCGATGAGCAGTGCAGTTGTCGGCTTCGATACCGCAGTCAATGTCGCCGGGACATCCGCCCGCAGTGCCGTCCGCCATGACGCCCACGCCGCGGCCGGCGCGCTGTCGCTCCATCCCGCGGTGCTCCGCATCGCCGCCGCGTGCTACGCCCTGATGATCGCCACGTTCTGGGTCGGCTTCGTCACCACCGGGCCGCTCGCCGTGGCCATGGTGATCGTCACGGTCTGCCTCGTCGCCTATGTGGGCGTGCCGTGGAGCATGTCGGTCAACGCCCGGCGGTTCAACGAGCGGCGCGGCATGGTCGAGAAGGAACCCGGCAGCTTCCGGCGCTTCCTCGTCGGCCATTTCGAGACCGCCGCCGGCAGCGTCTCCGGCTTCGAGGCCCTCGTCCTCGTCGTCACCGTGCCGGTCTGCCTCCTCGCGGCCGCCATCGCCTTCTCCGTGATCTACAACACCCTTGCCTGATCCTCATCGAAGCAAGGGATAGTGCGCCGCAGTCCGGGCCGGGAGCTCCCTCTCCCGCCCTTCTGCGGCGCACACGTTTCGCCTATGTTTCCGTCCGCCGCGGCATCGGGAAGACTCGCGTGGACGCCAAACCTCAGCCGGCCGCCGGCGCGGAAGCCCCCGCCCTCCGCCGTGTCCTCGGTCTCCCGCTCCTCGTCTTCTACGGTCTGGGCGTCACCGTCGGCGCGGGGATATTCGCGCTCATCGGCGAGATCCTCGGCCTTGCCGGCGATTTCTCGCCCTTCGTCTTCCTCGTCGCGGCCGTGCTCGCCGGCGCCAGCGCCGGCTCCTACGCGTTCCTGTCGGGCCGGTTCCCGAAGGCCGCCGGAGCGGCCGTCTACGCGATGGCGGGTTTCGGTCCCGGCCTCGCGCGGATCACCGGGGTCGGCGTTGCGGTCACGGGCGTCGTCTCGGCCGGCGTGGTTTCGCTCGCCTTCGGCTCCTATCTCGGCACGCTCGTGCCGGTGCCGTCCTGGCTGCTGGCGGTCGGTCTCCTCGCCGCGCTGACCGTGGTCGCCTGCCTCGGCGTCCGCGAGAGCATCGTCCTCGCCGCCGGGGTCACGATCGTCGAGGTCGGAACGCTCCTGGTCGTCATCGGTGCCGGCCTTCCCGAGCTCGGCGATGCCGCGCTGTGGAGCCGGATCGCGACCTTCCCCGATGCCGCGAGCCTCGGGGTCGTCCTCGCCGCGACGACGGTCGCCTTCTATGCCTTCATCGGCTTCGAGGACATCGTCAACATGGCCGAGGAGACGCGCCGCCCGGAACGGGTGATGGCCTGGGCGGTCATCATCACGTTGGTGGTGACGACGCTGGTCTACCTCGCCGTCGCCTCGATCGCCGTGGCCGTGGGGGACGACGCGCCGATCGCCACCAGCGACGCGCCGATGGCCGACATGTTCGCCGCCCTCACCGGCGGCTCGCCCGCGCCGATCGCCGCCATCGCCGCGGTGGCGATGATCAACGGCGTCCTCATCCAGATCGTGATGGCGAGCCGCGTGCTCTACGGCATGGCCCGCGAGGGACTCATCGGCCCGTCCTGGCTCGGCGTGGTCCAGCCGCGCCGGCAGACGCCGGTCAACGCCACGCTCGTCGTTGCCGCCGTGATCGCGGCGCTCGTCCTCGTGCTGCCGATGGTCCGGCTGGCCGAGGTGACGAGCTACATCACGCTTGCCGTCTTCACCGTGGTCAATCTCAGCCTCTGGCGGCTTTCGCGGCGCTCCGCCGAACGCGGCAGCCGCTTCCGGGCTTCGTGGGGCTTCGCCGCCGCGACGCTCACCATCGGCATTCTCGTTGCGGACATCGTCCGCCGCACCGGCGCGCTCGGCTAGAGCACGATCCGAAGAAGTGGCTGCCGGTTCTTCGAAAAGATCATGCTCCAACAAGGAATCAGGCGACGGGCGTGATCCGGCTTCGACGGATCACGCGCCCTGCCGGGCTCAGCCGGGCGACCGGAGCCGGTGGGACGAAACGGCGGCCACGGCTGCGGCGATCGCGGCGAACCACAGGGCGCCGTCCTCGAGGAACCGGAAGACGAGCGCGCCCGCGATGGCGCCGAGGACGAGCGCGAGCCAGTGGACGAGATAGGGCCGCCACGCGCCGGGTTCGCCGTAGCGCAGCAGTGACGCCGTGAACCGCTGGCCGAACTTCACCAGCGTTCCCGTCATGTAGGTGAGGCCGACCGAAACCTCGCCGCCGCGCTCGAACACGGCATTGGTGGCCCCCATCGCCACGGTGGCGAACGCCATCACGAGCCGCCCGTCGGCGCCGACCGAGGCAAGGAGACTGGCGACGGCGAGGACGACGGCGACGAGGCCGAGGACGACCGGCCGGCGGCGCGTGCCGGCATGATGCCCCACCGCCGATCCGATGCCGACGCCGACGACGAAGAGGGCGATCAGAACGGCCGCCGTCGCCACCGTGGCGAACGTTCCCTCCGCAAGGCCGGCCGCGAGCCGGGTGGAGTTGCCGCTCATGAACGAGACGAAGAACCCGCCGAGCGTGAGGAAACCCACGGCATCGACGAAGCCGGCCACGGTCGCGAGACCTGCGGCGAGACCGCGCTCGGCGCGGCGGAGATCGCGCATCGCGGCGCTCCCGTCAGCTTGCGAGAAGGACGGGGATGTCGGCGTGTTCGGCGAGGTAGCCGGTGACGCCGCCGAACAGGAGCTGGCGGAGCCGGCTGCGCGAATAGGCGCCGCTCACCAGGAGGCCGGCGTCGCGATCACGCGCCAGCGCGAGGAGCTGGGCCCCCACGGGCTCGGTCGTCGGTTCGGCGATGGCCGCCTCGATGCCGTGCCAGCGGAGGTAGGTGACGGCGTCGGCGGCCGACCCCTGCCGGTCCCGCTCCGCCACGCAGAGGACCGTCACGTTGCCGCCGAGCGCGCGCAGCAGCGGCACGCCGGCGCCGAGGGCACGCGCCGCCTGGACGCTGCCGTTCCACGCGACGACGGCGCCGCGCATCGCCCGCGCGGGGTGGGGCGGCACCATCAGGAGCGGCCGGCCGCCGCCCGAGAGGAGGCTGTCGAACACGAACAGCGCGGCGAGCGCGTCGGGCCGGGCGATCGCCACGAGATCCGCCACCCGCGCCCGCTCGGCGAGGATGGTCGCCTCGTCGCCGTCGCGCTCACCGTAGCCCACGGTCACCACCCCGGCCGCCGGGTCACCCGAGACCGGCCAGCCCCGCTGCTGCCGCCAGGCGTTGAACGCCTGCCGCGCGGCGGCGGAGCGCGTGTCCCTGTCGTGGTCGGGCCGCCGTCCGAAACCCTTGAAGGCCGGCGCGCCGGTGAGCTCCGCCATGTCGGGTGGTTCCGACGGAACGTGGAGGCAGTTCACATGCGCGCCGAAGGCCGCCGCGAGATCGCCGGCGTGCCCGAGGACCCCGGCGTCCTCCGGGCCGCCCGAAAGGCGAGCGAGGATCGTCCGCACCGGCGTCGGGAACCGGCGGGCACCGTCCGGTGAAAGGCTCGCGGCTACGCTCAAGCAAATCCTCCGACCTCGCCGCAGTCTCGCGGGCCAGGCTGCGCCAAAAAGGTCATCCGGTCCTTCCCGAGGTCAACACTGGCCCCGGCGCGGCAGTGCGTCGCAATCCGTAGCAGACCGGAAGTGACGGCGCCCACCCCATCTCCGAAATCTCCCGAAGGTCCATGGAGGGCCGATCCGGCGCGGTGAATCGCGCGAAGAACGACGGGAGCAGCTGCACATGGCGCGAGAAACCGAATTCGGCACCGCATCCGCCGCGGACCTTGCGGCAGACGCCGAAAACCACCGCCGGACCTATCGCGGCTTCGTGCGCCTCCTGACGTTCGCGTCCGCCGGATTCGCCATCCTCCTCATCATCATCTTCCTGCTTCTCCAGTAGGTTCGACGCGTTCGGATCATTCCCGGAGCCCAACGGCATTCGCCTCTTCCCGGCGGGGAGAGGCCTTCGCAGCCTGGTGAGGCGGACTGGCGAGACGGGTATGGGGCCGGGTCGGCGAGGCGCCGGCGGGCGAGCGAAACCCACGGTGCGGACTGCCTCATTTCTACCCAAGATCGTCATGGTCGGGCTCGTCCCGACCAACCACGGCTTCCTTCAGCAGCCAAAGCAAGGCGCGGATGGCCGGAAAGCGTCTGGCCATGACGGTTTCTGGTTGTGTGATCCTCCGGCTGCGCCGATCCCGGTCACGTCCCGATCCGGCGCTTCGAGGCGAAGCCGACGACCGCGCCGCGGTCGTCCGTCGGCCTCTCCCGTCAGGCCGCCGAGCGGAGCGACGTCCGGTTGCGCAGCACGATCGTCCGCGACGACGGCACCTCGATCGCGCCCCGCTCGGTCAGCTGCGTGATCGTCCGCGACACGGTCTCGATGGTCAGGCCGAGATAATCGGCGATGTCCTGCCGCGACATCGGCAGCGACAGCACGCCCGCGACCGGGCTCCGTTCGGCCATCTCGAGGAGGAAGGAGGCGACGCGCTCCAGCGCCGACTGGCAGCCGAGGACGAGCATGTGCTGCCGTGCGCCGGCGAGTTCGGCGACGGCCGACTGCCACAGTTCGTGCGAGAAGGCGTGATCGTTCTCGGCGCGGCGGAACACCGCGTTCCGCGGCGTCGCGACGATCTCGCAGTCGGTGACCGCTTCCGCGGAGCTCGAATGGGTGGCGCCGGGCTCGATCCCGAACGATTCGCCCGCGAAATGGAAGGAACCGATCATCCGCCGGCCGTCGGGGAGGATGCGGGTGAGCCGCACCGTGCCGCTCCGGACCCTGTAGACGAAATCCGCCTCGTCGCCCTCGCCGAAGATTTCCGCGTTCCGCGCGTATTTCGTGACGGCGCCCGGCAGGCCCGCGAGACCGTTGGCGGCGACGGCGGCGGGAACGGGTGAGAACGGAGCGGTGAGGCGGGCGGAAGCAGTCATGTGATCCTCCTGCTGCTGTCCGGGAATGTGACGCTCGCCTTCCGCCGTCGAAATTCGGGACGTCTCCCTACGTGAAAACCCGTAGTCGGCCGGCCACGCCGGGTTGTATTGGATCGTGCCGGCGGCGCCGGGGCCGGAAGAAGCGAAGCTGAAGCATGGAAATGGGACCGCAGCGCGAAGCGGAGGGCCAGCCGTCCCGGCGGACGGTTTCTGGCTACGCCATCGCCGTCGGCGGCGTTGTCCTCGCCTTCGGCCTCGTCCTCGTCCTGTCCGACGTCATCGGGCCTCGCCCCCGCTTCCTTCTCCTCGTGCCGCCGCTCGCGGCGGCCGCTTTCGTCGGCGGCCGCGGCCCGGGCCTCGTCGCAACGGCCCTCGCCATCGTCGCCGCCATCGCCATCGCGATGCGGCTCGACCTTTCCGGCGACGCTGCGGTGGACATCGCCGTCCTCGCCTGTCTCGGCCTCGGCGCGAGCCGGTTTGCCGGCCGCGCCGAGGCGCTGCGCGCGCCGGAGCACGACCTCTCGGCCGAGCGCGTCTTCCTCCAGTCGGTCCTCGACACGGTGCCGGACGCGATCATGGTGATCGACGACTACGGCATTCTGCGCTCGTTCAGCCCCGCCGCGGAGCGCCTCTTCGGCTACACCGAAAGCGAGGCCGTCGGGCAGAACGTCAGCATCCTGATGCCGTCGCCGCACCGGCAGAACCACGACGGCTATCTCGCGAAATACCGCGCCACCGGGGAGCGCCACATCATCGGCATCGGCCGCGTCGTCGCCGGGCGGCGGCGCGACGGGAGCACGTTTCCGCTCGAACTGTCGGTGGGCGAGATCAACGTCCCCTCCGGCCGCTTCTTCACCGGCTTCATCCGCGATCTGACCGAGCGGCAGGAGGCGGAGGCGCGGCTGCAGGAGCTCCAGTCCGAACTCACCCACATCTCGCGCCTGTCGGCGATGGGCGAGATGGCCTCGACGCTCGCCCACGAGCTGAACCAGCCGCTCTCCGCGCTCGCCAACTATCTCCGCGGCGCGCGCCGGCTCATCGACCGGCCGGACGGCGACCGGACGCTCGTCACCGGCGCGCTCGACAAGGCGGCGGACCAGGCACTGCGCGCCGGCAACATCATCCGGCGCCTCCGCGATTTCGTCGCGCGCGGCGAGGAGGAGCGGACGATCGAGCCGGTGACGAAGCTCGTCGAGGAGGCGAGCGCGCTCGCCCTCGTCGGCGCCAAGGAGCAGGGCATCAAGGTCGCCTTCCGCCTCGATCCGCGCGCCCCGTCGGCGCTCGTCGACCGGGTCCAGATCCAGCAGGTGCTGGTCAACCTCATCCGCAACGCCGTCGATGCGATGGCCGCCGTGCCGCGGCGGGAGCTCGTCATCGCCACCTCGCCGGCAGAGGGCGACATGATCGAGATCTCGGTCGCCGATACCGGTCCCGGCATCGATCCCGCCATCGCGCCGAACCTTTTTCAGTCCTTCCAGTCGACCAAGGCGCAGGGCATGGGACTCGGCCTCTCGATCTGCCGCACGATCATCGAAGCCCATGGCGGCCGGATCGGCGTCGATCCGCCGTCTGGCGCGGGGGCGACGTTTCGCTTTACCGTGCCGTCATCGTCCGCCGGAGGAGACGATCGCCCGTGACCACGCCCGTCATCCACATCGTCGACGACGACGAGCCGACGCGGGATTCGCTGCGCTTCCTCCTCGCGGCTTCCGGTCACAATCCGCGCGCCCATGCCTCGGCGACGGATTTCCTCGCTCTCCTGCCGCTGCCTGATGCGGGCTGCCTCGTCACCGACGTCCGGATGCCCGACATGTCGGGCATCGATCTCCTCAAGGCCGTCGGGGCGCGCCAGCCCGACCTGCCGGTGGTCGTCGTCACCGGCCACGGCGACATCGCGCTCGCGGTCGAGGCGATGAAGCTCGGGGCGGTCGATTTTCTCGAGAAGCCCTATCCCGACGATGCGATGCTCGCCGCCGTCGAATCGGCCATCGCGCGCCGGCAGAGCGCCGCGCCCGCCGCCAGCGGCGAGATCGCGCAGCGGCTCGCCAGCCTGTCCCCGCGCGAACGCCAGGTGCTGGAAGGCGTCGTGGCCGGCAAGCCGAACAAGGTCATCGCCTACGACCTCGACATCAGCCCGCGCACCGTCGAGGTCTATCGCGCCAACCTGATGACCAAGATGCAGGCCTCGAGCCTGTCGCACCTCGTCCGCCTCGCGCTGACCGCAGGCGTCGGAACCCATCCGTCGGGCGCGTGACCCGCGTTCGGCAATCGCCAGGCTACCCCTTCGGCCGGAACGCCGCGATCACCGCCCGGTCGGTGTCGAGCCGCGCCCCGCCGATGAGGTCGATGCAGTAGGGGACGGCCGAAAATACCGCGTCGAGGCAGGTTTTGATGCTCGCGGGCCGGCCCGGCACGGTGATGATCAGCGAGGCGCCGCGCGTGCCCGCGAGCTGCCGCGACAGGATCGCCGTCGGCACCTCGCGGAGGCTCGCCGTCCGCATCGCCTCGCCGAAACCCGGGAGGATGCGCTCGCAAACGTCGGCGGTCGCCTCAGGGGTCACGTCGCGCGGCGAGGGGCCGGTGCCGCCGGAGACGAGGATCAGCGGGCAGCGCACGTCGTCCGCGAGGTTTCTGAGGCACGCGGCGATCTCCGGCCGCTCGTCCGGCACCAGGCGGTACTCCGCCCGCCACGGCGTCGTCAGCGCGGCCGAGAGGTAGGCGCTGATCGCCGGGCCGCCGCGGTCCTCGTAGACGCCCCGGCTCGCGCGGTCGGAAACGATCACGATGCCCATCGGAACTGCGGTCTCGGTCGGCATCCCATCCCCCGCGCTGGCCTCGCCACCCCCCGGCGACTAGCATGACCCCGCCGCCGCGCGCCACACCGGCGACGGGCTTCGAAGGTCGAGACCGTGCTGACCGGACAGGGAACGAGCATGCTGCCCCGCCGCCGCTGGGAGGAGATGACGACCACGGACTTCGGCGCCGACGCCGCGGGCTGGATCGCGGTGCTGCCGGTCGCCGCGATCGAGCAGCACGGCCCGCACCTTCCCGTATGCACCGACGCCTGCATCGCCGAGGGGATGATCGCCCGCGCGCTCGAACTGATGCCGGCCGACCTTCCCGTCACCGTGCTGCCGACGCAGGCGGTCGGAACGTCGAACGAGCACGTCTCCTCGCCGGGGACGCTGACCTATCCGTCGCCGGTCCTGATCGCCATGCTGATGGCGATCGGCCGTTCGATCGCCCACGCCGGCATCCGAAAGCTGATCCTCATCAACGCGCATGGCGGCAACGTGCCGGTGCTCGACATCGTTGCGCGCGATCTCCGCATCGACCACGACATGCTGGTCGTCGCCACCGGCTGGGCGCGCTTCGGCCTGCCCGAGAGCGCGTTCCCGGCTGGCGAGAGCGCCTACGGCATCCACGGCGGCGACGTCGAAACCTCGATGATGCTGCACCTTCGGCCGGACCTCGTCCGCATGGACGCGGCACAGGATTTCCGTTCGGCCCAGCAGAACTTCATCGAGGAGTTCACCCACCTCCGCGCCCACGGTCCGGTGCAGTTCGGCTGGAAGGCCCAGGACCTCAATCCGCTCGGCGCCCTCGGCAACGCCGCCGCCGCCACGGCCGAAAAAGGCCGTCGGACGATCGAGCACCAGGCTGCGGCCTTCGTCGAACTCTGCCGCGACGTCCACCGCTTCGACATCGCCCGCCTGTGGACGAAGGCCTGACCGGAGCCGCCGCCCCGACGCCGCGACCCGTCGGCCGCTCTTGCGGTTGCCGCACGCACCTCCGCCGTGAAACCGCCGCCGCGCCTACGCGATGATCGGCGCAAGCTGCACTTCGCCGTGCCGGTCGGTCCCGTGGAGGTCGTAGGCCTCGCTGGCCTCGAGCTCGATCCGCCCGCGCATCTCGTCGAAAATGTCGCCGACGCTGCGCTGGCGGTCGTCCGGCGCGATCGCGATCACATAGTCCCGATCGGCCCGGCAGCGCACGGTCGAGCCGTCGGGCGCCGCCATTTCGAAGGCGATGTCGTCGTGCTCGTCGACGACCCTTTGACCGGAGATCGGTTTCAGCGGCATCGCGCCCTCCACTGACATGACCGGCCTCTCAACGCGGCGCCCGCCGAGGTGTTCCCGGAAAGCGAAGGGCATCCGGGGAAGCGAAATCGGTGGTGCGGACTGCCCGGTTCTACCCAGGATCGTCTTGGTCGGACTCGTCCCGACCATCCACGGCTACCTTCGGAGCCAAAGCAAGGCGCGGATGGTCGGAACCAGTCCGACCATGACGATCTCTGGTTGTTCGAGCCACTCGATGCTGGCCGAACGGTGCGGCGTCGGCGCCTTCCGACGGGTCGTCAGGCCCGCGACCGTCCCGGGACAAGCCCCGCGGGCTCTGAGGGGGCGGTGCGAGCGCCGGCGACCTGCCGAGCAGCGCACTCCGTGCCGGCCGATTCCGAACCGAAGCGCGTTGGTCGCCTGCTCCCGCCCGCGAACCAGCATCCCCTTTGGACAAGGGGTGAGGCGCCGGCCGGAAAATACAGATAAATCAATTGCTTATGGGTTGGTGCCCGGAAGAGGACTCGAACCTCCACGGCTTTCACCACACGGACCTGAACCGTGCGCGTCTACCAATTCCGCCATCCGGGCACGGCGCGTCGTGTACGGAGCGCGGCGAGGCTTGTCAATTTCGGAGCGGGCGGGCCGGATGCCGCGCCGTCGCGCCGCCTGTACAGGGTGCGGTTCGGCCGGTAGGACTGGCGGACGGCGCCTGAGGGGGCGCCCGCGAGGGTGGGATCATGCAGGGGACTTACGGCAACGGCCGTCTCGTGACGGTGTTCGGCGCCAGCGGCTTCGTCGGGCGTACCATCGTCCGGGCGCTCGCGGCGCGCGGCTATCGCGTCCGGGCGGCGGTCCGGCGGCCCGATCTCGCCGGGTTCCTCCGGCCGCTCGGCATGGTCGGCCAGGTCCAGGCCGTTCAGGCCAATGTGCGCTATCCCGCATCGGTGGCCGCCGCGCTCCGCGGCTCGGTCGCGGCCGTGAACGCGGTCGGCATCATGATCGAGAAGGGCAGCCAGTCGTTCGAGGCGGTCCATGTCGAAGGCGCCGCCGCCATCGCCGCCGCGGCGCGGATGGAAGGGCTCGATGCCCTCGTGCATGTGTCGGCGCTCGGCGTCGACGGCGCGACCGGGTCCGAGTACGACCGCACGAAGCTCGAAGGCGAGAAGGCCGTCCGCGAGGCGAATGCCGCGGCGGTCATCCTGCGCCCGTCCGTCCAGTTCGGCCCCGGCGACCGCTTCTTCAACCGCTTCGCCCGCATGGCGACCACGGGGCCCGTGCTGCCGATCATCGGGCCGGATGCGAAATTCCAGCCCGTGTTCGTGGGCGACGTTGCCGAGATCGCTGCCCGCGCCGTTGACGGCACGGTTCGCGCCGGCCGCACCTACGAGCTCGGCGGCCCGGAAGTGCTGACCTTCCGCCGCTGTATGGAAATGATGCTCGAAATCATCGAACGGCGGCGCCGCATCGTGACGATCCCCTTCGGCATCGCCGGGGTGATGGGCGGCATCCTCGGCTACCTGCCGGGCCGGCTCCTCACCCGCGATCAGGTGAAGCAGCTCCGCCACGACACGATCGTGTCCGCCGCGGCGGCCGCCGAGGGCCGGACGCTGCCCGGCGTCGGCATCGACCCGGCGAGCCTCGCGGCCATCCTGCCGACCTACCTCCTGCCCTACCGCCCCCACGGCCAGTTCGCCCGCACGCGGAAGGTGGAGCAGGGATAGGAGAGAACGGTAGGCCGCTCGCAACGAGACGGCCTTTGCGCGAAAGGCAGCGGCCGAAGCAACGCCGCCGCGCCGCGGATGCCCCGCGCAGGCTACCCGCCGACGCCGAGCAGCAGCAGCACCAGCGCCACCGAGCCGACGCCGATCCGCCACCAGGCGAACGGCGCGAAGCCGCGCCGGCTGACGAAATCGAGCACCTTCCGGACGACGAGGAGCGCCGTCAGGAACGCGGCGACGAAGCCGATGGCGATCACGAGGATGTTGCCGCCGGTGAACGCGTCGCTGTTCTTGTAGGCGTCATAGACGAAGGCGCCGAGCATCGTCGGCATCGCGAGGAAGAACGAGAACTCCGCCGCCGAGCGTTTGTCGCCGCCGAGGAGAAGGCCGCCGACGATCGTCGCCCCGGACCGCGACACGCCCGGGATCATCGCCAGCACCTGAAAAAGGCCGATCACGAGCGCCATCGGCCACGAATAGTCCATCGCGTCGAATTTCCGCGGCCGGAGGTCCATCCGGTCGACGTAGAGGAGAACCACGCCGCCGACGATGAGCGCGACCGCGATGACGACCGGCGTCTCGAACAGCACCTCCTTGATGAAATCGTAGAGGACGACGCCCATCACCACCGAGGGGATGAAGGCGAGGACGACGGCGATGACGAAACGCCGCGCCCGCGGGTCGTGCGGAATCGCGCGTGCGATCGCGAGGAGCCGCGTCGCATAGACCGAGAACACGGCGAGGATCGCGCCGAGCTGGATCATGATCTCGAAGGAGCGGCCGGGGTTCTCGAAACCGAGGAAATGACCGGCGAGGAGGATGTGCCCGGTCGACGAGACGGGGATGAACTCGGTCAACCCCTCGATGAGCCCGAGGATGAGGGCGTCGATGAGCGTTCCGGTTTCCATTGACCACCTTTTCGGGTGGGGCCGAATCGGCTTGTCGGGCCCTCCGGGCGGTCCTATACCCGGCCCCGTTTCGGGACCAGCGGGAGCAGCGCTCCGACCGGCCCGTGCGGCCCGTCCTCCCGATCAGCCCCCGATGCCGACGCTCTACCACCACCCGCTTTCCGCGCCGTCCCGCTATGTCCGCCTCGTCCTTGCCGAGTACGGCGAGGAGGTGACGATGACCGAGGTGCAGCCGCTCCTCCGCGACGAGGCCTTCCTCGCGCTCAACCCGGCGGGCACGCTGCCGGTGTTCGCCGACGACAACGAGGCGGTGGTGTCGGACGCGGCGGTGATCGCGGAGTATCTCGCCGAGACCCGCGGCGTCCGCTTCGGCGAGGATTCGCTGATGCCCGATACCGCCGTCGAGCGCGCCGAAGCCCGTCGCCTCGTCGCCTGGTTCGGCCAGAAGATGCATTCCGAGGTGACGCGCCTCCTCGTCAACGAACTCGTGTTCAAACGGCTTGCCGGCAGCAAGGGCGGCTCGCCGGATTCGACCGCCATCCGGGCGGGACGGACCAACATCCGCTACCATATCCGCTACATCAATTACCTCGCCGAGCGGCGCCACTGGCTCGCCGGCCGGCGGCTCAGCCTTGCGGATCTCGCCGCCGCGGCCGAGGTATCTTGCCTCGACTACATCGGCGAGGTGCCGTGGGAAGAGGGCGAGGCTGCGAAAGCGTGGTACGCGAGGATAAAGTCCCGGCTGTCGTTCCGCCCGATCCTCGCCGACCGGATCAAGGGCGCGAGCCCGTCGCCGCACTACACCGACCCGGATTTCTAGGCCGGAAAGGCCGGAAGGAAGGCGAGCGCCCGAAGACGCCCGCCGAAGCGAAGGCCGCGCTCGTGGCGGATGCCCGGTCTTCGGGCTTCGACGTCGTCGGCATCGCTGCCCCCGACGCCATCCCCACGGCCGCCGCCCGTCTCCGCGCCTTCCTCGCGGCCGGCCGCCACGGCACGATGGACTGGCTCGCCGACACCGAAGGCCGCCGCTCCTCGCCGCGGTCGCTGTGGCCCGAGGCGGGCTCCGTCGTGATGCTCGGCTTCAACTATGGCCCGGAAGGCGATCCGCGCGCGGCAACGGCCGAGCGCGAGGGCGGCGCGATTTCGGTCTACGCCCGCGGACGGGACTATCACGATGTCCTGAAGGGCCGCCTGAAGACGCTCGCGAGCCGCTTCAAGGCGCGCTTCGGCGGCGAGGTGAAAGTGTTCGTCGATACCGCGCCCGTGATGGAAAAGCCGCTCGCGGCGGCGGGCGGCATCGGCTGGCAGGGAAAGCACACCAACCTCGTGTCGCGCGAATTCGGCTCGTGGCTTTTTCTCGGCGCGCTGTTCACGACGCTCGACCTGCCGCGCGACGGAGCGGCGGAGGACGCCTGCGGCTCCTGCCGCGCCTGCCTCGACGCCTGCCCGACCGCAGCGTTTCCCGCGCCGTACCAGCTCGACGCCCGCCGCTGCATCTCCTACCTCACGATCGAGCACGCCGGCCCGATCCCGGTCGAGCTGCGCCCCGCGATCGGCAACCGCATCTATGGCTGCGACGACTGCCTCGCCGCCTGCCCATGGAACAAGTTCGCCGTCGCCGGCCGCGAGGCGAAGCTCGCCGCCCGCGCCGACCTCGCCGCGCCGCCTCTCGCCGACCTCGCCGCTCTGGACGAGGAGGCATTCCGCGCCCGTTTCTCGGCCTCGCCGATCAAACGCATCGGCCGCGACCGCTTCGTCCGCAACGTCCTGATCGCCATCGGCAATTCCGGTTCGCCGCCGCTCGCCGCCGCCGCGGTGGCGCTCCTCGACGACCCGTCCGCCGAGGTCCGCGGCGCCGCGGTGTGGGCTTTCGGCCGACTCGCGCCGGCGGCCGCGTTTGCCGCGCGCCGGGAAACCCGGCTCGCCGCCGAGACCGATGCCTCGGTTCTCGCCGAATGGAACGCTGCGCCCGTCACCACCGCGCCGAGCCGCTCCGGAGCCGCCTGACATGCACCTCTTCGTCTTCGGCCTCGGCTACAGCGCGATGGCCTATGTCACACTGCAGCGGCGCACCGCACCGGCGTGGATCGGGGGCACGGCCCGGACGGCCGACAAGGTGGCGGAACTCCGCGCCGCGGGCATCGATGCGGTGCTGTTCGAGGGCAGGGGCGCGAGCGCCACGGTCGCCGCCTGCGTCCGGAAGGCGACGCACCTTCTCGTCTCGATCCCGCCCGGCCCCGCGGGCGATCCCGTCCTCCTCGACCACGCCGGGGACGTCGCCGCCGCGGAAAACCTCCGCTCGATCGTCTATCTCTCGACCGTCGGCGTCTACGGCGACCACGCCGGCGCCTGGGTCGACGAGGAGACGCCCGAAAGGCCCGTCAGCGCCCGCTCGGTGGAACGCCTCGCCGCGGAACGGGCGTGGCGGAATCTGGCGCATGGCGGCGGCCGAACGCTCGCGATCCTCCGCCTCGCCGGCATCTATGGCCCCGGCCGGAATGCGCTCCGAAACGTGGCGGACGGGACTGCCCGCCGGCTGGTGAAGCCGGGCCAGGTCTTCAACCGCATCCACGTCGACGACATCGCGGCCGCCACCGAGACGGCCTTCCTCCGTGCGGCCGACGGCGCCTTCAACGTCACCGACGACCACCCCTCGCCGCCGCAGGACGTCGTCGCCGAAGCCGCCCGCCTCCTCGGCGTCCCTCCGCCCCCCGAAATCCCCTTCGCGACGGCCGAACTGTCGCCGATGGCGCGCTCGTTCTACGGCGAGAACAAGCGCGTCTCGAACGGCAGGCTGAAAGCCGAATTGGGCGTCCGGCTGCGCTACCCGAATTATCGCGCGGGCCTCGCGGCACTTCTTGCGGCCGGCGAAGGCAGGACGCCTGCCGCCGGTTAGTCCCGCGCGAAAGCGAGCAGCGGGCCGATGTCATTCCGGTCCGCAGCCCGGACCGCTGCGATGTAGCGGGACCGGAGATCGCCGGTCTCGGCAATCCCTCCGCTGCCCCAGCTGAACGGCTCGCCGCCGAGCCGCATCACCAGAAGGTCCGCCAGGAGCCGCGCGTGCCGGCCGTTGCCGTTGGGGAACGGATGGATCGCTACGAGCCGGTAGTGGAACCTGACGGCGAGTTCGTCGGGCGCGTAGGTCGCGTGCTCGACCCAGTACCGTGCATCGCCGGCGAGAACCGCGACCTCGACGGGCACGCGGTACGCTTCGACGCCGATGTTCCGCTCGCTGGTGCGATACGTCCCGGCCCATCGCCAAACCTTTCCGAACATCGCGCGGTGCAGCGTGCGGATGAACGCGTCGGTGAGGAGGTCCGCGGGGCGCCGGCCGCGCCGCCGCCGCGCCCAGAGCGTCGCCGCGAGGATGTTGTCCGCCTCCGCCTCGTTGAGGTTGCGCCGGTGCGTGATCCAGCTCTGCAGCAGCGCGTCGCGCTCCTCGGGCGTGAGCGGCGTTGCGTCGTCCGGCTCGTCGAAGACGTCGCTCACCGGTCCCAGAGGCGCCGGTCACCGAGAAGCTCGCGCGCGTGGTCCTCCACCCGCTTCTCGCGATCCCGGTCGCCGGTCTCCTGCGCCTCGAGTTTCATCGTGTGGGCGACGCGGTCGATGTCGCGGATGGCGAGAGCGCGGGCGCGGTTCCGGAGCGTCTCCTCGAGGGAGGCGTTCGGCACCAGCGCGTAGACCAGAGTGCAGTCGAGCGCCTCGGCCGCCCGCCGCAGCGTGTCGAGCCGGATCGACCCGTTCGCCTCCGACTTCTCCAGCGCGCCGGCGCTTTGCGGCGAGACGCCGAGGCGGCGGGCGAACTGGACGCCCGTCATGCCGAGCGCGTCGCGGATCGCCCGCACCCAGCCGAGGGCAGGGGCGCGGAATCGCTCTGCCGGCCGCAGCGGGTGCAGCCGCTCGTCGAGACGCTTCCGCGCCTTTCCGGTGGTTTCGATGCCCATCGCGATCGCCTGGATAAGTCTATAGACTGATACTGGCGCGGCAGAAGAAAGGCAATAGTATGAACGTTATGCTCCGAAATCAGTGTCAGCCCTTGCCAGCGTGCTCGACCGACCCTGCACGGACCGCCAGACTCCGCGGCGGCTGAAACGAACGCCGCCACCCGTGCGTCCGCAGCGGCCCCTGCCATTCCGGCCGGTTGCTTGATGGTGCCATGCCACCGTGCGATAGAGGCGCCCGCCAAAAACGGAGAGGTGGCATGGCAGACTCGGTCGGATTGATGCGCGGCAAGCGGGGGCTCGTCGTCGGGGTCGCGAACAACCGCTCGCTCGCCTGGGGCATCGTCCGGTCCTGTCAGGCGCAGGGCGCCGAGATCGCGCTCACCTACCAGGGCGACGTCATGAAGAAGCGGGTCGAGCCGCTGTCCGTCGAGACGGGCGCGCTCCTCGCCGGCCATTGCGACGTCACCGACCCCGCCTCGATGGATGCCGTCTTCGCGCTCATCCGCGAGAAGTGGGGCAGCCTCGATTTCCTCGTCCACGCCGTCGCCTTCTCGGACAAGAACGAGCTCACAGGCCGCTATCTCGACACGACCGCGGCCAATTTCGACCGCACGATGAACATCTCGGTCTATTCGCTGACGGCGCTCGCCCAGCGCGCCGAGCCGCTGATGACGAACGGCGGCTCGATCCTGACGCTCTCCTTCTACGGCGCCGAGAAGTGGATGCCCCACTACAACGTCATGGGCGTCGCCAAGGCGGCGCTCGAGGCGAGCGTGCGCTACCTCGCCGCCGACCTCGGGCCGAAGAACATCCGCGTCAACGCGATCTCGGCCGGCCCGGTGAAGACGCTCGCGGCCTCGGGCATCGGCGATTTCCGCTACATCCTGAAGTGGAACGAGTACAACGCGCCGCTACGCCGGACGATCACGACCGAGGAACTCGGCGACGCCGGCCTCTACTTCCTCTCCGACCTCTCCCGCGCCGTCACCGGCGAGGTGCACCACGTCGATTCCGGCTACCACGTCGTCGGCATGAAGAATCCCGACGCGCCGGACATCAAGATCGGCGAGGATTAGGGCGCTCCGTCGCCGGTCGGCGGGGCAGGTTCAGCACGCCGAGCGACCGTGAGCGGCCTTCCCAAGCAGCACCTCCGCCCCGGCGTGACGCTCGTCTTCGTCCGCCACGGCGAGACCGACTGGAACGTCGAGGCCCGGCTCCAGGGTCAGCAGGACATTCCGCTCAACGACAACGGCCGGACGCAGGCCCGCCGCAATGGGGCGGTGCTGGCGCGTGACGTGCACGCCGTCGACGGCTTCGATTTCGTCGCGAGCCCGCTCGGCCGCGCCCACGAGACGATGCTGATCCTCCGCGGCGCGATGGGCCTCGATCCCGTCGTCTTCCGCACCGATCCGGCGCTGCTCGAAATCACCTTCGGCATCTGGGAGGGCTTCACCCTCGCCGAGATCGACGCCGACGGCACGGCCGAGGGGCGGCGGCGGCAGGCCGACAAATGGGGCTACGTGCCGCCCGGCGGTGAAAGCTACGCCATGCTCGCCGACCGCGTCGCCCGCTGGCTCGGCACGATCGATCGCGACACCGTGGCGGTTTCGCACGGCGCGGTGGGCCGCGTGGTGCAGGGCCTCCTCCTCGGCGTCGGCCCGGAGGACGTCCCGAACCTTCCGATCCCGCAGGACCGCCTCTTCGTCTACCGCGACGGCATCCACGAATGGCGGTGATTTCGAACTGAAGGAACGCCGCTTTCGCCAGGTGAGGGGTATCTCCTCCCGTCGTGACGGTGAGACCCCTCACCCTGTTTCGCCAACCTCGCCTACGGCTCGCCAAGCGAAACAGCCCTCTCCCCGCCCGCGGGGCGAGGCGATCGGCCACCGCTTACACACGCGCGGGAGCGTGCTGCCGGACAGCTTCGCTGCGAGCCCGGCATGGGCGCCCTCCGCCAATGTATGAGCGGCCCTCACCGCCCCGCCGCCGTCCGCCCCGCCGTGAGCTGTTCTGCCGGCCCGAACACCGTCATCCCGCCATGGCGGTGCGACGCCGCACGCTCGCGCTCGATCAGCGCCGGCAGCGATGGCCCGCGCGCCGCCCGCTCCATCAGCCGCGACTGGTCGTCGAGCCGCCGGAGCGCAGCGAGTTCTTCGCCGTGGCCGAGCTTCGCTTTCCCCACCGCGGATCTGAGGACGCCGATCGTCCGGTCGAACACGTCGAGCGGCACCGGGAAGGGATGCCCGTCCTTGCCGCCATGGGCGTAGGAAAAGCGCGCCGGATCGGTGAACCGGCACGGCGCGCCGTGGACCACTTCGGCCACCAGCGCCAGCGCCTCGACCGTCCGCGCGCCGACCCCCGGCACCAGCAGCAGCTCGGCGAAATCGGCGGGCGCGCGATCGGCGGCCGCGGCGAGGTTGCCGTGCAGGCGGCGGAGGTGGACGTCCTCCGGCCGGACGTCGTGGTGCGCCGGCAACACGAGGAACGGCAGCTCCGCCTGCTCCTTCGGCTTCGCCGGAGCGCGCCGCGCCAGAAGGTCGGCATATTCCCGCGCAACGCCGTCCGGCCCGAGGCCGGCGAGGAGATCGAGCTGGCCCGTCCGCGAACGGGCAGCGCGCCGGTCGGCGAGGTTCACGATCTCGCCGACGCTCTCGCCGTCGATCCCGGCGTGCGGTGCGTCGACGAAGCTTTGCAGCCCCTCCGACAGCCAGTGATAGCGGCGCGCGGTGCCCGTCGCGTCCTTCATTCCCTGCTGGACGACCACCCATTTGCCGTCGTCCGCGACGATGAAGCCGTGGAGGTAGAGCTGGAACCCGTCCTGCACCGCCGCGCTGTCGACCTTTGCGACGAGCCGGCTCGCCTGCGCGAGCGCCGCGCCGTCGAAGCCGACCCGCTCGCCGCGCGCGACAAGCTCCGCCGGGGTCGCTCGCGAGTGTCTTCCGCGCCCGCCGCAGACGTGAAGCCCGAGCTCGCCTTCGAGCGGCTTCAGCCCGCGCTTGAGCGCGCCGATGACGCTCGTCGTGATGCCGGAGGAGTGCCAGTCCATCCCCATCACCGCGCCGAAGGCCTGGAACCAGAACGGGCTCGACAGCCGCGACAGGAACGCGTCGCGGCCGAACTCGATCACGATCGCCTGCGCGATCACCGCGCCGAGCTTCGTCATGCGCTCGCCGAGCCACGGCGGCACGCGTCCGCCGTCCAGCGGCAGATCGGCACTCCCGGCGCGCTGGCCCATCGCAACACTCCTCGAGGGCACATAGCACGAGAACGAAAAGAGTACAAATCCGACTGGCGGTGCGGCATTGCGGATGACGCCGCCCGCCTCCGCCGGTAGTGTGCGGCCGGCTCTGGAGAACCCTCGAACATGTCGCGTTTCGCCCTACGCCGTGCGGCGCTGCTCGCGGTGCTCGCCACAGCTCCCGCCGGCTCCGCGCTGGCACAGCCAGCGGCGGCGCCGGAAGTGGATGCCGTCTGTCGCAGCCTCGAGACCTACGCCGCACAGGCGAATCCGCTCATGCCGCAGGTGGTCGACGCAATCACCGAGATGACCGCCATCACGGTCGATTGCGCGGCGCGGACGATGACCTTCGCCCACCGCTTCACCGTGCCGGCGGACCAGCGCCCGGCCGATCTCCCCGAGCGCGCCCGCCGCGATTTCCTCACCGCGATGTGCGACCAGGGCATCGCCACTGCCACCGGGTGGACGGTCGTCGCCGAGTTCTACGGCCCCGACGGCATCCTCCTCGACACGTTTCCGACCACCGGGGCCGATTGCGCGGCGCTCGGTGGTGGCGACCGCATGGGCGCCGAACAGCTTGCGGTGTTCGTCGCCACTGCCGCGGCGTCGTTCCAGACGCAGCTGCCGATCCGCCTCGGCGACAGCGCCGAGATCGTGGCGACCCGCGGCGACGGCCCGACGCTCGTCTACGAGGTCCGGCTCGCCCTCGACATGGCCGTCGCGACCGTCGAGACCGAGGACGTCCTCCACGCCCGCCTGGTGCCGGCGCTCTGCGGCACCTCGCAGATGGGCATCCTTTTCCGCGCCGGCGGCGGGGCGCGCGTTGCCGTCACCGATCTCGCCGGCCGCACGCTCGACATCCCGCTCGGCGCCAACGAATGCGCCGCCGCGCTCGTGGCCCTCACGACGCCCGTCCCGCCGACGGCGGCGCCAGCCGTTTCCGCGGCCGCTTCCCCCGTCCCCGCTGCCGATTGCGCGGCGCTCGAAGCCTATGCCGTCGAGACCAATCGCGGCCTCCCGCAGCGCGCCGACGATGTCGTCGAGACGCTCGAAGTCCGCGTCGATTGCGCCGCGGCGACCGTCACCTTCCAGCGTCGCCTCCTCGTCGCCCCCGCTGACGTTCCGACCGGTTATTTCGACCAGCAGCTTCTCCGCCACCGTGAGACGCACTGCGGCGTCAACGGCCTCGCTTCGCGTTTCGCGATGACGGCCATCGACGAGGTCCGCGCGGCCGACGGCGCCCTCTTCACCACTCTCGCCACCACCCCGGCGGATTGCGACGGCTTCACCGCGGCGATGGCCGACGCCGCGGCGATCCTGACGCCGGCGGAACTCGACGAGCGGCTCGATGCGATCGCGCAGACGTTCCTGCCGCACCTCCCGGTCCAGCTCAACGACAGCGTCGTCCTCACCGGCGTGTTCCACGGCACCGGCGTCCTCGTCTACTTCTACCGGCTCACCTATGCGGTTCCCGAGGCCGAGCGGCCGGCGATGGAAGCGATGATGCAGGGCGTCGTCCGCGAGCAGGAATGCGCCGACGAGGAGACGCGGCTCTATCTCCGCTCGGGCGCGAGCCTGACCTACCGCTACACCGACGCCGGCAATGCGCTTCTCTTCTCGGTCACGATCGCGGCTGCCGAATGCGGCCTGCACTGAGGCGACCGGCGCCCCGCGCATGGGACCGGCGCACACGCCGCGGGATATGATGGTCGCAGTCCAAAGGGAGCGACCGTCGATGCGCTGGCCTTTCCGTTCTCGGCGTCTCGCCGCCGCTGCGGCCTTCCTCGCTTTGGCGGCATTGCTTCCGGCGGCGGGGCAGGTGCCGCGGGCGAACCCGGCGCCGGACGTCCAGTGCCGGGCGATGGAGCCCTACGTCGCCGATGCCAACCGGGCGATGCCGCGCGCGGTGGACGCCACCACCGAGGACGTCGAGATCAGGCTCGACTGCGTTTCGGGGACGATCACCTACGTGAAACGCCTCCTCGTCGCGCCCGCCACGCTTCCCGAGGACTGGGTGCGGTTCCGCCAGGCGCAGCACACCGCGAGCTTCTGCAGCCCGGACGGCGCCAGCATCCGTTACGGCCTCGTCGGCATCGACGAGTATCGCGGTCCGGACGGCGCGCCATTCGCAACGCTCACCACCACGCCCGCCGATTGCGCCGCGGTCGAAGCCGGCACGCCGCTGCTGACGCCGGCGGAGCTCGATGCCTATCTCGCCCGGCGCGTCGAGGAGATCGGCCCGACGCTGCCGGCGGGGATCGACGAGGTGACGACGTTGATGGCCGTGTTCCACGGCGCCGCGGCGCTCGTCTACTTCTACCAGCTCGGCTTCTCGGTCCCCGAGGCGCAGCGCCCCACCTTCGAGGCCACCGCCGGCGACATGCGCGCCCAGCTCTGTGCCGATCCCGGCGTCCGCCTCGTCCTCTTCTCGGGCGGCACCGTCACCTACCGCTACAGCGACAACGCCAACGCCCCGGTGTTCAGCGTTGCCGTCACGGCGGCGGATTGCGCCGCCGCGCCGTAGGGTTCAGCTACGAAGCGTAGCCCCGGTCGCCTTCACGGTATCGGCGACGATCTTCGCCGACACCGCCTCGATGTCGGCCTCCGTCAGCGTCCTCTCGGACGGCTGCAGCGTCACCTCGATCGCGACCGATTTCCGGCCTTCGCCGATCGCCGGGCCCTCGAACACGTCGAACACCTGGACGCCCGCGATGAGCTTCCTGTCGGCGCCCTCGGCCGCCCGGACGATCTTCGCCGCCTCGACGCCGCGATCGACGACGAACGCGAAGTCGCGCCGCACCGCCTGGAGGTCCGGGAGGTCCAGCGGCGGCTTCGTCTTCGTGGCCTTCGCCTTGGGCGCCGGCAGCGCCTCGAGGATCACGGCGAAGGCCGCGACGGGGCCCGTCATGTCGAGTTTCTCCAGCGTCGACGGATGGAACTCGCCGAACCAGCCGAGCACCGTCTTCGGGCCGAGCTGCACCGTGCCGGCGCGGCCGGGATGGAACCAGGCCGGACCGCCGGGCACGATCTGCACCTTGTCGGTGGCAACGCCCAGCGCGTCGAGGAGCGCCAGGAGATCGGCCTTGGCGTCGAACACGTCGACAGCGCGGGCAGAGGACTGCCAGTTCCGGCCGCTGCCTCCGACGCCGGCCGTGCCGTACCGGACGCCCGCCGCGGCGGTGTACTGGTCGTCCGGACGGACGCCGCGATAGATCTGGCCCACCTCGAACAGCGCGCCGTCGCTGAAGCCGCGCGCCGCGTTCCGCTGCGCCGCGGCGGCAAGGCCGGGGAGGAGGCTCGGGCGCATGTCGGTCATGTCGGCCGAGATCGGGTTGGCCAGCGCCAGCTCCGGCTGCCCGCCGCCGAACAGCTCGGCGCGGTCTTTCGAGATGAACGACCACGTCACCGCCTCGACCAGCCCGCGCGCCGCGAGCGCCCGCCGCGCGGTGCGGACGCGCCGCTGGCCGAGCGTCAGCACCGGGCGCGACACGCCCTCGGGCTTGCGCATCGGCCGCACCGGCACGGCATCGACGCCGACCATGCGCACCACCTCCTCGACGAGGTCGGCCTTGCCGCCGACGTCCGGCCGCCAGGTCGGGATCGAGACGATGAGATTCTCGCCGAAACCGTGCACGCCGAAGCCGAGCTTCCCGAGGATGCCCGTGACCTCGTTCGCCGGCAGGTCGAGCCCCGCGAGCCGCTTCACCTCGGCGAGCGGGAACGAGACCGTCCGTCGCTCGTCATGCGGCGTTCCGGCAACGACCATCTCGCTCGCTTCGCCACCGCAGAGGTCGACGATCATCCGCGTCGCGAGTTCGAGCCCGGGCACGCAGAACTCCGGATCGACGCCGCGCTCGAAGCGGAAGCGCGCATCCGAATTGATGCCGAGCTTTCGGCCGGTCTGCGCGATGTTGAGCGCGTCCCAGAGCGCGGATTCGACCAGGACGTCGGTCGTCGCCTCCGTGCAGCCCGTCGCCTCGCCGCCCATGATGCCGCCGATCGATTCGACGCCGTTCTGGTCGGCGATGACCACCATCGTCTCGTCGAGCCTGTAGGTCCGCCCGTCGAGGGCGAGGATTTCCTCGCCCCCTTTGGCCTTCCGCACCGTGAGGTTCCCCGCCACCTTGGACGCGTCGAAGACGTGGAGCGGCCGGTTACGGTCGAACGTCAGGAAATTCGTCACGTCGACGAGGGCGTTGATTGGCCGGAGCCCGATCGAGCGGAGCCGCTGCTGCAGCCATTCCGGCGACGGCCCGTTCTTCACGCCGCGGATGAGCCGGAGCGCGAAGGCCGGACACAGCCCCGGCGCATCGCCGAGGTCGAGCGTCACCGTGACCGGTGCCGGGAAGGCGCCGTGACCGGGTGGCAGCGCGTGGCCGATGACCGTGCCGAGTCCGGCCGCGGCGAGGTCGCGCGCGATGCCGGAGACGCCGAGGCAGTCCGGCCGGTTCGGCGTCACCGAAACGTCGAACAGCGGATCGGCGAGCTTCCTGTACGCCGCGAAGGACGTGCCGACCGGCGCATCGTCCGGCAGCTCGATGATGCCGGTGTGCTCGTCGGAGAGGCCGAGCTCGCGCTCGGAAACCAGCATGCCGCGGCTCTCGACGCCGCGGATCGTGCCGGTCTTCAGCACGTCGCCGGTGTTCGGGATCACCGATCCCGGCGCCGCGAACACCGCCTTGATGCCCGCGCGGGCATTCGGCGCGCCGCAGACGACCTGCACCGGCCCCGACGCATCGCCGACGTCGACCATGCAGACGCGGAGGCGATCGGCGTTCGGGTGCTGCTGGGCCGAGACCACCGACGCGATCCGGAACGGCGCGAGCGCCTTGGCAGGGTCCTCGACGCTTTCCACTTCGAGGCCGATGCGGGTGAGGGACCTCGCGATCTCCTCCGCGCTCGCCTCGGTGTGGAGATGCTCCTTGAGCCAGGAGAGGGTGAACTTCATGGACGACGATCCCTGAACAGGAGAGTCACGGCGAGGAGGCGAACGCTCTCGTCGGAAAGGCGAAGGCTTTCGATGGCCGCCACGGCGTCGCGGGCTCGGTCGAGAAGGATGCGAACGACGTCCGTGGGAAAGGGGGCGGCACCGGGGGGCAGATAGTCGGCGCGCTCGCGCTCTGCCTGAAGACGCACGACGATCTGGCCGATCTCCCGGACGCGGGGGTGTTCGACCAGCGGTGCGTTGGCAAACGCGCTCCTGAGCGCGGTATGCGCCATCGCGCGATATGCCCGCTCATACTCCATCGTCGACCGGCCGGCGGACCGGGTCACATAGTCGGCGGTGAGCTTCGCCAATGCATGGAAGACCGCATAGTAGGCCGTGCTTACGGCGCGCCGTCTGAAGACGACGCTCCGTCCGCCCTCCTGAAGCAGAGCATCGGCGGCGTCGATGAGTGATGACGCCATTGTCTCTCGCGTCACGGTTCCTCGCCGTCCTCTTCAGCCTCGTCGGCGTCCGGCGGTGGCAGCGCGGTAAGAAAGACGTAGCGCCTGTCGCCGGTCTTCCAGACCGCCTGCTGGACATCGTCGTTGACCTCGATCTGCGTCCGCGTGTCGGTACGCTCGTCGACATTGACCGTCGCCCAGACGAACGGGTCGCCTTCGAAGTCCTCGTCCTCCTCGAGGACGAGGTTCCGCACGCCGAACCCGGCAAAACCCTCCCGGATGATCGGCTCGATCAGCGAGCGGAGTTCGTCGAGGCTGAGAAGCACGTTCTGGGCAATGGGCATGTTCGACCTCCTGTCTCGGTCGTCGGCCGCGAGAATGTATATCGGTTCGCCGTCAGCCGCTCAGCCCGCCGGCGAGCGTCGGCAGGTCGAGGGGGCGAAAACCGTAGTGGCGGAGCCAGCGGACGTCGGCGTCGAAGAACGCGCGCAGGTCCGGCATGCCGTATTTCAGCATCGCGATCCGGTCGATCCCCATGCCCCAGGCAAAACCCTGGTACCTGTCGGGATCGATGCCGCCGTGGCGCAGGACGTTCGGGTGCACCATTCCGCAGCCGAGGATTTCGAGCCAGTCGTCGCCCTCGCCGAACCGCACCTCGTTGCCGACGCGCCTGCAGCGGATGTCGACTTCCATCGACGGCTCGGTGAACGGGAAGAAGCTCGGCCGGAACCGCATCTCGACGCGGTCGACCTCGAAGAACGCCTTGCAGAACTCCTGCAGCACCCATTTGAGATGGCCGATATTGGTGTCTTCCTCGATCACCAGCCCCTCGAGTTGGTGGAACATCGGCGTGTGGGTCTGGTCGCTGTCCTGGCGGTAGGTGCGGCCGGGGATCACGACGCGGATCGGCGGCTTCTGCTTCTCCATGGTGCGGATCTGCACCGGCGAGGTGTGCGTGCGGAGAAGGAGCCGCTCGCCCTCGGCGTTCGGCCTGAAGAAGAACGTGTCGTGCATCTCGCGGGCGGGGTGGCCGACCGGGAAATTGAGCGCGGTGAAATTGTAGAAGTCGGTCTCGATGTCCGGCCCTTCGGCGATGGCGAAGCCGAGGTCGGAGCAGATCGCGGTGATCTCGTCGATCACCTGGCTCACCGGATGGATGCGGCCCGTTTCGAGCGGGGCGCGCCGCACCGGCAGCGTCACGTCGACCGCCTCCGCCGCGAGCCGCTTCGTCAGCGCCTCGTCGCGAAGGATCGCCTTCCGCGCCGCGAGCGCCTCGTTGACGCGGTCCTTGAGGCCGTTGATCGCGGGGCCGGCGGTCTGTCGCTCGGCCGGGGTCATCGTCCCGAGCGTCTTCAGGAGTTCGGAGACCGAGCCCTTCTTGCCGAGGGCGGAAACGCGCACGGTTTCGAGCGCCGCCTCGTCGCCGGCGGAGCCCACCGCGGCGAGGATCGTGCGTTCGATCGTATCGATGTCAGACATTGCCGTCCTCATGGCCAGCCAGTGTACGGGCGCGGCCGATGAGAAACGGGTCACGGGGCCGCGCGTCAACCCCGCGCCGGAAATCCGGCACGGGACGAAGTCATCGGCCTCGAAAGGCGTGGGTTACGCCGCGAGAGCGCCCTTCGCCTGCTCGGCCAGCGCCTTGAAGGCGTCCGGCTCGTGCACGGCGATGTCAGCGAGCATCTTGCGGTCGACCTCGACCCCAGCCTTCGCGAGGCCGTCGATGAATCGGGAATAGGTCAGGTCGTGGATGCGGGCGGCGGCGTTGATGCGCTGGATCCACAGGCCGCGGAACGTGCGCTTCCGCGCTTTCCGGTCGCGGAAGGCATACTGGTTCGCCTTGTCGACCGCCTGCTTGGCAATGCGGATCGTATTCTTGCGGCGGCCGTAATAGCCTTCGGCCTTCTTGAGGATCTTCTTGTGGCGGGCGTGCGACGTGACGCCCCGTTTGACGCGCGACATGGCGTTCTCCTGAGCGGGGTTTCTGTTCGGGACTTAGTCGTTCGGCAGGAAGAACTTCTTGACGTTGTCGCCGTCCGTCTTGAACAGCACGTTCGTTCCCCGGGCGTTGCGGATGAACTTGGCCGTCCGCTTCACCATGCCGTGGCGTTTGCCGGCCTGCGCCGCAACCACCTTCCCGGTACCCGTCACCTTGAAGCGCTTTTTCGCGCCGCTCTTGGTCTTCATCTTGGGCATTTGGCTCTCCATAAGCGCCAACGTCGGGCGGACCCGAGGACGCATCTTCTTGCGTTATGAGCGAAACCCCCGCCGCGGCATGCCCTGCCGGACCGGGGATGCGGGCTTATAAAGGCGCGGCCGCGCGCACGCAAGCGCGGCCGGTGGGTGCGCTACCCGACCCGCCGGAACAGGCCGGGATAGTCCACCACCAGCCCCGCGTCGTCGACCTCGAGATCGGCGGTGAACCCGCTGCCGTCGAGGGATTCGAACCGGTAGTGCCGGCTCTGGAGGAGACAGGTGTAGCGCTGGCGCACCGGCTTCGGGACGAAGTCCGGCGCCGCAAGATGCGCGACGAGAATCTCGGCGCTCTCGCTCTCGGCGAGGCCGAGGCGGTGGATCGGCAGGCTGTTGGTGAACGGCGTCGCCGAGATGTCGACGTCGATGCAGCCCGAAAGCTCGGGCATCTCGGCGCCGGTCGACAGGTCCGTCCACACGCCCCCCTTCCGGCTCAGCGACAGCCGGGGGAAGCCGGGCCGGGCCGTGTCGAGGATGAGGTTGTGGAACTCCCAGCCGGGAACGAGGAGGAGGTGATAGTGGACGCCGAAGCGCTTTCCCTCATCCTCGCCCACCACCACCGAATGGACGTTCACCGCGTCGCCGAGCCGCTGCACCTCGGCATGCTCGACCCCGTCGCCCGACCATGCCTTCCAGCGGATGATGCGGGGTTCGGCCATTTTCGGAAGTCCTGCGGTCGTCAGGCCGCGACGGCCGCAGCGGCAGCGATCACCGGAGCCGGGGCGGCGCCGCGTTTCATCGCGGCGCCAGGATCATGACCATCTGGCGGCCTTCGAGCTTCGGCTCCGCCTCGACCTTGGCTTCCGTGGCCGTCTCGGCCTTCACCTGATCGAGGAGTTTCGCGCCGAGCTCCTGGTGCGCCATTTCGCGGCCGCGGAAGCGGAGCGTCACCTTGACCTTGTCGCCTTCCTCGAAGAAGCGCCGCATCGACTTCATCTTCACGTCGTAGTCGTGCGTGTCGATGTTCGGGCGCATCTTGATCTCCTTGACCTCGACGACCTTCTGGCGCTTCCGCTGCTCAGCCGCCTTCTTCTGCGACTGGTACTTGAAGCGGCCGAAATCCATCACCTTGGCGACGGGCGGCACGGCGTTGGGGGAGATTTCGACGAGATCGAGGCCCGCCTGCTGGGCTATTGCGAGCGCCTGCTCGATCGGGGTCGGGCCGAGGTTTTCACCTTCTGCGCCGATCAGCTGGACGGAAAAAACCCGGATTTCCTCATTGACGCGCGGGCCGTCCTTGGTGGGAGGCGGGGCTCTGTGGGGTCGACGAATGGCGATTGCTCCTGTTGTTTCGGGCGATCCCCGCGGGAAGTACGAATAGGACCCGTCGCGGACTGCCGCGGGGCCCCAAGCCGACGTACCACCCGATCTCCGGGATTGCGGCTAGAGTTGTGGCCCATGCGCCCGGAAGTCAACTCCTCGAACGGGCCTGTCATGGTTTAAGCTTCGGCCTGTTGCGCGCCGGACGCGCGAGGGGGCTCCGAATGGGCGATGTCCGCGAAAAGCGGCTGAAGGTGGGCATCGGCTTCCTCGAGCGGGAGATCGCCGTCCTCGCCCGGCCGGGCGGCGCCCCCGGCCTCTTCTGGCTCGGCGGCTACCGCTCCGACATGACGGGCTCGAAGGCCAGGGCGGTCGACCGCTACGCCACCGCGATGGGCCTCGCCTGCACCCGGTTCGACTATTCCGGCCACGGCCGGTCGGGCGGCGATTTCGTCGACGGGACGATCTCCCGCTGGCTCGACGAGGCGCGCGCCATCTTCGCCACCACCACGGGACCCCAGATCGTCATCGGCTCGTCGATGGGCGGCTGGCTCGCCCTTCTCCTCGCCCGCGCCGAACGCGCCGCGGCGAGGAGCCGGATCGCCGGCATGATCCTCATCGCTCCCGCCGTCGACATGACGAAATCGCTGATGTGGGACAACATGTCGAAGGAGCAGCGCGGCGAAATCGTCGCCAAAGGCATCATTCACCGCCCGCCGCTCCGTCCCGGCGACGATGTCCTGCCGATCACGCGGCGCCTGATCGACGACGGCGAAATCCATCTCTTCGGCGGCAAGCTCATCGAAACCGGCTGCCCCGTCCACATCCTCCAGGGCATGGAGGACGAGGAGGTGCCCTACCGCCACGCCACAGCCCTCCTCGAACGGCTCGCGAGCGATGACGTGGTGCTGACGCTGATCAAGGACGGCGACCACCGCCTGTCCCGCCCGGAAGACCTCGAGCGCCTCCAGGCCGCGCTGTCGGCGATGATCGGAGAAATCGGCGCGGGTTAG
>JADLGL010000096.1 GCA_020849325.1 Bauldia sp. | reverse complement strand
GGCAGTAACCGGCAGAAAGCGGAACCGCGCCCGGAGGTCGACGTTGTCCGGGCAAGGGCAGGGACACGAGGAGAACCACGATGGAGAACATGCGCACGGGCGTACGGGATACGGGTGAACGCGAGACCTTCTCGCTGATCGGCTCCGACAAGGTGGAGGGTACCCGCGTCTACGCCACCAATGGCGATCACGTCGGCCACATCGAGCGGGTGATGATCGGCAAGCTCGACGGTCACGTCGCCTATGCCGTCCTCGCCTTCGGCGGCTTCCTCGGCATCGGACGGGACTACTATCCGCTGCCGTGGTCGTCGCTCACCTACAACCCGGCGCTCGGCGGCTACGAGGTCGCGGTGACCGAGGAGCAGCTCCGCGGCGCGCCGCGATACTCGGACAACGACGCGTGGGACTGGGACGATCAGGCGGTCGCCGCCCGCGTGGACGACTACTGGCGCACCTACAACTGACGACCTTTCAGAGGCGTTTCGAGCGGCCCGGCGCGAAAGCGGCGGGCCGCTCCGCGTTCAGGCCCAGCCGCGGAGGCGGTAGACGACACGGCCGATGAACTCCTTCACCGCATCGGTGGTGAGCGACAGCGCGCCGGCATCGGGCAGGAAATCGAGGGCGCTCGCGGGAGCGCCGGGCCGCGTGCGGAAATCGGTGGGGAAGGGGTTCAACTCCAGCCCTGCCGCGGCGAAGGTCGCCATCGAGCGGGGCATGTGGAGCGCCGAGGTGACGAGGAGCCCGCTGGTCCAGCCGCGCTCCGCCATGATCGCCGCGCTGTTGACCGCGTTCTCGTGGGTGTTCCGGCTCTCCGTCTCGAGGACGATCGCCGCCTCCGGCACGCCGAGCTCGACGAGGAAATCGGCAATCAGCTCCGCCTCCGGCCGCACCGCCTCGAGCCAGGGCAGATTGCCCGCCGTCACGAGGATCGCCGACACCTTCCCCGCCGCGTAGAGCCGCGCCGCCGTCACGACGCGGTCGATGGCGCCGCTGAGATCGGCCTCGGTCCGCGGCGGCACGGGTTGCCCGAGTACCCCGCCGAGCAGCACCGCCACCTCGGCGGCAGGCGCATCTTCGATGGCGACCGCCGGCACCCGCCATTCCAGCCGCGTGCCGAGCCAGTTGGCGAACACCGGCGTGGACGTGACGTAGAGGCCGACGAGCGCCAGCAGCGCCAGCGTCCGCGCCGTGCGGCGAAGGCGCGTGAAGCCGAGAAGCCACGCGACGAGCCCGACGAGGAGCGCGAGGCCGAGCGGATAGACGGCGACCGGGAGGAGCTTCGACAGGAAGAGGTCCACGGGACGCGACTGTCGCGGCGGGTCGGGACGGCGTCAACGCGGTTCGGCGATCGCCTCGCCCGTTGGTGGCGGGCAGGAGCGGGACAGCCTCCGCGTGCTCTGCTACCAAATGGTGGTATCGGCCCGGACTGGGGCGGCGGTATCGGCGACGGCGCAGTCCCGCACGGGCGGGAGGGTCGGCGGGGGGAGTCGATGCGGTTTCGGGTGGGATGGCTGGCAGCAGGCGCCGTCGGCCTTGCGATGGTCTCGGCGCGTGCCCAGGCACCGGCGCCGCCGGAGGAAATCGTCATCGGCATGACGGTCGCCTATACCGGCGGCAATGCCGCCTACGGCACGATCGGTCGAACGGTCGATGCCTTCTTCCGCATGGTCAACGAACAGGGCGGCATCAACGGCCGCATGGTCCGGTTCATTTCCTACGACGACGAGTACAGTCCGGCGCGTGCGCTCGAACTGACACGCCGGCTGGTCGAGCAGGACGGCGTCCACCTCATCTTCCGGACGGTAGGAACGCCGGCGAACCTTGCGATCCGCGGCTATCTCAACGAGATGGAGGTGCCCCAGCTGTTCGTTGCGACCGGCGCCGAGCTGTTCGACGATCCCGCCCGCTATCCGTGGACGATGCGGTGGAACGGCAGCTTCCGCGCCGAAGGCGCCGTCTATGGCCGCTACATCGCCGAAAACCATCCGGGCGCACGGGTGGGGGTGCTGTACCAGAACGACGATTCCGGCCGCGACTATCTCGCCGGCCTCCGCGAGGGGCTCGGGGCGGGCTTCGAGGTGGTGGAGGCGCCCTACGACGTCACCGAGCCGACGATGGACGCGCAGATCGCGCTCCTCCAGGCGGCCGGCATCGACGTGTTCGCCAATTTCGGCACGCCGCGGTTCGCCGGGCAGGCGCTGCGGCGGCTCGGCGAACTCGACTGGCACCCGCCGCAGATCCAGGCCAACACGTCCGCGAGCATCGGCGGGGTGATCGAGCCCGCCGGCATCGAGAACGCGATCGGCAACGTCACCGCCCTCTTCGCCAAGGATCCCGGCTATCCCGGCTGGGCGGATGCACCCGACATCGTCGAGTTCCACCGCTTCATGGCGGCGTACTATCCGGCGGGGGATCCGCGCGGCGTGTTCGAATCCTCGGCCTACGCGACATCGAACGCCCTCGCGCAGGTGCTCCGCCTCGCCGGCGACGACGTCAGCCGCGCGAACATCATGCGCGTCGCGGCCGGTATCGTCGACATGACCGTGCCGAACCTCATGCCGGGCGTTCTCGTCAATACGAGCCCGACCGACTACGCCCCGATCGAGCAGTTCATGCTGGCCCGGTTCGATGGCACCGCGTTCGTGCCGTTCGGCGCGCTGATCGACGTGGGAGACTAGCGATGAACCGGGCGGTTGCGGCGGTCGGCGACATGGTGCCGGTGACGCCCGGCATCCATGCCGGCTACGCGCCGCTGCCGCACCTGATCCAGGGCGGGACGCTCCTTTCGGTCGGCCTCGTCTTCGACCGCGCCGCGATCGCGCCGCTGCTGCCGAAGGGAACCGAGCCGACCGACGAGGGGACGGGTGGCGTCCTCTTCATCGACGCACCCGACGGATGGGGTCTGACGCCGTGCCGGACGGGGCAGTTCTTCATCGACGTGAAGGGCTTTGATTCCGACGCGGGGCTCCTCTGCCGCCATCATGTCCACGGCTTCGTCGAGGGCGAGGCGGCGGCGCGCTATCACCGCCGGCCGCTCGGGCACGTGACGTTCGCGATCGGCGGCGACCGCGCCTCGGTGAGCGCGGGCCCGCCGGGCGCGGATCACTACCGCCTCTCGATGCGGCTGGCCGGCGAATCGTTCTCGGCCGCGGAGGCGCGGAACTTCCTCGTCATCGACGATACCGGCGCGCCCCATCTCAGCCCGGTCTCGTCGCTCGCCGACCGCATCGGCGGCGAGGACGTTTCGTTCGAGATTCTCGCCGACGACGACATGCTGCGGCGGCTCCGCCCGCGCGAAGTGCGCTGGGCGCGCTACGCCGGAAACCTCTCGGTCACCTGCGGCGCATGGATGCCGCTCGGCGAATTGCAGCGGCGGCGGGCGCCGCCCGACCGGGCGGCGTTCCTGAGCTTCCTCAGCCGCTTCGACCGGGCGGCGGCGCTCGTCGAGCGCGACGGCAGCGTCGTCCTCATCAATGGCCGGGCGGAGCGGCTGATCGGCAACGGCATCGGCGTTGCGAACGGCCACCTCCGCTGCGCCCGGCCGGGCAACCAGGCGACGCTCGACGGGCTCATCGCCGCCGCGCTCGACAACGCCGTCTCGCTCACCGGCCGGCTCGACCGGAGCGGGGAGGGCGCCCCGATCATCGTGAAGGCGATGCCGTTCGAGATGGACCTGCCGGGCCGGCCGGTCCCGCGTGCTGCCACGCTCGCGCTCCTCGTGTTTGCCGATCCGAGCGAGGCGGTGGCGACCGACCCCGAGCCGGCGCTGCAACTCCTCGGGCTGACGCCGTCCGAAGCGCGTGCGGCGGCGCTCGTTGGCCGGGGACTCGGGCCGCGCGAGGCGGCGGAGGAACTCGGCCTCAGCGAGAACTCCGTGCGCACGACGATCAAGCGCGTGTTCTCGAAGCTCGCGCTGTCGCGGCAGAGCGAGCTCGCCGTCCTCGTGTCGCGCATCGCCAGCCTCGGCGTTTAGGGCGATCCGTCGACCTCGGATCGCGCTCGTCGCCCTTTTCGAAGAATCGGCAGCCACGCTTCGGATCATGCTCTGAAGGACGGGGCCGGGCGAACCCCGGCCCCGCGTCGCGCGAGGGCCGATCAGCGCGCGGGCGTCGCCGGCGCGGCCGCCGGGGTGGCGGGCGCCGCGGCGGGAGCGGCCGGCGGATCGGGGAGGCGCGACGAGTGGTGGGCGGCGATCTGCCAGACGCCGTCGGGTCCTTCGACGAGCACGAAGTGGTAGCGGAAATTGCTGACGGCACCGGTGCCGACATTAAGCACGTCGATCCGGCCGGCGCTGACGACGACGGTGTCGCTGACGGCCAGCACCGAATGCTCGAGGAGCGTCGCGGTGTAATCGCCGGCGCCGAACACGTTGGTGAAGTAAGTCGTGAAGGCCTCCGTGCCGGTCGAGAGCGTCCGCCCGGACGTGACCCACACGAGTGCCTCCGGCAGGTAGAGGCCGACGACGCCGGCGATGTCGCCGTCGGTGAATTCGGCGATCCAGGCATCGACCACCGCCTGGCCCTCGTCGGCCACGGTCTGGGCGCGCGCGGGCGCGGCGAGTGCCAAAGCGAGCGCGACGGCGGCAAAGTATTTCTTCATCGTTGTTCCTCCGGTTGTTTCCAGAACTGGAGTTGCCGCCGGGCAGACCGCGTTCGTTCCCGGAGCATGACTGTTCCGCGGCGGTATTTTCGGCAGCGACCGGAGATGAATGAAGCAGAGCGTGCGAAGGCCGCCTGCTACCATCTGGTGGCAGGAGGCTGAATCTTCGGGGTCAATCGGGGCGGCGGGCGGGGAATGCGAACCCAAACCTCACCCCGTCGTTCCGGATCAGCCTTCGGCTGTCCCGAACGACGGTGTTTTTGCTTTGGCTGAAACGCGAGCCCCCGCCCCGCTACCCCACCACCGCGCCGCGGTCGAGCGTGGGGCGGCCGATGGAGCGGTAGACGAAGCCGGCGGCGCGGGCTTCGTCGGGGCGGTAGATGTTGCGGAGGTCGACGATCAGCGGCTGGCGCATGGCGGCGCGGAGGCG
>JADLGL010000095.1 GCA_020849325.1 Bauldia sp. | reverse complement strand
CCTAACTCCGCGTGAGCCGCTTGTACTTCAGCCGCCGCGGCAGCACCGCGTCCTCGCCGAGGCGCCGCTTCTTGTCTTCCTCGTAGTCGGCGAAATTGCCTTCGAACCACTCGACGTGGCTGTCGCCCTCGAAGGCGAGGATGTGGGTCGCCATGCGGTCGAGGAACATGCGGTCGTGGCTGATGATGACCGCGCAGCCGGCGTAGTCCTCGAGCGCGTCTTCGAGGGCGGCGAGGGTTTCGGTGTCGAGGTCGTTGGTCGGCTCGTCGAGGAGGAGGACGTTCGAGCCGGTCTTCAGGAGCTTCGCGAGGTGGACGCGGTTGCGCTGGCCGCCCGAGAGGTTGCCGACCTTCGCCTGCTGGTCGCCGCCCTTGAAGTTGAAGGCGCCGACATAGGCGCGCGAGTTCACCTCGCGCTTGCCGAGCTTGATGATCTCGTTGCCCTCGGAAATCTCCTCCCACACGGTCTTGTTCGGGTTGAGCGTCCGGTTCTGGTCGACATAGCCGAGGTGGACGCTGTCGCCGATCCTGATGGCGCCCTCGTCCGGCTTCTCCTCGCCGATGATCATCTTGAACAGGGTCGTCTTGCCGGCGCCGTTCGGGCCGATGACGCCGACGATGCCGCCCGGCGGCAGCTTGAACGAGAGGTCTTCGATCAGGAGGCGGTCGCCGAATCCCTTCGAGAGGTGGTCGAATTCGATGACGTTCTGCCCCAGCCGTTCGCCGGCGGGGATGACGATCTGCACGTCGCCCGGACGCCGCTCCTCGGCGCGCTTGACGAGCTCGTCATACGCCTTGATGCGGGCCTTCGACTTCGCCTGGCGGGCCTTTGGCGAGGCCTGGATCCACTCGCGCTCGGCGTTGATCGCGCGCTGGCGCGACTGCTCCTCGCGGCCCTCCTGCGCCAGGCGCTTGGCCTTCTTGTCGAGGTAGGCGGAATAATTGCCCTCGTAGGGGATGCCGCGGCCGCGATCGAGCTCCAGGATCCAGCCCGTCACGTTGTCGAGGAAGTAGCGGTCGTGGGTGACGATCAGGATCGCGCCGGGGTATTCGCGGAGGTGATTTTCGAGCCAGTGCACCGTCTCGGCGTCGAGATGGTTCGTCGGCTCGTCGAGGAGGAGAAGGTCGGGCTGCGAGAGCAGCAGCTTGCACAGCGCGACGCGGCGCTTCTCGCCGCCCGAGAGGCGCGTGACGTCGGCGTCGCCGGGCGGGCAGCCCAGTGAATCCATCGCCTGCTCGACCTGCGCGTCGAGGTCCCACAGGTTCTGGCTGTCGATGAGGTCCTGGAGCTTCGCCCCCTCCTCCGCCGTCTCGTCGGAGTAGTTGGTCATCAGCTCGTTGTAGCGGTCGAGGATGGCGCGCTTCTTGGCGACGCCCTCCATGACGTTCCCCATCGCGTCCTTGGTCGGGTCGAGCTGCGGCTCCTGCGGCAGGTAGCCGACCGTGGCCCCCTGCGCGAGCCACGCCTCGCCGGTGAACTCCTTGTCCATGCCGGCCATGATGCGAAGGAGGGTCGACTTGCCCGAGCCGTTGGGGCCAAGGACGCCGATCTTGGCGTCCGGGTAGAACTGGAGGTTGATCCCGTCCAGCACCTTCTTGCCGCCGGAATAGGCCTTCGAGAGGCCCTGCATGTGGTAGATGAACTGCCGCGCCATGAATGCTCCGCGCCCGCAACGGGCCGCTGTCTCGCTTGCCGCAGAGATGGGATGAACGTGGCGCGTCTTCTAGTCGATGGGTTGCCGCAATGGCAACGCGCCGTGGGGATAGCGGGGAGCTTGCGGCGCCATCAGCCGTCGTTCCGGCCGTAGCGAAGCGGAGGGCCGGAACCTTCTGTTCCGGTCGCAGGGCCGTGCCACGGGAGGTTCGGTTCGTGCGGAGGTCCCGCGCTTCTGTCGCCACCGCTACCTGATCTTCCGCCCCGGCCACCAGATCGCGCGGCCGACGTCGTAGAGGAGCCCCGGCACGAGGATCGAGCGGACGAGAATCGCGTCGACGAGAACGCCCACTGAGACGATGAAGGCGATCTGGACGAGGAAGATCAGCGGGATCACCGCGAGCGCGGCGAAGGTTGCCGCGAGCACGATGCCGGCCGACGTGATGACGCCGCCCGTTGCCTCCAGGCCGCGAAGGATGCCGGGCCGCGTGCCGTGATGGATCGCCTCCTCGCGGATGCGGGTCGTCAGGAAGATGTTGTAGTCGATCCCGAGCGCGACGAGGAAGACGAACGCGAACAGCGGCACCGCCGGGTCGGCGCCGGGGAAGCCGAAGCCGATGTCGAACACCAGCCCCGAAATGCCGAGCGCCGCGAAGTAGGACAGCACCGTCGTCGCCAGGAGGAGGATCGGCGCGAGGATGGAGCGGAGGAGGAGGATCAGGATGAGCGTGATCACCGCGAGAATCAGCGGCACGATCGTCCTGAGGTCGCGCTCGGCGCTATCGAGCGTATCGAGCGAGATCGCGCTGGAACCGCCGACGAGAACGTCCGGCGAGACGACCTCGAGCGCCGCCCGGAGACGCTCGATGGCAGCCAGTGCCTCGTCGCTGTCCGGCCCGAAGCGCAGCGTTGCGGCGAGTTCGACCACCTCGGCGCCGTCGACCACCGCCGGCGTGCCGTTGATCTCCGCCGCGGCCACTGCGTCGTCGGCGCGGAGGACGGCGAGCACCGCCTCGGCGTCGGCCGCGGGCGCGATCACCACGGTCGGCGCGCCCGAGCCGGCGGGGAAGTAGCGCTCCAGCACCGCCTGCCCGTCGAGCGACTCGGCTGCGCCGAGGAGGAGCTCGTCCTGCGCGACGCCGGTGGCGTTGAGGCGCGGCGCGTACGTCGCGAAGACGGCCAGCACAACGACGCTCGCGATCCACAGGAGCCGCGCCCGCCGGCTGACGATTCCGGCAAGCCGGGTCCAGATGCCGTGATCGAGCGCCGCCCCCGCCGGATGGTGTTCGGGCCGCGGGACCACAGGCCAGAACGCCGGCCGCCCGATCAGCGCCAGCATCGCCGGCAGGAAGGTGAGCGACGCCAGCACCGCAAAGGCGATGCCGACCGCCGCGACCGGGCCGAGGGACTTGTTGGACCCGAGGTCGGAGATGAGGAGGCAGAGGAGCCCCGCCACCACGGTGCTCGCGGAAGCGACGATCGGCGCGACGACGCCGCGGAGCGCCTTCAGGAGGGCGCGGAGAGCGTTCGGCTCCACGCGCAGCGTATCGCGGTAGCGCGAGACGAGGAGGAGCCCGTAGTCGGTCGCCGCGCCAACGACGAGGATGAAGAGGATGCCCTGCGCCTGCGCGTTGAGCAGAATCCATCCCGCCTTCGCCATCGCATAGACGCCGATAACCGCCCCGGCGAGGGCGCTCACCGAACTCAGAAGCACCACGAACGGCAGGATCGGGCTGCGGTAGACGACGAGGAGGATGAGGAACACCGCCGCAACGGCGACGAGAAGGAGGACGCCGTCGATGCCGGCGAACGCCTCCGTGAGGTCCGCCGCGAAGCCGGCGGGCCCCGTGACCCAGGCGGTGACGCCCGCCGGCGTCCCGGCCGTGATGGCGCGGATCGCGGCGACCGTCTCGGAAAAGTCCTCGGCGCCGACGAGAACGAAAACCTCGGCCGCGCCGGGGCTGCCCGCCGCGCCGGGAACGCTCGACGGGATGGGCGGCGACACCTGGCCCACGCCGGGAATTTCGCGGATGGCGGCGATCTGGGCGCTGATGGCGGCGATGGTCGCCGCGTCGATCGGCGCCGTCGCTTCGTAGACGATGATGGCCGGGAAACCGCCGGCATCGGCAAGCGCCGCCTGAATGGCCGAAACGCGCGTCGACTCGGCCGTGCGCGGCAGGAAGTCGGTCGCCGCCCGCGACTGCACCTCCTCGAGCCGCCCGAAGAACGGCCCGCCCATCCCGCTGATGCCGAGCCACACCAGCACCAGCACCGCCGGCACCAGCCACCGCAACAGTCTGCCCATCCCGACTCCCCGCACTCTCCGTCGGCACCTATACGCCGTCGCCTGGCTCTCGGATGGGGCGCAGGCGCATTCAGTTGAAGACGATGATCTTCCGAAGCTCGGGATGCGTGTTCACCGCCTCGCGAATCCTGCGTGCCACGTTCGGTGCGACGGTCTTGATGTAGTTGGGATTCTGCATGTAGGCCCGCATCGCTTCCGCCATGAGTTCGGCGCGGATGTCGCTGCCCCTGACGCCGTGCAGCTCCGGGCCGACCATGGCCTCGTGGGAGGGACGCGGCAGCAAATGACCCTCCGGATCAAGCGGTCGAGGCTTGGGATTGCCGAGGTCGTCGTAGACGCGCCGGAGTTCATCCTCGATGCCGGCGATCGAAATTCCGGCTGGACCACCAGCGCGAAAGTCCAGGATATGACCAAGGAAGTGAGCCCGGAACCGATCTCGCTCCTCTGGCGAGCGCGCCGCTCGGATTGTTTTGCGGCATGGACAGTGCGCCGGGACCAGGGGCGGAATCCCGGCGTCGTCAACGAGCGGGCCGGTGGAGCCACCTCTTCGACCGAAAAGCCATCCCACGCGCTCAATCTCCCGGCGGGAACACCACCGCGGTCCCATCCGGGAGTGTCACGCTGTCCACCATCGCCCGGAGGAGGGCCTCGACGGCCGCGTTGTCGGCTTCGGTGAACTCCCGGATCGTGCCGGGCGTGTAGTTGCCGTACTGCGTCGCGCCGATCCGCGTGT
>JADLGL010000094.1 GCA_020849325.1 Bauldia sp. | reverse complement strand
GCCGTCTACGCCTGGCGCTTCCTCACCTATCCCCGCCGGAAAGCCCGCGAAGAAGCCGAACGCGCCTCGCATCCGGCGGCGCCGGCCCGCAATTAGTGGATTCGCGCAGGCTCTGAGGGATCGCCCGTTTTCCTCGCCCCGTGCGGGAGCGGGCTTCTGAGCTTGGCGACGAGGGTGATGGGGCGCCGCCCGCAGAGACTCGCTCCCGGCGCCCCTCACCCTTCTCGCCAGGTTCGCTTCGCTCACCAGGCTGCGACGGCCTCTCCCCGATCGGGGAGAGGCAAAAATGCCTTTCGGGTCGGGAACGATGCGGATGCGTCGGACCACCCGCCTCGCCGCGCGGGAGGCGCCGCCGAAAGCCGCTACTTGATCGGCGCGACGTCCGCCTCGGTGACGATGCCGAAACTGTTGCCGAACGCGTTGCGGACGTAGGTCGCGATCGCCGCGATCTCCGGGCGCGTGAGCTGCGGGAAGGCGGGCATGAACGTGCCGCCATAGACGATCTGGGCGATCACCGCCCGCGCGTCGGCGAGGGCGCTGAAGCCGGCCAGCGTGACGCCGTTGCCGCCCTGACCGGCATTGCCGTGGCAGGCGCCGCAATTGCGGTCGTAGAGGGGCTGCCCGGCGGCCATCAGCGCCGCCATGGCGTCCGCATCCCCTGCCCCGCCGGCATCGGCGGCAGCGGCCTCGGCGGCCACCACCTGCCCGCGGATCTCGCCGCCCGCATTCGCCGCGGTGTGGATGTTGACGTACCACTGACCGGCGGTGAACTCGGCGGCCTGGGCCGCGGTGAGCGTCGCGGTGCCCTGGAGCGGGCTCGAGACCGGCGCTCCCGCGGCAACCAGCGAGATCGCGACCCCGGCATTGGCACCGGGCTCGGCCGGGCCGTGGAAGTGGGCGCCCGTCGCATCGCCGGTGAGGCCTTCGAACTCGACGGTCCAGGCGACGAGGTTGGTTGCCGGATCGAAGGCGATCCAGGCCATGCCGGTGCCGGTCGTCGTGACCGGCGGCACCTCGTTCTCACCCGCCAGGACGGCCACGTGCGTGGCGTCGGCGGCCGGTACTTCGGGGTCGACGGTGGCCTGCACCACCTCCTGTGCCCACACCGCCGTGCCGGCCGCGACGACTGCCGCACCGACGATCCACTTCATCAGGCTAACCGATCGCATCCGCATTCTCCCTGGTTCTGCGGGCCCGAAAAGCTCGGGTTTCCCTCACGTCCGCCGGCCTTCGATAGCACCGGCCCGGCGGACTCATAACTATGGTATCGACAAAAGATGATTTCTGCAGTCAAGTTATCTGGCGCAGACGGGCGCAACGGCTCCGATCGGTGGGCGGACGGCGGTTCGATGGAGGACGCGGCCGACAGGAGAAGGAGACGCAGGCGCGAGCCAAGGAGCCCCGACAGGCACCCGGCATCTGCGGAAATCGACAAAACCCCTAGAGGGAGGGAATGGAATGTCGCTGAAATTTGGGCACGTCGCATCCGCGACGGTGCTGGCATCGGCCTTGTTCGGCGCGGCCGCCGTCTTTGCTCAGGACGCTCCGCCGCTGAGGCCCGGCCAGCTGGCACTGGACAGCTACAACCCGGTAACGGCTGAAATGCTCCTCGATCCGCCGGCGGCGGATTGGCTGATGATGCGAGGCAATTACGAGAACTGGGGCTACAGCCGCCTCGACCAGATCAACGACGGCAACGTCGCCGACCTTCAGCTCGCCTGGGCCCGCGGCATCCCCGTCGGCGCCAATCAGGGCGCGCCGCTGGTCCATGACGGCGTCATGTTCCTGCCGGCCCCGTGGGGCACCGTGCAGGCCATCAACGCCGCCACCGGCGACCTCATCTGGGAATTCACCACCGGCGGCCAGCAGACCGTCGACACGACGAACGGCCCGATCTTCAACAGCCTCGTCGACCGTCACCGCTCGATCTTCCTCTGGGAAGACATGGTGATCACCACGACCTATCAGAACCACATCGTGGCCCTGAACGCCCAGACCGGCCAGGTCATTTGGGACATCGACCGCGGCGATTCCGGCCAGGTGGCGAGCACCAACGGTCCGATCGTCGTCAATGGCGTGGTGATTGCCGGGTCGAGCTGCCAGTTCGCCGGCTTCGGCTGCTACGTCACCGGTCACGACGTGACCAATGGCGAAGAGCTCTGGCGGAACGAGTTCATTCCGCGTCCGGGCGAACCGGGCGACGAGACGTGGGGCGGCGTGCCCTTCGAAAACCGGTGGTGCACGGGCGCCTGGGGCCAGATCAGCTACGATGCGACCCTGAACCTCGTCTACTACGGCTCCACCGGCATCTGCCCGGCCGCCGAGTTCCAGCGCAACCAGGTCGGCGCCGAGGTCACTCTCGCCGGCACGAACACCCGCTTCGCGGTCCGTCCGGACACGGGTGAGATCGTCTGGTCGCACCAGGTCCTGCCGAACGACAACTGGGACCAGGAATGCACGTTCGACATGTTCCTCATCGACACCCCGGTCAACCCGAACGCCAACGCGCAGGGCATGCTGGCGGTGGGCGACGTCACCGGCGAGACCCGCCGGACGCTGACGGGCATGCCGTGCAAGAACCCGGTCTACTGGTCGTTCGACGCTGCTACCGGTGAGTTCCTCTACGCCAAGGCGACGTGGGCCGAGGCGCAGAACCTCTACGAGAGCATCAACGGCGACGGCGTGCCGACGATGAACCGCGAGGTCGTCCTCGACGAGCCGGGCGAAGAGGTCTTCTTCTGCTCGAGCTTCACCGGTGGCCGCGACTGGCCGTCGGGCGCCTACGATCCGACGCGGAACGTGATGTTCATGCCGACGACCGACAACTGCACCTACATGTCGGCCCGCATGGATCGTGAGCCCGCGCCGAACTTCGTCTACAACACCACCACCCGCGGCGTGCTGAACCCCGCGAAGGACAACGACAACACCGGTCGCATCGACGCGGTGAATGCCGAGACCGGCGATACCCTGTGGACGTGGGAAACCCGCGCCCGCAACTACTCGCCGATCCTCGCCACGGCCGGCAACGTCCTCTTCAACTCGGGTGCCGACCGCTACTTCCGCGCCCACTCGTCCGAGACCGGCGACCTCCTCTGGGAGACCCGCCTCGGCTCGCGTGGCTCGGGCTACACGGTGACCTACGAGGTCGACGGCCGTCAGTACGTCGCGACCATGGCCGGCACGACCCTCGGCGGCGCTGCCGTGACGCCGGAAGTCGACGACGCCAACGGCTTCAACATGATCTACGTCTTCGCCCTCCCGAACTAGGGGCGCGACGAACTCCCTGAAAATGTGCGCTCCGGCCGAGGCTTCGTGCCTCGGCCGGAGACCGCCTCACCGGGTTCGCTTCCTGCATGGCCGAACGTCGCTCCCGCTCGTCCCCCGCCAACGGGATGGTCCGCCTCGCGGCAGCTTTCGCCGTCACCGCGCTCCTTTCGGGCGCCGCGATCGCCCAGGACCTCCGTGAACTCGGCGTCACCGATGACGAGATCCGCAACCAGCGGCGCGTGACGGGCAACAGCATCACCTTCTGCATCAACGCCGATTCCCTGATGGCCGATTTCGAGCGCGACCTCGCCGCCGAAATCGCGACCGCGCAGCTCCTCGAATTCGAGATCGCCGAGATCACGACGATGCCGCCTACCCCCGCCTACGATTTCCGGCTCGGCCTCGACGACGTGACGATCTTCCGGCTCCTTGCCAACCGGTGCGACGCGATCATGGGCTACTCGCTGCTCTCCGCGTTCCCCAACTGGATCACGCCGAGCCTTCCCTATCTCGGCACGCCGACCGTGCTGGCGGTGCGCAGCGGCGAATACGCCGGCCTCGACGACATCCCGCGCGCGCGGCCGATCGGCACGCGGAGCGCGACGCTCGCCGACAACTATCTCATGGCCTACATGCGGACGCTGCCCGAAGCCTCCCGCTGGGAGCGCGTCTTCTACCGCGACAACGGCCAGCTCATCGAGCGGCTCCTCGACCGCTCGGTCGACGCGATCCTGATCTGGGAGCCGGCGATCCTCGCCTACGAGGCGGCGCATCCGGAGGCGAGGATCGACGTGATCACGACGATCCCCTTCGCGATCGAGCCGTCGCAGTTCGTGCTCGCGCTCCGCCCACAGGAGCAGTTCATCAACCTCGGTCTGTCGGACGCGATCGCAGCTCTCACCGCGGACGGGACCATCAACCGGCTCGCCATCGCGCACGGCCTTCTCCCGGCGCCCGGCCCATGACGCCCCGCCGGAGAGCGTGTGAAGAAATGCGGCGGTCCGGACGGGACGAGTGCCCCTCTCTCTTCACCTCCCCTCTTGTGGGGGAGGCCGGGAGCGGGACTTGCGGCCCACCTGCCCGGCACGTCCGAATTGGCCGGGAGGCCCAAAGGCCCCACCTCGAGCCTCCCCACAAGGGGAAGAGAGAACCAGGGCCGAGACCAGCGTCATTCCCTCGCACGCTCCGGAGCGGGGACGCATGAGCGTCGCCGACCTCGGGGCCCGGTCGCCGCTGGGACCGATCCTCGCCGAGCTCGCGGGCGCCCGCCGCCGGGCCGGCGCTTTCGCTCTCTTCGGCGCCGCATCCATCGGCGTCGCCGCCGGGCTCGGCACGTTCTGCGTCCTCGAGGTCGCCTTTGCGCTCGTCGGCCACGAATGGCCGTGGCTGGCGCTCGCGGGTCTCGACGGCCTCTGGCCTGCCACCGCGATGCCGGCACCGGTGGGCGCCCATGCGCTCGCGGGGGTCGCCGTCGCGGTCGTCATCTTCCTCGCTGCGCTCGTCGGCGAGCTCCGCGGCCGGCCCGGTGTCTCCCTCCTCGCCCGCCGCGCCGACCGGACCTTCGCGCTCAAGGAACGCGTGAGCACGGCCATGGAGGTCGCAACGCGCGGGGATGACGGGCGTGGCTCGCTCGAAACGGCGCTCCTCCTCGACATCGCGGCGCGTTCGGGTGCCGTGAGCCGCCGCACCCTCGTGCCGTTCAGGGCACCGGCCGCGGCGATCGTCGCCGCGGTCCTCCTGGTCGTGGCGGTGGCGCTCGTCGCCTTCGGCGTCGCCACCCGCGAGGCCGCGGCGCCGGTGCCTGTGGCGCCGGAAACGCCGATCACCGCGGCGGAGCGCGCCGAGGTCGCTGAGGACGTCCGCCGCATCGCCGCGCTCATCGCTGCCGACGCCGAGCAACGCACTGACCCCTATCTTGCCGCCGTCGCCCGCGAACTCGGGACTGCCGCCGAGGCCATCGCCGCCGGCGAGGCGCGCGACCGCACGGCGATCGCGGACGAGCTCCGCCGCCTCCTGCCCTACGCCGCGGCCGCTTATGCCGGCGCGGGCGTCGCAGAAGGCGCGCCGCAGAACCTCGCGGGCCTCATCGAGGCTGCCGCCCGCGGCGTCGAGGCGCCGGCGCCGGCCGCCACAGCGCCGATGACCGGCGGCCTGCCTCCGAACGCGGCCGCTCCCGCCGGTCCCGGCAACGCGATCGCAGGCGGCGGCCCCACCGACGCGACCCAGCCGACGCTCGACGCGCTCCTCGATGCCCTCGAACGGCCGGAAACCGGCCCGCGGCCGACGATCCAGGGGCCTCTCGGCGCGGCGCCGGCCGGCGCGGTCGAGGCCGAGGAGGAGCCGTATTTCAACCCGCTGCAGATGCAGGGGGGCACGCCCCCCGGCGCCGAAGGGAACCAGCCCGGCCAGTTCATCGGCGGCGCGCCCGCCGGCGCCGCTGCCGAAGCGGGCCTCGCCGAGGGCGACGCCGTCGGCGGCGGGGCGCGGCCGCTCGGGGACGGCGTCGTCACCGAGTTCGGCGCCCTGCCGACGCCGACCGAGGAGATGGTGCTCGGCGATCCCCGCGCCGGCGACGGCCGCCGGATCCGTCTCGATGCGCCGGCCGCCGCCGACGGTACGGTCCTCGCCGCCGGCGAGCGGACCGACGGGGCGGGCTGGCAGCGCCTGCCGGAACAGGCGGTCGCCCGCACGCTCCTGCCGCCGGCGCTGCTCGACGTGCTGAGCCGCTACTTCAAGCCGGCCCCGGAGGCGGGGGAGTGACGCTTCTCGCGCCGTGGTGGCTGCTTCTTCTCGGCCTCGCGGCGGCCGTGATCGCCCTCCACGCGCAGCGCCGCCGCGGCGTGAGGGTCGCGAGCCTTCAGATCTGGGCGCGGCTCGAACGCGTGTCGACCCGCCGCACGCGTCTCCACCGCCCCGCGATCACCCCCGCGCTGGTCCTCCAGCTGCTGGTGATCCTCTTCTGCGCCGTCGCCCTCGCCCGACCGCAATTCGACACGCCCAACCGCGCCGACCATGCGATCTACGTCGTCGATGCCTCCGGCAGCATGCGGACCACCGATCGCGAGGGGGAACGGTTTGCGCGCGCCGTCGCAGCTGCCAGGGCGCGGATCGATGCCGGCGTCGATGGCGTGCGCGTCTCGGTCGTCACCGTCGGCAGCGAAGCGCGCATTGCCGTGGCCCGGCAGGAGCGCGCCGCGGGCATCGCGCCGATCCTCGCGACACTTGCCGCGGGCGATGCTTCGGCAGCGTGGCCGGCCGTTCCGGACGCCCTCCGCCCGCTCATCCGCGACGGCGAAAGCCTCAGACTGATCGTTCTCACCGACGCCGCTTCGGCCGCGGCCGGCATGGCGGCCGCGCTCCCCGACAGCGATGTCGAGATCGTCCCGTTCGGCGACCCCGCGACCGCGAACGCCGGGCTCGCAGCGACGCTCGAGCCAAAGGAAGGCGAGCCCGGCACCTGGGTGGTCGAGGGCACGGTCCTCGCGCCCGCCAGCCTCCCGGTCGAAGGAGTCGCCGCCTCCTTCCGGCCCGAAGGCGGCGCGGACTTCCTCGACTGGGGGCTCCTTCCCTTCACCGCGCCCGACGAGGCCGGGACGCCCGCCGATCCCGAGAGTACCGTCGTGCGGCAAGTCGCGGGCGAGCTGGTCCTCCCCGGCCCCGGCATCGTCCGCCTTGCCCTGCCGGCCGATGCCGGGCCGCAGGACGGCGTCCTGACCTTCATCGTGGCGGACGATCCCCGCCTCATCCGTATCCTCCTCCTCGGCAACACGCCTGCCGAACTCGTGCGGGCGCTGCAGGCGACCCGCAATGTCGAGATTCTCGTCGCCGACAGCCTCCCGGCGGACGATGCGACCTTCGATCTCGTGGTGGTGTCGGATGTCGCGCTCGACCGCCGGCCGATGACCAACACGCTCTGGGTCGCCCGCGCCGGCCTTGCCGGTGAAGGCGAACCGGGTCTCGCCGGGGCCGCCGTCACGGGCTGGGACGCGGAGCATGAGCTGTCGCGTGGCGTCGACTGGCGGCGCCTCGATGTCCGCGCCGCGTTCGATGTTCCCCGGCTCGACGGCGCCGCCGTCCTCGCCGAGGCGGGGGGCGTGCCGATCGTCCAGGCGCGCACGACGCCGACGGGCCGCGAGATCCGCATCGCGGCGGTCCTCGACGGCTCCGCCTGGACCGCCGACCCCGGCTTCCCGGTATTCATCGCCAATCTCGTCGACTGGCTCGGCGTTCCCGTGACCGACGGCCCCACGGCCGTGGCCTGCGTCGTCGGCGTCCCCTGCCCGATCGAACCGCGCCGCCTCGCCGCCGCGGTGACCGGCCCCGGCGGCGAGACGGCATGGCGCGGCAGCACCGGCGCGGCCGTCCTTCCCGGCACCGAACTCGGCTTCGTGCCGCAGCGCGCCGGCCTCTACGGCCTCGACGGTGGCAGCTGGTTCGCCGTCAACCCGCCCGGCCTCGCCGAAACGCCGGCCGTCACCACCCCGGCGCCCGAGCCCGAAACACCCGGCGGCGCCACGGAATTCTGGCGCTGGCTCCTCCTCGCAGCGCTCGTCGCCCTCCTTGCCGAGGCGTGGCTGGCCGGCCGCGGGTCGGAACGCTTCCTCCGCCGCTCCGCCCTCGTTTCGGGCACGCCCCTCGCCGGCCGGCGGCGGCTTGTCGCCGGGCTCGCGATCGCCGGCGGCGTTCTCCTCGCCGCCGCCGTGGCGGCGCTTCCGCTTCCCCATCGCGAGCCGGCGCTGGCCAGGGTCCTGATCGCCGGCGACGACCTCGGGGCGCGCGACCGGAGCGCGGTCCGCACGAACCTCATTGCCGCCACGGTGGAGGCCGGGCCGGACGCCCTCGGCCGGGTCGCGACGGGGCTCGACAACCGCGTAGCCATCGACCTCGGCACCGCCGCGGCGGCCGCGACCGCCGCGCCGGCCGTGAGCGGCCCCGGCGCCAATCTCGAAGGCGCCCTCCGTCTCGCGGCGGCGATGCTCCCCGGCGACCGCGACGGACGCATCGTCCTTGCCGCCGACGGCAACGAAACCGCGGGTCACATGGCCGCGGCGGTCCCCGTGCTGCAGGATCGCGGCATCGCCATCGACGCCGTTCCCCTGTCCGACCTCCCGCCCGGCGAAGTCCTGGTCGAGACCGTTGCGGTCTCCACCGCCATCCGCGCCGGCGACCGCGTGCCGCTCGATGCGGTCATCCTCAGCGCGCGGGACGCGACCGCCCGCGTGACGGTCGCCGTGTCCGGCGCGCCGGTGATGGAGGAGGACGTGGCGCTTCTTGCCGGCCGCAACCGCATCGAGGCGATCCTGCCGCCGGCCGAAGCCGGGGAGATGCTCGTCGAGGTCGCCGTGACCGCCGCCGGCGACCTGTTCGCGGAGAACAACCGGAACGGCGTTCTCGCCGCGGTAGCCGCAGCGCCGCGGATTCTCGTCATCGCCGGCGACACCGGCTGGGGCGACTATTTTGCCGAGGCGCTCGCGGTGCAGGGCCTTTCGGCCGAGGTGCGGCCGACCACGGGGGCGCCGTGGTACCTGTCGGACTGGCTCGCCTTCGACGCCATCGTGCTGATGAACGTGCCGGCGATCGCGCTGGACACCTACCAGCAGGAGCTGATCGAGACGGCCGTTTCCGTCCACGGCCGCGGCCTCCTCATCCTCGGCGGCGAGAACAGCTTTGGCCCCGGCGGCTATTACTCGACCGCCTTCGAGCGCATGTCGCCGCTCTCGGCCCGCGTCCCCCACGAATCCCCGCTCGCGGCCATGGCGTTCGTCCTCGACCGCTCGGGTTCGATGCGCGGACGGGTCGAGGACCGGAACCGCCTCGACGTCGCGAAGGAGGCAACGCTCGCCGCCGTGAACCTCCTCGACGCGGAGAGCCAGGTCACGATCGTCGCCTTCGACACCGAACCGCGCGTCGTCGTGCCGCTCGGCCCGCGCGACGGGGCGGCGATCGCCGACGCTCTCGCCCCGATCCAGCCCGGCGGCGGCACGGCCGTCCTCCCCGGTCTCGCCGCCGGCTTCGCCGAGTTGCAGCGCGCCGACGCCGAGGCGAAGCACATCGTGGTCATGACCGACGGTCTCGTCGAGCAGGCTGATTTCGAGCCGCTCTTCGCCGAGATTCGCGCCGCGGGGATAACCGTGTCGGTCGTCGCCATCGGCGATGCCGCCGACGCTTCGCGGCTCGAGCCCATCGTCCGCCTCGGCGGCGGCTCGTTCCATCAGACCCGCGATTTCCGCGCCCTCCCGGGTATCCTCGCCCAGGAGGCGCTCCTCCTGTCGTCGGACCCCGTCACGGTGGGCACGACGCCGGTCGAGTGGCGCGACCGGAGCGCCGATTTCCTTGCCGGCCTGCCGGACGTCATGCCCCCGGTCGAGAACTACGTCGCCACCACGGCCCAGCCCGGCGCGACCGTCCATCTCGGCCTCATCGACGCCGAGGGCGAACCGCTGCCGCTCCTGGCATCATGGCGCTATGGCGCGGGCCGGGTCCTCGCCTTCGCCACGCACGGCGCCGGCTCCGGCACGCAGCAATGGCTGACGATGCCGGAATACCCCCTCCTCTGGGCGCAAACCGTCCGGCACTTCCTGCCGGGCGCGGAAGGCCCCGGCCTCCACGTCGCGCTCGAACGCCGCGGCGATACGATCACCGCGGTGGCCGATCTCCTCGACGGCAACGGCGCGCCGCTCGCCGGGAGAGAGGTGACCGCGACGCGCAGCGATCGCCCGGACGCCGCCGTGACGTTCCGCGAGGCGTCTGCCGGCCGGTACACCGCCGATCTCGGGATCGTCGGTCCGGGCACGCTCCGTGTCGTCGCGACCGCCGGAAACGCCACCACCGCGTCGGGCATCCACGTCGCCTACCCGGCGCGCCTCGATTTCGGGCGCGCCGCACCGGATCGCCTCGCGGCACTCGCGCTCGCAACGGGCGGCACGGTGCTGGCGGACGCGACGCTTCCGGCGCCGCCGATGGCCTGGTTCTGGTCCGCCGAGTGGATACCTTGGGCGCTCGCGGCGCTCGTCGTTTTTCTCGCGGGCCTCGTCGTCCGCTACGCGCCGCTGGCGGCGTTCGTCCGGAAACGCACGCGCTCAGCTGGCGAAACCGCCGCGGCAACGAGTTTGGGCAAAGCGTGAAATGAAGGAGGCGGAATTGCAGGCGCAGGACAGGAGCGGTGCGGCGGAGCCGATCGTCGCCAAGGCGGACATCGATCGCCTCGTCGACGGGCTGAACCGGACGAGGGCCGAGATCGGGAAGGCGGTGGTCGGCCAGGCGGACGTCGTGGACCAGCTGATGATCGCCCTCATCAGCGGCGGCCACGTCCTCCTCGAGGGGCCGCCGGGCGTCGGCAAGACGCTCCTCGTCCGGACGCTCGGCCTTGCCGCGGGCCTCTCCTTCGCCCGCGTCCAGTTCACGCCGGACCTCATGCCCGCCGACATCACCGGCGGCATGACGCTCGTCCCCGACGACACCGGCCGCAGCAAGCTCCAGTTCCAGGCCGGGCCCATCTTCACGCAGATCCTCCTCGCCGACGAGATCAACCGCGCGACGCCAAAAACGCAGTCGGCGCTCCTCGAAGCCATGCAGGAGCACACGGTGACGACGGCGGGACGGACGATGGCGCTGCCGAGCCCGTTCTTCGTCCTCGCCACCCAGAACCCCGTGGAAATGGAGGGCACCTACCGGCTCCCGGAAGCCCAGATCGACCGCTTCCTGTTCAAGAGCCTCGTGAACTACCCGACCGAAGAAGACCTCCACGGCATCCTCAGCCTCACCACAGGCCGCGCCGCCGTGCCGCCGAAGCAGGTGCTCGACGCCGACCAGATCCTCCTCGCCCAGAGACTGGTGCGCGACGTGCCGATCGCCTGGCACGTCGAACGGGCCGTCGCCCGGTTCGCCGTCGCCACCCAGCCGCATCTGCCATCGGCGTCGCCGACCGTTGCCCGCTATTTCCGCTTCGGCCTCTCGCCGCGCGGCGCGCAGGCGATGGTCCTCGCCGCAAAGGGCCACGCGCTCATTTCCGGGCGCTACAACGTCGCTTTCGAGGATCTCGAAGCCGTGCTCGCACCGACGCTGCGCCACCGCTTCCAGCTCAACTACGAGGGCGAGGCCGAGGGCATCGATCCGACGAAAGTCTTCCGCGACCTCCTGTCGGAGCAGGTCGCGAAGGCCGCCTGATGGTTCGACGTGTTCGGGTATTCCCGGAGCCTCAACGTCGTTTTCGCCTCTCCCCTCGAGGGACCGATCGGGGCGAGAAGAACGGGCGATCCATCGAGCCCGTGACGCCGACAGGCATCAGTCCACCGAGGTAGACTACCCACCCTCGTCGAGGAGCCGCCGCACCTTGCGGGCCAGTTCCTCGATGCTGAACGGCTCCGGACGACCGTCGTGCTCGATCCGGCAGCGGCCGGCGAAACCGGGGGTTGGCGGCGCTGCGGCCGCGATTGCGCCATCCTGCAACCACCGGGGCCCCGCGGGCGTTCTCCCCGCGTGATGACGAACGCCATCCCCCCGAGAGAGCCCCGCCGCCGGCCCGGCATCGCGTTGCCACGCGTGAAGGCAGGCCCGTGATGGACGCCCCTGACATGGACGCCCGCCAGCTTCTCGTGGTCGGCGATGGCCGCGCCCACGTCGATGAACTCGCCACGGGCCTCCGCCGGCACGGGCATACCGTGCTCGGCCCGGTGGAGACGGTCGAGGATGCGATGGCGGTCCTCGACCGGAGCCCCGCCCTCGACGGCGCGGTCTTCGACCTCCCGCGCGGCGCCGACTGGAGCAACCCCATCGCCGAGGCGCTCCGCCGCCGCGGCGTCCCCTTCGTCTTCACCGCCTCCGGTCCCGTACCGAACCCCGACGACGACGCGTCGCCGGATGCAGCCACCCGCCACATCGTCGACACGCTGTTCCACCGCGTGCGCAACCGTCCGGCGACGCTCGGCGGCAACCGGCTGCTCGGCCTCATGCCCGCGCCGCTCGCCGACGCGTTCTGGCCGCATCTGGTTCCCGTCGAGCTCAGCGCCGGCACCATCCTCCAGGAACCGGACCGGCGGGGCACCGAGGTCCACTTTCCCGTCCACGCCGTCCTCTCGGTCGTCGGCCCGGCCTCGGCGAGCCGCCCCGGCGCGGAGATCGCCCTCATCGGGCCGGAGGGGATGACCGGCATCACCGAAGTCCTCGGCGGCACGCCCTGGCCGTTTGGAACAATCGTCCAGGTCGCCGGCGAAGCGCTGGCGATCGAGGCCGAGCGGTTCGCCGCCATCGTGGCGGACCGGCCCGCGGCACGGGATTTCCTCCTTCGCTACGTCCAGGCGCTCCTCGTCCAGGCCGGCGACACCGCCCTTGCCAACGCCCGCGGCATCCTCAGCCAGCGTCTCGCGCGCCGGATCGTCATGACGCACGACCGCATGGGGGCGGACGTCCTGCCCCTCACCCACCAGCAGCTCGCCACGATGCTGGGCGTCCGGCGGGCCAGCGTCACCGAGGCGCTCCACCTCCTCGAGGGGGATGGTATCGTCCGCTCGCTCCGCGGCCGCCTCCTCGTCCGCAACCGCGCCGCCCTCCTCGACCTCGCCGCGGGCTATTACGGCGCCGCCGAAGCCGCCTATGAGCGCCTCCTCGCGGATCGTACCTAATCCGCGGGTTGAGCCGCCCCGGCGAACGCCGCCCGATTCCCCCTGAGGGCGAAGCCGCAAAAACCTTTGCTCACGGCCACGCAACCGGGGCCGTTGCCGTGCTTCGGTTTGCGATCCGGCGCGCTATGCTTCAGGATCGCTGCACGCATGGGGGGCTTTCCGGCGTCGATCTCGCAACCTGCCCGCTTGCGCCCGGTTTCCGGGCGATGCGCGTGGCGTCGCGGCGGCCCGATGTTTGCAGGTCAACGGATACGATCACAGACGGAGGAATCGGGATGTCGATTGCATTTCTGACCCGCGGCCGCCTTGCCGCCGCCGCGGCCCTCGGAGCGGCCATCGCCGCAGGCGTCGCCTTCGCCCAGGAAGGGACGACGCAGGACCCGCGCCTGTTCACGCCCGGCAGGCTCACCGTTTCCACCAGCGATCCGTCCTATCCGCCGTGGGTGCTCAACAACGACCCCGCCGCCGGCGAAGGTTTCGAGGCGGCGCTCGTCTACGCCCTCGCCGCGGAGCTCGGCTTCGCCCGCGAGGACGTGGTGTGGGTCGACGAGACGTTCGAGGCCGCCATCGCTCCCGGCGAGAAGCCGTACGACTTCGCGATCCAGCAGATTTCGGTCACTGCCGAACGCGCCGAGGTCGCGACCTTCTCGCGCGTCTATTACCAGCCCGCGAAAGCCCTCATCGTCCTCAACGGCAGCCCGCTCGACGGCGCCACCACGTTCGCGGAACTTCGCGGCGCACGCTGGGGCGTTGCGATCGGAACGACCGATCTCGACTATGTCGAGGACGTCCTCGGCGTGACCGACGCCGCCGTCTACAACGACCAGGCGGCCGTCTTCCAGGCGATGCTCGCCGGCCAGATCGACGCCACCGTGACGGCCCTGCCGACCGCCCTCTACATGACCGCGGTGCAGGTGCCGGAGGCGCACATCGCTGCGATCCTGCCGATCGACGAGCACGACGAAGGTTTTGGCCTTCTCTTCGAGTTCGGCAATCCGATCGTTCCGTGGATCGACGAGGCGCTCACGGCGCTGATCGACCGCGGCGTCATCGACGAGATCGCCGCGCAATACCTCACCGCGGATCTCGACGCCCGCGTGATCACTGAATGAACCGAGGCGCTTCGTCGCCCGACGACGACAGCACTGCCCGCCGGGCCGGTTCCGGGGAACCGGTCCGGCAGAAGCCGCCGGCGCGGCGGGTCGAGCGGAACTGGACGCCGACGCTGATCAGCATTTTCAGCGTCGTCGTCGTCTTCGGCGCCGCCGCCTGGTTCATCGGCCGGGCCGAGCAGTGGCCGCGCATCAGGCGCCAGTTCTTCAACTGGGACGCCATGGTCGCGTCCTTTCCGAAAGTCCTCGACGGTTTCTGGCTCAACCTGAAGGTCTGGGGCATCTGCATCGTCGCGATCGGCGTCTGGGCGCTGGTGCTGACGCTGTTCCGGGTGCTGAAGGGTCCGTGGCTCGCACCGCTGCGCGTCTTCGCGATCGTCTACGTCGATTTCTTCCGCGGCATGCCGGCGCTTCTCCTCATCGTGCTGTTCGGCTTCGGCATTCCGGCGCTGCGCCTCCCCGGCCTGCCGTCGAGCGCCCTCTTCTGGGGCATCGTCGCCATCACGCTGAGCTACGCCGCCTACGCCACCGAGGTGTACCGCTCCGGCATCGATGCCGTTCATGACGGCCAGCGTGCGGCGGCGAAGTCGCTCGGGCTGACCCAGCTCCAGGCGATGCGCTACGCGATCCTGCCGCAGGCCTTCCGCAACGTCCTGCCGGCGCTCCTCAACCTGGCCATTGCGCTCCAGAAGGACGTTGCGATCCTCTCGATCCTCGGCATCCGCGACGCGGTGCGCGAAGCCGAGATCTACAAGTCGCAGACCTTCAACTACTCGTCCTACATGGTCGCGGCCATCCTGTTCCTCGTGACGACGATCCCCCTCGCCCGCCTCGTCGACTACCTGACGCGCCGCGACCGCCGTCGGCGTCTCCAGGGCGGCATGATCTGATGCCCCGAATCCTCGTGGAGCAGCTGACGAAGTACTACGGCGACAAGCTCGTCCTCGACGGCATCGACCTGTCGATCTCCGCCCACGAAGTGGTCGCCCTCATCGGCGCCTCGGGCTCGGGGAAATCGACCCTCCTCCGCTGCATCAACCGCCTCGTCGATTTCGACGCCGGCCGCATCCTCCTCGACGGCATTCCCATCGACGACGAGAGTTTTGGCGCCAACGGCCTCTACCGGCGGATCGGCATCGTCTTCCAGTCGTTCAACCTCTTTCCGCATCTGAGCGTCCTCCAGAACATCACGCTCGCGCCGCGAAAAGTGCATGGCGTGCCGCGCCGCGAAGCCAACGAAGCCGCCCGCGCGCTCCTGGCGATGTTCGGGATGGCCGACTGCGTCGCGCAATATCCCGAGCAGCTCTCGGGCGGCCAGCAGCAGCGCGTCGCCATCATCCGCTCGCTCGCCACCAACCCGGATGTCCTCCTCCTCGACGAGGTGACCGGCGCGCTCGATCCCGAACTGATCGGCGAGGTGCTGAAGATCATCCGCGACCTCAAGGACAAGGGGATGACGATGGTGATCGTCACCCACGAAATGGGCTTCGCCCGCGACGTCTCGGACCGCGTCTGCTTCCTCGAAGGCGGCCGCATCCTCGAGGAGAGCCCGCCGAGGGAGCTCTTCTCCCGCCCGAGGCACCCGCGCACGCAGAAATTCCTCGAACGCATCATCGCGGCGGGCCGCCTCTAGAGCACGATCCGAGGAAGTGGACGCCGGTTCTTCGGAAAAGTCATGCTCCATCAAGGAACTAGGCGACGAGCGGTCTTTCCCCGGAACCCGGAGCCCCGTCTTCGGACCGTGCTCCGGCGGTCCCCGCTTCCGTGCCCGTGCCACGGCGCGTTATGGTCGGCCGAAGACGCTCCGGAGACGATCGTGCACCTCGTCCAGCTCCTCCTGCCACTCGGCGCCGAACAGTCGGCGGTTTCGCAGATCCGCGCCGAGCTGACCGAGCGGTTCGGCGGGATCACCGTCTATTCCCGCAACCCCGCCGAAGGCTTCTGGCGCGACGGCCCGGACGAGCCCGTCACGGACGACATCGTGGTGGTGGAGGTGATGGCCGCGATCTGGGACCCGGTGTGGTGGCGCAGCTACCGCGCCCGCCTCGAACGCCGCCTGGGCGAGGCGGAGGTGGTGATCCGCGCGCTGCCGATGGAGCGGGTGTGAAGCGGGCGACCCCACGCAATTGACGCCACCTATTCTGGAACATACCATGAACATCCATTCGAGAGTGGCTGGCATGGATACGGGGACGCTCGACCTTGCGGGTGGACGGGACGTTACGGTCCGGGCCGTCCCGCCGCTGTTCGCGGCCGGCGTCGAGCGGGGCGCCGCGACGGTGCTGCATGCCGACCTCGACGCCTTCTATGCGTCGGTCGAGCAGCTCCTCGAACCGTCGCTGCGCGGGAAGCCCATTGCCGTCGGCGGCGGGGTGGTGCTGGCGGCCTCCTACGAGGCAAAAGCGTTCGGCGTGCGCGGCGGCATGCCGGGGCGCGAGGCGAGACAGCTCTGTCCGCAGCTGATCTTCGTCGGCGGCCATTTCGAGGAATACCAGCGCCTCGGCGATGCCGCGATCGCCGTCCTCAACGACTTCACCCCGGCCGTGGAGCGCATCTCGATCGACGAGGCTTTCGCCGACGTTGCGGGCTCCGAGCACCTTTTCGGCACGCCGGAGGACATGGCGCACGAAATCCGCCGCCGCGTCCGCGACGAGCTCGGCCTCCCCATCTCGATCGGCGTCGCGCGCACGAAACATCTCGCGAAAGTCGCCTCGCAGGTGGCGAAACCGGACGGGCTCCTCGTCGTCGATCCCCTCCGCGAGCTCGATTTCCTGCACGAATTGCCGGTGGAGCTCCTGTGGGGCGTCGGCCCGGCCACCAAGGCGCGTCTCGCGACGATCGGCGTGACGAAGGTCGGCGAGCTCGCGCGGACGCCGGGTTACTCGCTCGAACGCATCCTCGGCCAGGCGATCGGCAGCAAGCTCGGCGAACTCGCCTGGAATCGCGACCCGCGTCGCATCGTGACCGACCGGCGGGCCCGGTCGATCGGCTCCCAGTCCGCCCTCGGCCGGAAGCGGCCGACGCGGGCCGTGATCGTGCCTGCCCTCCTCCACCTCGCCGACCGCGTCGCGACGCGCCTCCGGGCCGGCGGCCGCGGCGGGCGCACGGTGACGGTCCGCGTCCGCTTTGCCGATTTCCGCGCCATCACCCGCTCGATCACCCTGCCGGTCGCGATCTCCGCCACGGGCATGCTCTCCGAGGTGGCGCAGGATCTCGTCCGCATCGCCCTTGCCGACCACCCGGACGAGCGCTGGATCACCCTTCTCGCCATCGGCGTCTCGCATCTCGAGGACCAGGCCGAGCTCCAGCTCGAACTGCCGCTCCGCACCCGCGCCGAGGAGCGCCGCAACCCCGGCTCCCCCACCGGCGCCGCCCGCTGGATCGCCGACCGCGCCGTGGATTCGATCCGCGAACGCTTCGGCCGCGACGCCGTCGGCTACGCCGCCGCCGCCCTCGAAGCCCGCCGCTCCGTTCCCGACGCCTTCCGCGAACTCGCGGAGAAGAACCTTTAGGTCGAGCTCGAACGCTTCCCCCCAACCCGATCGTCCCGCGCAGGAGCGTGCGAATGGAACGGCGGTCCCGAGAGACGGCTGCCCTCTTCCGTCACCTCCCCCTTGTCGCGATCGGTTCAGACGGGCGAACCACGCGCCTCACACCCCGCCGCATTTCCCGCTACCCTGACGGCATGCCCCACCGCGGCCCGCTCCTCGCTGCCCTCGCCGGCCTCCTCGCGCTCGCCGCCGCCGCCATCCCCGCCGCGGCGCAGCCGGCTGCGTGTCTCGCGCCCGCCGCGATCGCCGACGCCGACGTCACGCGCAACGCCGAAGCGCTGGCCGATCCCGTCCTCTGCCTCTCGGAACGCTTCGTCGCGGATGCCGGCGGACCGTGGCACCTCGTGGTCGTCACCAACACGGAAACGCCCGGCCCGCTCTGGGCCGTCCCGCACGACGAGGAGGACGAGGCCTTCGACGCCGGCGTCCGCGCCGTCCGGCTCTATGGCGGCACGATGATCGCGGTGGAGAATGCCGACGCCCGGCTCGTCGGCGGCCGCGACCCCAACCAGCACTTCGCCCTCACCGCCGAGGCGGCGGCGCCCTGCCTTGCGACGGGCGGCGCCTCGCCGGCCTATGTCGGGGCGTTCCTGGCGGACTGGGACCGCCGCTTCCCCATCGTCGGCCTCCACGCCAACTGGGACGGCTACCGCGACGCCGGCGGCCTCGGCGACATCTCCGTCCGCCGCCCCGACGTGAAGATGATCCCCTTCCCCAGCGCCGCCGCGACCGGCCGCCTCGCCGACGAGGACACGATCGTGATGCTGGTGAGCCGGACGCTGCCGGAGGAGAACCCGGCCGGACGGGCCGCGATCGACTGGTTCAACGAACGCGGCGTCCATGTGATCTACCGGCACGTCACGCCGCAGAACAATGGCTGCACCCTCGCCGACTATCTCACGCTCAACGCCGTCGGCCCGTATGTCAGCATCGAAGTCGAGCATGGCGACCCCGACACCGCGGACACGCTCGTCGACATCGTCGTCGAGTATCTCCGCCGGCCCGACTTCCCCGGAATGCTCTGACCGCACCTCGTGACGTCGCCCGACGGCGGGAGCACCGCGGCGTTCACCAGGCGGCAGCCGATCCGATCGGCTCGGCTCCCTTCGGAAAGCCACGGCCGTATAAACATGACTTTGTGAGTCGACTTATTGCGGATGTCGATCTAGGCCCTTGGCCCAGCGGCGCGAATGCCGCCGTAATATCGAGCAGGAGCAGTGGAAATGAATCGCATGAAGGTTGCGACGGCCGCCCTCGCGGCCGTGCTGGCGGCCGGTCCCGCTTTCGCCATCGACGTGACCGTCGGCGGCGGCGATGAGGTAGACGCGATCATCGGCAAGCCGATGAACGTCAATCGCAACATCGACGACACGATGAACCAGAACCGCGGCGTCACCACACCGCCCGCGGTCATCAACACCACGGCCCCCGCCGTCGGCGCGATGATGGTCGCGGCCGACACCGGCACGCCGCCCTTCGCGGTCATCGAGGCGGCCGACGCGGTCGGCATGGCCATCGTCACGAGTGACGGCACCGTCGTCGGCGCCGTTTCGGCCGTCGCGACGACGACCGACGGCGTGACGGTGCTGGTCGTGGACGTCACGCCGGCGATCGGCGGCGCGGACCGGATCGGCGTCCGCATCGACGTCGTGGTGCTGACCGCCGCCGGCTTCGCGATCCAGACCGACGCGGCCGACCTTGCGACCTCGATCACGACCGCCCTCACCCCGCCGGCAGCGCCGTAGGGTGTCCGTGGATTGGGGCCCCAGGTGACATCTGAACCTCCCACTTGCGGGGAGGTCGAACCGGCGATCAGCCGGTTCGGGAGGGGGTAGGACGCGCGGCAGGTGCCGGGCCCGAGGCCGCGCCCCCGAAGGCGGCGGCGCTGCGCTTGCCGCCTTCCGGCTATCCGCAAGGGGGAGGCTCAAAGAGGAACAGCGCCAAACCGATGGGGCCGGACCCTGCGGCTGCCGGAGACGGTGCCCTACTCCGCGGCGACCGGGCCCGTCTTGCGGGCCCGGTCCACACCCTGGGACACCGCTTCGGCGAGCGGAAGCTCGATGGTGAAGACGGCGCCTTCGCCGCGGTTCTCGGCCGCCAGCGTCCCGCCCATGTCGGTGACGATGCCGAACGACAGCGACAGTCCGAGGCCGGTGCCGGCGCCCGGCGGCTTCGTCGTCACGAACGGCTCGAAGATGCGCTCGAACACGTCGGGCGCGATCCCGCCGCCATTGTCGGCGATTTCGATGACGACGGCGTTCCGCGCCGGTGCCCGGCGGACGTCGACGGCGATCCGCCCGAACGGCGTCGGCGTCTCGATCGTCGGCATCGCCGCCCGCGCCCGCGTGACGACGGCGTCGAGCGCATTCAGCGCGATGTTGATCACGACCTGCTCGAGCCGCTGCGCTGCGCCGACGACGAAGGCGTCGGCATCGTGGAACGTACCGGCGAGCTGGACGCCCTGGAGCCGGATCTGCGCCTCGACCATCGACAGCGCCGCGCGGACCGCGCCTTCGACGGCGAACGGGGCGGCGTTGTCGTCGGGCATGCGGCCGAAGATGCGGAGGTGATCGACGAGGCGGCTCGCGCGCTGCACCTGCGCCTCGATCCGCGACAGCTTCTTCCAGACGACGTCGCGCGCGCCGGCGCCGTCCCCGTCGAGCGCGAACATCGCATTCTCCGCCGCCATGCCGATGACGTTGAGCGGCTGGTTGAGTTCGTGGGCGAGGCCCGTCGCCATCTGGCCGAGATTGATGAGCTTTGCGCTCTGCTGCATCCGCAGGTCCGCGAGTTTCCGGTTCGTCACGTCGAGGACGACGCCGACGATCTCGCGCGGCTGCCCTTCCGCGTCGCGGACGAGCACCGCCACGTCGGCGATCCAGATCGTCTCGCCCGACGGGCGCACGACGCGGTACTCCGCCTGGAACCGCCCGGTTTCGGCGAGCCGGTGACGGTCCTCCACCACCCGCCGCCGGTCGGCCGGGTGGAGGTGCCGGTCGATCGCCGCGAACGGCACGCCGGGCTCGAGGTCGAGCCCCAGCGACGCCGACAGGCCGGGGCTCGCATAGGCGACGACGAATTCGTCGCCGCGCCGCTCGGCGGCATAGATCTTGACCGGCGCGTGCGCCACCAGCGACGCGAGCCGGAGCGCCAGAACCTTGTTCTCCTGCGTGTAGCGGTCGGCCTCGGCGCGCGACACCTCAACCGCATGGGCGAGCGCGTCCGCCTCGATCACGCCCGCCGTCACCGGCACGCCCGGCGCTCCCTGCCGGGCGATCGATCGCGCGAGGTTTTCGAGCGGCCGCGTCACGAGCCGTGCGGCGATCGTCGAGGCGAGGACGCCGAGCCCGACGATCAGCAGCATCAGCCCGAGGAACTGCGCCGAGCGCTCGCGGTATTCGGTGGCGAACGCATCCGCGTCGTAGCGCGCCTCGATCTGCCACCCGCCCATCGTCAGCGGTTCGACCGCGAGGAGGTGGCCTTCGTCCTCCGCCCCCGAAACGGCCATGCCGGTCGACACCACCACCTCGCCGCGGCCGGAGACCACCCCGATCGCAACGTGCGGCGGCGCCTCGGCGGGAAGGACGTAGCTGCGGAACCGGTCGGCCTCGATCACCGCCACCGCCCAGCCGACCGTGACCACCTCGTTCTGGATCAGCTCGACCGAAATGACCGGCACCGCCCGGCCGTATTCGTCGACCTGGTCGCGGAGGCGCGTCGTGCCGAGGTCGGGCAGCCGCACGGCGCCGTCGGGATAGGTGACGATCCCTGCCGAGGACAGCGAGGCGATCAGTTCGCGCCGGTGGTTGGCGATGAAGATGCGCTCGACGGCATAGGGCACCGGCCGGCCCTCGATCGCCGCTTCGGTGTCGACGACGCCGGGCGCGAAGGCGCGCTGGCCGATGGCGCTCGTCTCGCGGCGGATTTCGGCGATCAGCGTCTCGGCGCGCGTCGCCGCGTCCTTGGCCGCCCGCGTCACCACCTCCTCCGCCGAGGCCTCGAGCTCGTACTGGTAGCCCGGCGCTGCAAAGGCCGAGTAGAGCACCACCGGCATGATCGTGAAGGCGACGAGCACCTCGACGATCGCGATCCGCATCGACCGCGGCCGCCGCCAGCGGAGGAGCGGCACCGCGGCCATCGCGAGCGAGGCGAGAAGCGAGCCGAGCGCGACGTTGGCGAGGGCGTTGACGATCCGGCTCGCGCCGCGCGCCACCACCGCCGCCGACGGATCGCCGACGATGACGCCATAGTAGAACGCGATCACCGGCACGCCGACGACGAGCCAGTAGACCGGCGACACCACCAGGGGGTCGGCCCGGCGCCGTTCGAGGAACCAGAGGCACGCCGCGGCCTCGCCGAGAATGAGCGCGAAGGCGATCGGATCGCCCCACACGAAGAGCGTAGCCGAGCTCGACAGCACCGCGGCGATGATCGCCGACCAGCGGTCGCCGACGCGCATCAGGAAGAACGTCCCGATGCCGCCGAACATCAGTTCGAGCCCGAAGCCCGAGCGCACCGGGTCGAGGTTCACCGCAAACCCGATCGCCCCGACGAGGACGCCGAGGAGGATCGAAACGCCGAGCCGGTCGGTCCTCATCCCGGCCGCGCCCCGAGCGGCCGCTCCGCCGCCGCCTCGATGGTGCGGAGAAGATCGCGAAGGCTGCACGGCTTCCGCAGCGTCGCGAATGCCCCGGCGTCGCGCGCGGCGGAAATGTCGGTGGGCGTGCCGTGGCCGGTGAGGACGATGCTCTTGAGGTTGGTCTCGGCGCCGATGCCGCCCGGCGCATAGATGCGGCGGAGGAGGTCGATGCCGTTCATGTCGGGCATCCGGAGGTCGGTCACCATCACGCGGAACGCGTCGCCCGCTTCGAGCGCGCGGAGCGCGGCGCTGCAGCGGTCGACGCAGAAGGGCTCGACGTCGAACCGCGTCAGGAACTCCGCGATCTCCTCGGAAATCTCGTGCTCGTCGTCGACGATGAGGACGCGGAGCGGCATCCGCGGTGCGGCGCCGCCGAAGGAGGGGGCGGCAGCGCCGCTCAAGCCGATCCCAAGGGCGCGCGGAACGTCACGCCGGGGTCGAACGAGCCCGCGATCGTGGTCCGGCTGCCGTAGCGGCGCGCAATGTCGGCGATCCGGCTCCGGCCCGCCTCGGTGAGGCGGAGAAGGGAGAGGCGCCGGTCGGTCGCGGAGGCCTCGCGCTTGATGAGCCCGGCCTCTTCGAGATCGGCGATGCGGCGGAGCGCGGTGGTCGTCGGCACCCCCGAGGCGCTGCAGGCGGACGAAACCGAGAGCACCTTGCCCTTGTACTCGGCGTCGGCGGCGTGAAGGAGGATGTCGAGGCACGGATCGACCGAAAGGTCTTCCGTCAGCGTCTTCCGCACGTGCTCGCGGAGCCGGATGAAATCCGCCACCGTCCGGCCGGCCACGTCGCGGAGCGCCCCGGTGCCGCCGCTCGACGGCGACTGCAGGTGGCCCGATGCCGCCGCGCGGCTGAGGGCGGCGCGGAGCGCCGGGCCGGACACCGGCTTCTCGACGAAATCGACGACCTCGTTGTGGATCGCCCGGACGGCGAGGTCGTAGGCGGGGTGCGCGGTGACGATGACGAAGGCCGGCGGCTCGGCGAGCGCCCGGCGCGAGCGCTGGATGAGGTCGAAACCGGACGGGCCGGTCATGAAGAGGTCGGTAATGACCACGCCGATGTCGGGCCGCGCGCCCAGCCGTTCGAGCGCCTCCTCGGCACCGGTCGCGGCTTCCGCGTTCCACCCGGCGAGCGAGACCATGTCGCCGAGTTCTTCGGCGGCGGTAACGTCGTCGTCGACGACGAGCACCGTGGATCGCATGTCCTGCCTCGCTCGCCCCTCTCCCGGGAGCTAACGCCAAATCGTGGCGCCTTTGGGCGGCGCAAGTCAAACTTCGCGGCCGGGCATGCCAAAATGCGGTCGCGGAGGGCCGCCGAACACCGAACCTACGGCCGCGAGCGCGCCACCCAGAGGTCCGCGACGGCGCCGGCGAGACGCGAGACCGACTCCGGCGCCGAACCGAGGCCGCCGATGGTTTTGGCAACGTCGATCACCACCGGCACGCCGCCCGCTTCGAGGTAGTCGATCTTGCCGTAGTCGAGCCCGATCGCGGCGGCCCTGGCGCGGATCGCCGGCGGTGTCGGCACCTCCTCGTCGCCGGTCGCCTCCGCCGCGCGGACGACGGGCGTGCTGCCGCGGACGCGCCAGCTCACGTCGCGGCCGGCGAGGAAGAGGGTCTGCCGCACGAACCACGCGCCATCGTCCCGTTCGGGCAGAAAGCGCTCGATCACGAGCTGCGGATGGACGCGAAGGCGCCAGGGCACGTCGCCGAGCGACGGGAAGACCGGATATCTGCCGGCGGCGACGTCCCGGCCGGCGACCTTCATCGCGAGATGGTCGACCCGTTTCCGCCACGCCGGCAGACGCTGCGCCTCGGACGCCCCGGCAAAGTTCCGGTCGGTCTTGACGATCACCGGTCCACCGTAGCCGGCCGGCGCCAGCGCCGCACTGACCCGCCTCTTCCGGATGTCGCGGAGGCGGCCGTTGAGGACGACCGGGAAATGCCGCGCGGCCGTTGCCGCATAGACGCCGGGGACGACCGAAAGGTCGACATGGACGATCGCGACGTCGCCCGGCGGCAGATCGCCGGCGCCCGCGACATGGACCACGGAATGGCCCGCCCGCCGCCACGCCGCGCTGAAATCGCCGATGAGATAGTGCCGTTCCATCCGCTCGGCCGGCTCGCTTACGTGGTGGATCACCACGATCCGAAGCCGCTCGCCCGTATTGCCGGCGCCCGTCATCCCGCGCGCCCCCGCCCGACTACCGCGCCCGCAGGTGCGGCGCGTTGAGCGGCAGCACCAGGCACGAGAGCATCGCCCCTGATTTGTGGAACTCCGAGAGGTCGAACGTCACCAGGTCGAGCCCCGTCAGCGTCGCGACGCGCTCCCAGAACGCGCGCTTCGCCGCTTCGATCTCGCGGAGCGGACCATCGCCCGGCTTCGTGTCGCCGAGGAGCGTGTTGCCGATGCGGGCGATGTTGGTCCCGCCGCGATAGGCGATGTCGAGCGGCACGTCGATCACGTCGGCGACCGCCTCGATGGCAAGAAGGTGTTCACGGTCGACCGCCGCGGTGGCGAGCAGCACCGTCGTCCGGTCGATCACGTGGAGGATGCAGTCGAGGTGGTAGAGGTGCGGGTCGTGCAGAGGCACCGGCACCACCGTCATGCCGAAGCGCTCGGCCATGAAGCGATGCGCCGCCGTGCTCGACCGCAGGCCGTGACCGCCGAAATAGACGCTCTCGCGGAGGTACTTCAGGTCGGCTTCGCCCTCGAACTCGGCCGGAGCGGCAACCGTCGGAACGCCCATGAGGTCGAAGAAGCGCTGCCCCACGGCGCTCTCGCCGGCCCGGCCCGCCGCCCGGAACTTGGAGACGAGGAACACCGGATCGTCGAGATGCACCAGCATCGCGCCGGCATTGGCGACGAAGGTCTGGTCCTGCAGACCCGCAACGCTCGGGAGCAGGTAGACGAGGCTCCGCGCCGCAAGGTGGTTGTAGAGGCTGAGCCACTCCGCCATCGCCCGCCCGCGGTCCACCGCGCGACCGGCCGGTCCGAGCTTCTCCATCGTGGCGTTGTTGGCGATTGCGGTATCGAGCGAAAACGGCGCGTTGAGAAGGAACGCCGGCTCGGCCAGCCCCGCGATGGTGCGGCCGTAGCCGGTCAGCCCCTCACCGTCCATCACTGCCCCCGTCCCGAAGCCCGCGCCTCTTTACAACGCGCCGCCAATTCCTTCCTAGCCGGTCGGCACGCGGGCCGCTTCCCCCGATTTCGCCATCCGCCCGCGCGGCCGGTCGCGGCCGGGGGCGTGATCCGGGGAACGGGCGGACGGATCGTCGCAGGAGATCCCGGCGTCATCGGGGAGACGAAGAGCGTGATCCGCCGGAATGGACCACCTCCCCGGCAGCACCGGCCCGCGGCGCAATGCAATCCTGCCGTGCCGAAGCCGCCTCCTCGGCTTGACCAGCCAGCCTCAGACCGCGATCCTGCGCGCGAAGCTTGCGGAGGGGGCCATGCGTCCGTTCAAGATCATTGCAGCGGCCGCCGTCGTGCTGGCCGGTTTCGTGTCCGCGGCGCCTGCCCAGGCGCCCGCACCGGCCTACGACTTCACCGGCAGGACCATCCGCCTTCTCGTCGGCAACGCCGCCGGCGGCGTGACCGACACCGAGACGCGCCTGGTCGCGCGGCACATCGTCAAGTACCTCCCCGGCAATCCGTCGATCGTCGTCCAGAACATCCCCGGCGGCGGCGGCATGCGCCTTCTCGAATTCATGTCGCAGCTCGATCCGGTCCGCGAGCCGACCATCGCCCAGATCTCGAGCGCCATCCCGTTCCAGGCCCGCGCCGGCGCGCTCGACGGCCTGTTCGACCCGCGCACGACCGAGTGGATCGGCGCGTTCCTCCGCAGCACGTCGATCTGCATCGTCGGCACCCGGAGCGGGATCGCCACCGTCGAGGATCTCCGTCAGCGCGATGCGACCTTCGGCGCCCTTTCGGCGACCGGCACGACGACCGCCAACTACGCCATCCTCAAGCGCGGCTTCGGCCTCCGGATCACGCCGATCTACGGCTACGATACCGTTGGCAGTATTGCCCTCGCGGTGGCGCGCGGCGAGATCGATGGCGCCTGCGGGCCCTACTCCTCCTACCCGGTGACGTTCGCGCCGCTCATCGAGTCGGGCGATCTGAAACTTCTTCTCTACATGGGGCCCGAGCGTCGCGACGACATCGCCGCGCCCTACGCCTACGATTTCCCGATCGTCGAGGGGCAGTTGGCGTTCTTCGAAGCGATCACGGCCGCCATCGGCTTCTCCCGCCCGATCATCGCGCCGGCCGGCTCCGATCCCGCCTTCGTCGCCGCCATGCGCGTGGCGTTCGAGCAGATGATGGTCGACCCCGATTTCATCGCCGAGGCCGCCACGCTCAACATCGATCTCCGCTATCGCAGCGCTGCCGAGCTCGCGGAGATGACGGCGGCGCTCTACGCGACGCCGGAAGAACTGGTCGCGGAGATCAGGGCGTTCCTCTTCGAGTAGTCAGATGATCCCCGATGGTTTCCGCTTCCCGCGGCCGACGCGGGAGGACCTGCCGCGTCTCGCCCGGCTCGCCTTCGACGTCGGGGCGATCCACTGCGCGAAATGCCGCGACTATCACCTCACCTGGCCGTATCTGCGCTCGATGGGCCTCAACGGCGCCGGCCCCGAATACAATCTGCGGCTCCATGTCGAACTCCTCGGCCGGGCCGCCGCCGGCAGGACCGACCCGCGCTGGCTCCTGACCGGCTCCGCCGACGCCGGCGTCCTCGCCGCCGTCGAGGCCGCTATCGCGGCGATGCCGCCCGCGAACCACGCGATCACCGTCGTCGACCGCTGCCCGACGCCGCTGGCGCTCTGCCGCGACCATGCCGCATCCACCGGCCTTCAGGTCGAGACGATTCTCGCCGACCTCATGGCGTTCGAGCCTGCGGCGCCGTTCGACGTGGTGCTCGGCCACCAGGTCGTCCTCTTCTTCCGCGACGAGGATCGCCCCGCGCTGTACCGGCGCATGGCCACCTGGCTCGCCCCGCGCGGCCGCCTCTGCCTGACCGTTGCCGACACCACCCCGGCCGCCGCAGGCGCGAGCGAGTATCACGCCGTCATCAACCGCTGGCGGATCGCGCAGATCCGTGCCGACGTGGCCACCGGCGCCGTCGACCTGCCCGAGGACACCGAGACCTTCATCGGCCGGATGACAGGCCGCCTCGAACGCATCAACGGCGACCGGGTCTTCGGTCTCGACCACTTCATCGGCCAGTTGGAGGACGCGGGGCTCTCGATCGTCGAGGCGACGCCGATGCCCGACGAGTACCCGGAACTGACGATCACCCGCGCCGGCCGCAACCGCCACATGATCATCGCGGAACGCCGTGAGGCCTGACGGAGCGCGCATGGCGGGGCGTTCGCGGGGGGCCACCTTCCCGGCTGACGAGCGTTTGACGGAATCCAGAACCCACGGGTTTCGCCGCTTGGGACTTCTCTTCACGCGCTCCGATGCAGGAAGACCGCCGGCCTCGCCGATCCCGCTTTCGCAACCGTCCGCACGTGCCTCCGTCTTGACGCGCGCCCCGCGGGAGTAGCTAGGATCGCGGGGGCGGGGGAGATCATGATGGCGGATCGCGCGCGTTGGCGGGCAGCGGCACTGTCTGCTGCCCTTGTGCTGGCTTCCGCGGCGGGCGCGCAGGCGCCTTACACGATGGCGGGCGAAACGGTCCGCGTCCTCGTCGCGAGTTCTGCCGGCGGCACCGGCGATCTCCAGGCGCGGCTCGTGGCCGACCGCCTCTCCGAGGTGCTGCCTGGCCATCCCGCCATCATCGTCCAGAACGTCCCGGGCGGCGCCGGCCTCCGGCTCCTCGAATTCGTCGATCAGCTCGATGCCGCGACCGAGCACTTCGTCTACGTCATCCCCAGCAACATGCCGTTCGAGGCCCGCGCCGGCGCGATCGCGCCCGAGGCGTTCGATCCGCGTGCGGTGCAGTGGGTCGGCTCGTATGCCGGCAGCGCCGGCGTCTGCGTCGTGTCGGCGGCAAGCGGCATCACCTCCGTCGAGGGGTTCCGCACCCGCCGGGTGACGATGGGCGTCACGGAGGTCTCGTCCAACACCTACGCGTCGTACCGGATGCTCCAGGAAGCCGGCCTGATGATCGACCCCGTCGTCGGCTACGATTCCTACGCGACCATCACCCTCGCCGTGCTCCGGAACGAGCTCGACGGGCTCTGCACCTCCTACGCCACTTACGTCACCCTTCTCCGGCCCGAGGTCGAGAAGGGCACGCTGATCCCCGTTCTGAGCACCGGCCCCTACCCGCTGCCGGACCTCGGCATCCCGTGGATGGTCGACCTCGAAATGCCGGCCGGCATCCGGCCGCTCGTCGAGACGGCCGTGCAGGTCACCTCCTTCGCCCGCCCGTGGGTGGCGGCTCCCGACGCCGATCCGGATTTCGTGGCGGCCATCCGCACCGCTTTCGCAGGGATCGTCGCCGACCCGGTCTTCGCTGCCCAGACCGCGGCGCTCGACGTCGAGGTCCGCTACGCCTCGCCGGAGGACATCGCCGCGGCCGTCGACCAGCTCTACGCGACGCCCGACACGCTCATCGCCGAGGTCTTCGACCTCCTCTTCGCGGAGTAGAAGGTGCTCGCGGCGCCGGTCTTCCCCCGCTATCCGCTGCCGACGGCGGAAGACCTGCCGGCGCTTGCCCGCCTCGCCTGGTCGCTCGCCCCGGCGCATTGCGGCGCGTGCCGGAACTACCACGTGATGTGGCCGCAGCTCCGCGCCCGCGGACTGCACGGCGGCGGCCCGGAGCATCGCTTCGCCGAGCAGCGCGCCGCTTTCGCCGCCGCTGCCGGCGATCGGCCGGCGGTGCGCTGGCTCTTGGCGGGCTCGGCCGATGCCGGACAGCTCGCGCTCGTGGGCGAGGTCGCCGCGCTCGATCGCCGCGTGCGCCACGCCGTCACCATCGTCGACCGCTGTGCGACGCCGCTCGGCGTCGCCCGGAGCCACGCGGGGGCGGCGCGGCTCGATCTCGAAACGGTCCACGGCGATCTCCTCGCCTTCGAAGCGCCGGACGCGTTCGACGTCGTGTCGATGCACCACGTCGTCAACTTCTTCCCCGAGGACCTCCGCGCCCCCTTCCTCCGCCGGGCCGCCACCTGGCTCGCGCCCGGAGGCTGCCTCCTCGTCGCGGTCAACTATTCCGCGCCCGGCGCGACGGTGAAGCTCGGCAGCGCGCTCCGCGGCTGGCGCGAGGCGGGCATCCGCGCCGACGTCGCCGCCGGCATCTTCGATCCGCCGGAGGACGTCGAGGCGTTCATCGCCCGCCTCGATGCGATGGGCGGCGACCGCAAGAGCGCCTCGCGGCGTGACCGTGGCCGGGCCTACTATGAGGCGCTCATGGCTGAGGCGGGGCTCGCGATCGCCGGTATCGTGGCGCTCCCCTTCGACGCCGAGGAGCGCGCCCTCCACGGCGGCGCCCCGCGCGAGCGCTGCATCATCGTGGCGCGGAGCGCCGAATGACCCGGCGGGACGGGAGTTCCCGCGGGCTGTAGGATCGCAGGAGGCCGGCGCCGGACGCCGAGGGGGGCACCCATGAACCGTATTCTTTCCGCCGCCATCGCCGCGGTCGGCGCGGCAATCGTCGCCGTCGCTCCCGCGCGGGCGCAGGCGCCCGCAACGCTCGAGGGGCAGACGATCCGCATCCTGATCCCCAATACCGCGGGCGGGATCAACGACACCGAAGGCCGCCTCGTCCAAGCGCATATCGGCCGGTTCCTGCCGGGGAACCCCAACGTCGTCGTCCAGAACCTCCCCGGCGCCGCCGGCGAGCGGATGATCGAATTCATGAACCAGACCGATCAGGTCGCGAACCCGATGATCGCCATGGTCAACAGCGCGCTCATTTTCAGGGCGCGGGCCGGAGACATGGGCGGCGTCGCCTTCGATCCGCGTACGGTCCACTGGGTCGGCAGCATTCCGGCGAGCATTTTCGCCTTCATGGTCTCCACCGCCACGGGCGTGACGCGGCCGGAGGAGCTGGTCGGGCGACCGCTGACGGCCGCCGCAATCGCGGCCGGCGGCACGACCTACCTCTATTACCTCCTCCTCAACCGGGCGCTCGGCTTCGCGATCGAACCCATCGTCGGCTACGACGGCGTCGGCACCATGACGCTGGCGCTCCAGCGCGGTGAGATAGAGGCGCTGATCGTGCCCTATTCGTCCTACGCCCAGTTCATCCAGCCCATGGTCGACGCGGGGCAGGCGCGCTTCCTCAGTTACATCAGCCTCGAGGACCATCCGGAATTCGGCGTCCCCAACATCCTCGACCTGCCGCTGCCGGCCGAAGAGGCGCAGATGCTCCGGACCGGCGTCGCCGGCACGTCCTTCGGCCGGCCGTTCTTCGCGCCGCCGGGTTCCGATCCGGTCTTCGTCGCGCTCATCCGCTCGGCCTTCGACCAGATGGCGGCCGACCCCGAATTCCTCGCGGCGGCCACCGCGCTCGGCATCGATATCCGCTACCGCGACGGCGCGACCATCGCGGCGGCGGTCGCCGACCTCTACGCAACGCCCGACGACGTGATCGCGAGGGTCGGCGCGGTGCTCCTGGCCGAATGACCCAAGACCCGGCCGTTTCGTCCTTCCGCTTCGGCAAGCCGACGCGCGAGGACCTGCCGCGCCTCGCGCGCCTCGGCTACGACGCCGCGATCGCGCATTGCGGCGCCTGCCGGAACTACCACATGACGGCGCCCTATCTCCGCGCGATGGGGACCGGCGGCATCGGGGTGGAATTCGCCTGGGACAGCCAGATGGACGTGCTCGTCCGCGCCACCGCCGGCCGGAGGACCGTGCGATGGCTGATGGCAGGCGCCGCCGATGCGGGGATGACCGGGCTGGTCAGCGGCCTCGCCGAGACGGTTCCGGGCGTCGACCACCACGTCACGATCGTCGATCGCTGCCAGACGCCGCTGATTCTCTCCCGCGCTCACGCCGAAGCCGAGGGGATGGCAGTCGAGACCATCCTCGGCGATCTCCGGCAGTTCCATCGCGACCGGGCGTTCGACGTCGTCCTGATGCACTTCACGACGATCTTCTTCGAGGACGGGGAGCTCGTCCCGTTTCTGCGCCACGCCGCGACCTGGCTCGCCCCCGGCGGCACGATGATCGCCGGCTTCCTGCACGACCGCCCGTCGCCGGAGCCGTCGACCCCGCCGGCGGCGTCGGTCAACGAGTGGCGGAGCGCCGTCGTCCGCGCCGAAATGGCGGCCGGCCGGATCGACCTGCCCGAGGACGCCGGGACGTTCATCGCGCGCCTCGAACGCCGCAATCCCACCCGCACGACCCGGCGCGTCCCGGTCGCGGAAGTCGCGGAGATCGTCCGCGCGGCCGGCCTCGCGCCGCGCGAGATCGCGCTCCTCCCCTTCGCCGACGACGAGGCGGCGCTGTGGGGCGCCGACTGCCGCCAGCGCTGCTTCGTGGTGGCGACGCTTCCCTGACCGCAGCGGCCGCGCGTCACCGCCGCGGCGGGCCAGGGGCGTGCGTCTCCTCCTCCGCCTTGCCGAACTGCGGCCGGCGGATGCCGATGCGGTTGATCGCGGCGTGGATGCGGTCGATCCGCGTCGGGAAATGCTGGAGCCGCGGCTGGGGCAGCTCGAAGCGGATCGAGGACGGCCCGCCGACCGGCGTGTCGAGCTCCGCGAACGCCGCGAAGAAGCGCTCGCGGAAGATCAGCCGCCGCACCCGCCCGAGCTCGCTCGTCGGCAGCGCCTTCCTGAACGGGACGAGCGGGTTCGTGTTGATCTCGTAGGTCTGCATCCGCCCGCCGGCGAACCCGTAGTCGATCCGGCCATACTCGATCCCGGCGAGCTCGAAGCGCCGCATGATTTCCGCGGCGTCCGGGAGATCCTTGAGGTAGGCGATGACCTCGGCCGCGAACGGGTCGGCCTCCTCCTCCGAGCGCTGCCGCACCCCGTGCTTCACGTACCAGTCGTCGTTGTGGAAGAGGTGGTGCGGCACCAGCCGGTCGCCGATCCGGAACACGCCATATTTCCGGAACAGCCCGTCCGGGCCCTTCTCGGCGCGGTACTCGACCGCGATCCGCCGCTTCATCGGCAGGCCCGCAGCCTGGAGCTTCACGATCGCGGCGCGAAGCTCGGCCTCCGAATGAAGGAGCGGCGTATCCGGCTTCTGGCAGTCGTCCTCGAGGCGGACGAACACCGGATACCGTTTCGGCATCTCGCCCGAATCGATCCGCCAGGCGGAGAAATCGTTGAGCCCGTCCTCGGCGAGGCGGCGCAGCAGCGCGAACCGCTCCAGCACCGCCGCGGGCCGGTTCAGCACCCTCGCCTTCGGGGCCGCCTCCAGAAGGCGGCGGGCGAGCAGCTCGGCCGCCTGGATTTCATAGGAGGTCAGCCTGTCGAAATCGGTGAAAACATAGTGCCCGACCGGGGCACGGCGCTTGGTGAAAAGCGCGCGATAGTCGAGAAGCCGAATGTCGGCGAGCTTCTCCTTTCGCCCCATCAGGGCGGCGGTGGCGATCGGGTGGGGGGTATCGTGATGCGTGACGAAGTAGATCATGGGCCGACGCTGACGGGCGGAGCGCACGTTCACGACGGCCCGTTCATGCCGGCATTTGCCGGAACGCAGCCACCTGCCCGCCCGCCACTCAGGATAGCCTAAGGTCGGCGCCGGATCACGGGGGGATTGCGGATGGAAGCGCTCGGCGGAGGACTGGCCCTCCTCTTCGACCCCGGCACGTTGCTGGCGCTTCTGGGCGGCGTCCTCTACGGCCTCCTCGTCGGCCTCATCCCCGGTCTCGGCACCGGCCTCGCCCTCGCGCTCTTCCTCCCCTTCACGATCACGATGGAGCCGACGGCGGCCTTCGCGGTGATCGTCGGCCTCCTCGCGGTCAACACGACCTCCGACACGATTCCCGCGGTCCTCTTCGGCGTTCCGGGCTCGGCCGGCGCCGCCGCGACCGTCGTCGACGGCTTCGAGATGTCGAAGCAGGGCCGCACCAAGGAGGCGCTCGGCGCTGCCTATACCGCCTCGATGATCGGCGGCGTCTTCGGCGCGGTGCTGCTCGGCGTCGCCATCCCGATCATGGGGGCGATCATCCCAAGGATCGGCACCCCCGAACTGCTGGCGATCTGCATCCTCGGCATCTGCTTCGTCTCGTCGGTGTCGGGCCGCAGCGTCCTGAAGGGCCTCGCGAGCGCCGCCATCGGCGTCATGCTCTCGTTCGTCGGCATCTCGAACCAGACCGGCGAGATGCGGTGGACGTTCGATTCGCTCTACCTCTGGGACGGCCTCCCCTTCGTGCCGCTCGCGCTCGGCCTCTATGCCCTCCCCTCGCTGATCGACATGATCAACGTGCCGATGCTCGGCGCCGGCATGCGCGACGGCAGCCGGGACGACAGCCTCCTCCGCGGCATCCGCGTCGCCCTTCGCCACTGGTTCCTCATCCTCCGGTCGAGCTGGATCGGCGTCGCCCTCGGCGCCATCCCCGGCATCGGCACGTCGGTGATCGACTGGGTCGCCTACGGCATGGCGGTCCGCACCGCGAAGCAGCCGTCGACCTTCGGGAACGGCGACGTGCGCGGCGTCATCGCGCCGGAGGCTTCGAACAACGCCCGCGACGGCGGCGCGTTCGTGCCGACCCTTGCGCTCGGCATTCCCGCCACCGCGGGCCTTGCGATCGTGCTCGGCGTCTTCCTCATCCACGGCATCACGCCCGGCCCGCGGATGCTCTCCGACCACCTCGACATCACCTACATGCTGGTGTGGGGCCTCGCGCTCGCGAACCTCATCGGCGCGGCGATCTGCCTCTTCTTCACCCCGCAGCTCGCGCGCTTCCTCGACATCCCCGCCCGCTACCTCGTTTCCGGCATGCTGGTGCTGGTGCTGATGGGTGCCTTCCAGGCGACGCTCAGCCTCGGCGACCTCTGGATGGTGCTGATCGTCGGCGCGATCGCCTTCGTCATGAAGGCGCTCGACTGGCCCCGCCCGCCGCTCCTCCTCGGCTTCATCCTCGGCGAGATCATCGAGCGCTACCTGTTCATCTCGATCCAGATCTACGACTGGAAATGGCTGCTGCGCCCCGGCGTGATGGTGATCCTCCTCATCGCCGCCTATGCGCTGCTGCGTCCGCTGTTCGGCCAGCAGCGGAAGCGCGCCATCTCGGTCGAGGGCATGACGACGCGGCCGACCCGCGCCTTCCATGTCGCGAGCGTGGTGTTCGCCGGCGTCGCCGCGCTCTGCGTCGTCGTCCTCCTCGTGGTGTCGCGGGAGTGGAGCACGTCCGCGAAGATCGGCCCCTCCATCGTCGGCGGCCTGTCGCTGGCGATTCTCGCCGCCGTCATCGGCACCTCGGCTTTCGCCGCGGCGCGGACGCCGGCGGGCCTCGCCGGCCAGGGTTTCCGGACGGCGACGCGCGGCACGCTCGTCCTGTCGCTCGTCGCCGGCTACATCCTCCTCTCCGGCCTGATCGGCCTCGAACCGGCGCTCCTCTTCATCGTTCCGGCGGTGTTCGTGGCGCTCGGCGGGCGGCTCGGCTGGGCGTGCCTCATCTTCACGATCGGCATGTTCGCCTTCACGATCGTCCTGTTCGAGGTGTTCATGTCGATGCCCTGGCCGCGCCCGGTGTTCCCGATCTTCCAGGACTTCATCTTCGACGTCGTGCGCTGACCGACCTGTTGCCGCCTTGCCACAGCGCGGAAGCGTGATCGCCCAAGGGGTTGATCGCCCTTACGGCGTTGCGCTCACGACACCATCTGTTTGCTTCCGGCGTGTAACGTGCCATCCGGCGCGGGGGCGCCTCGAACCGAGGGGATGGTCGGCGTGCTCGAGCCTTCCGACCTGGGCTGGACCGAGATCAGGCATTTCGACCGGCGTTTCGACGCCGAGCAGCACGCGCTCGTGCTGATTGCCATGAGCATCAACTGCCTGCTGATCCGCCGCCCCTGGGGCATCGGCCTTCTCGTGCCGGTGCGCGATGCCCACCGCGCCGAGGAAGAGCTCACCGCCTACACCGAGGAGAACGACCCGAAGCCGGCTGCGACGCAGCCGTTCACGCTCAGCCGCATCCTCGACGGCACGCTCATCGCCGCCGCCCTCGTCATCCTCGTCCAGATGGCCGCGGAGCGGGGCTGGTTCGGCGCCGACTGGTTCCAGGCCGGCGCCGCCAATGCCGGCCTCCTGATGGGCGGCGAATGGTGGCGGGCCTTCACCGCGCTCGGCCTCCACGGCGATCTCGGCCACCTCCTCTCCAACGTCGTCTTCGGCAGCGTCCTCGGCCTCGTCGTCTCCCAGACGCTCGGCGCCGGCCTCGCCTGGCTGTCGATCGTGCTGGCGGGCGGCATCGGCAACGTCGTCGCCAGCGCCTTCCGGACCGCGAGCCACACCTCCATCGGCGCCTCGACCGCCGTCTTCGCCGCGCTCGCCATCGCCGCCGCCCTTGCCTGGCAGCGCCAGACGGTCACGGGTCCCGGGCTCCGCCGCTGGGCGCCGCTGGGCGCCGCGGTGATGCTCCTCGCCTTCATGGGCATCGGCGGCGAAAACACCGACATCGGCGCGCATTTCGCCGGCTTCGCCGTCGGCGGCATCGCCGGCTTCCTCCTCCACCAGCTCTCGTCCTACATCCCGAAGGACCGCCCCGCGCAGTTCGCCTACGGCGGCACCGCCGCGGCGCTGTTCCTCGTGCCGTGGATGTGGGCGTTGTAGCTGGTGGGTGGTGAGTAGTGAATGGTGAGTAGTGAGTAGCGAATAGCAGCAGGGTAGTACGACCGAATGAGCGCCTTCCGCTCTTCGGGCAGTCAGATCCATCTATTCGCTACTCGCCACTCACCCACTCACTACTCACCACGCCGCCCCTCACCCCAACTCCAGCGTCGAAATCCCGTACACCTGCCCGAGCGGCAGCCGGGGCTGCGGGCCGCGATACATTCGGGCCGTCTCGAACATCGGCGTCATGCCGTAGCGGTCGGCGAGCGCGCGGGCGTCGCGGTTCGGTTCCGGCATGTCGATGAACACCGGGCCGCGCCGGCCGAGGGCGACGAGCGCGCGGAACAGGAGGTCGGCGTCGGCCGGCCGCGAGGCGAAAAGCGGGCCGATCCGGCGCCCGGTCACAGCGTCCCGGATCGCGCCGTAGCCGGTCACCCTGCCGTCCTCGACGAGGGCGAAGGCCGAGCGCGTGACGTCGCCCTGCAGCCAGCCGCGGAGGAATGTCCCGCGCGGCGCCGGGAAGTGGGCGGCGTCGAAGGCGACGATCGCGGGGATCAGCGCCGCATCGACATAGCGCAGCCGCGGATCGTGCGGCGTCGGCGCATCGAGCTCGGCGGTGAAGCGATGATTGCCGTGCGCCAGCGAGAAGCCGGATCGTCCGTAGTTCGGCACCTGCGCCACGACGCCATCGAGTCCGACGACGGGGCTGCCGATGCCGGCGAGCGCCGCGCGCCACAGCGCGAGCCCGTGGCCCTGGCCGCGAAACTCCGGCCGGCAGATGTAGAAGCCGACGAAGCTGAAGCGGCCGCCATAGGACACCGTCGAGATCGAAGCGATCGGTTCGCCGTCGAGCCACCCCATCCAGAACCCCGACGGATCGGTAGCGAAGAAGGGCTCGGCGTCCTTCCTGCCGGGGTTCCACCCCTCGTCCTCGGCCCAGGAGATCACGCGACGAAGATCGTCGATCGACATGCGGCGAATCTGCAGCGGCATGGGCGAGACCCTATCCCGGCCGCGCGCGGCGGCAATGGCCGACCGGTGCGGGCGCCGGTTCGGACATCGCGGAAACTCGCATCAGTATCGAGGAAAAGCCGGCCGCTGATACAGGATGTTACACTTATGTTCCCGTTCGCCATTTTCCCGGCGGCGACCGCGGCTACGTCGTGGCCGTGCCCGATCGGGTGACGAAACCGGAGCGCCCGAGCGGCGCGGGAGCAGGAACCATGGAAATCCAGACCAGGGCGGCGTTCAGCCGGCGCAAGGCGCTGACGATGATCGCCGTGACCGTCGCCGGCGGCACGATGCTGCCGCAGCGCCTCTTCGCCCAGAACGCCAATGCGAGCCTTCTCCTGCCGGGCGCGGACGTCTGCGTCCTCGTGCCTGAGGTGACCGAAGGGCCGTACTACTTCGATCCGGCTCTCGTCCGCGCCGACATCACCGAAGGCAGGGAAGGCCTGCCGCTGATCGTCCGCATGCAGGTGGTGGACGCCGCCTGCAAGCCGGTCGAGAACGCGCGGGTCGACATCTGGCACTGCGACGCCGCGGGCCTCTACTCCGGCTACGCCAACCAGACCGGCGGCGTCGACACGGAGGGCGAGACCTTCCTCCGCGGCACGCAGTTCACCGACGCGATCGGCCTCGTGAACTTCACCTCGATCTACCCCGGCTGGTACCAGGGCCGGACGACCCACATCCACTTCAAGGTCTTCCTCGACGAGACCAACGTCCTCACCGGCCAGATCTTCTTCCCCGAGGAGCTCAACGACACCGTCTACGCGACGGTGCCCGCCTACGCCCGGACGACGACGCGCGACGTCCTCAATGCCAATGACGGCATCGCCCAGCAGGCGGGAACGGCGTCGATCGCAACCGTGGCGCAGGAGGCGACGCAGTACGTCGCCGCCCTCATCGTCGGCATCGATCCGACGGCAATCTCCACCAATGCCGGCGGCATGCGCGGACCGCCCGGCGGCGGGTTCGGCGGCCCTCCGCCCGGCGCGCCGCGATAGCGTCGACACCCGTTGGCTCGCGTGCTTCGCCGTCTGAGCCTCACGCAACCGGAAATCGTCATGGTCGGACTTGGTCCGACCATCCACGCCTTGCTCTGGCTGCCGAAGGAAGCCGTTCTTGGTCGGGACGAGCCCGGGTAGAAATGAGGCAGTCCGTGCCACCGATTTCGCTTCCCCGGACCGCCCTGATTGCGCCCGGCTCTGCGGCTGGCCCTCGCGAACCGGCCGCTGCAACGGGGACGTTCGAAGAATGCAGATCGCGTCGCGATCCAGCCGCGTCGGCTCTCCCGCCAGGTTGACAGGAACGGACATTTGTTCCTATTTTGTTCTTATGACCCATGATATCCGCTCCGACCTCCGTCTCACGCTCGCGCTTGCGCTCACGATGGTGCCGCGCGGCACGCGGCGGGAATACAGCGAGAAGCTGCTGATCCGCTCCGACCCGGCGAAGGACGCCATTACAGAAACGCTCCTCGCGGCGGTGCTCGACCGCTACCGCCTCGAGCCGCTGCCGCACCCCGAGACGGTACGTCCCGCCTCCGGCCCGACCGCCGCTCCCCTTGCCGCAAGCCGCTGAGCGAAGGGCGCGATCGGGTTCGGTCGCGCTTGGGTTTAACTCTTTCTTAATACAACCGGCGCAGCGTCGATCGTGCCCAGCGTCCCCCCTTCCTGGGCTCCTCCCTCGACTCGGCCGCTCCGTCTTCGGGCGGCCGCTCTTTATCGGCACCAGCCAGCGAGAGGGAGGCCTCCGGCAAAAGGAGCCGTGACGATGTCCGCGCGCAACGCATCCGGCTACGACGACTGGCAGCCCGTCGAAGCCACGTGGGACGACGGCACCTTCTACACCGGCATCGCCGATCCGGTGGTCGTCCCGCGACGCCGCCTGCTCCAGCGCATCTGGACCGGCCGGCCGATGATCTACGTCCTCGCCGGCGGCCTCGTCGCCGCGACGGCGCTCGTCCTCATCACCCGCCCCGCCGCCGAGCCGGCCGCGGCACCCGCCCCGGCAGCGGCTCCGGCCGCGTCTCCTCTCGTCACCTACGACGCCGGCCCGGTCATCGAAAACGAGCTCAACAAGCCATAGGGCGCGATCCGAACCAGTTGCCGCCGGTTCTTCGACAGATCATGCTCCATCAAGGAAAAGGGCGAGCCGTGATCCGGCCTGAGCGGACGGCGCTCTGCCTGCGGAGCGGCGTAAGGGCCGTCGGGCATTGCCCTCGCCCGGCCGGCCGCCCCATATCTCGGTCATGAAGCAAACGGTTCGCTGCCAGTGCGGCGCGCTCTACGAGCGTGAGGAACACCAGACCGTCGTGCGCTGGCGCGACGCGTTCAACTGCGTGGTCTGCGGCCGTGAGATCGAGGACTGGAGCCGGTCGCGCCGCGCGATCTTCCGCCTGATCCGGCGCCCCGTCTCGCTTCCCGAGCGCCCGCCATCCGGCTGACGGCTGTCCCGGCCACTGACCCTTCACAACCGCGGCACGCCGCACGATGAAGCGCGTTCGGGCTTGACCGGCACGCGCGAAACCGGTGCTCCATCGCCTCCGGGGGAACGCCCGGTCGGAAGCCGGGTCGAGGGGGAACGCGCGTGACACGCCTTTTCTGCCCGAATTGCGGGCTCGCGCTGCGTGACGGCGGAGCGCCGGCCTGCGATCGCTGCGGCGTCGTGTTCGCGGCCGTCGATCCGGCGCGCGCCGGCTTCGACGCGGCGAACGGCCTCCCCCTCGGCGAACCGCCCCGCCTCCGCTGCTGGCACTGCGGCGAGGCGATCGGCGAGGACGAGCGGACCTGTCCATCCTGCGGCATCGACCTGACGCGGCGGGGCAGTGCGTCCGCTCGCTTCGACGTCGTCGATGCGAGCCCCGCGCCGGCGGGGTTTCCGGCGGCCGGCGCCGCGCCGGCCTCGCCCGCCTCCGGCCACTACGCCACGAGCGCGCCCGCGGCCGCAGAAACCGCGCCGACCGGCAACTACATCCGCCGGCACTGGCGTGGCCAGTTGCCGCTCGGCGTCTCGGTCTGGGTCAACGTCTTCTTCTACTCGTTCGCCCTCAACATCATTCTCCTCTTCGTGCAGCGCCCGTTCGTCTGGAGCGACAGCGGGCTCGTCCTCCTCGTCGTCGGCATCGTCATCTGGGTCGTCCGCGTCGCGGTCGCAGTGTGGCAGACGGTGGGGGTGTGGCGCTCGGCCGGGGCGAGCATCAGGCGTCGCCGCCGCGAGGGGCGGACCTTCGTCTGGGCGGTCATCGCGCGCGTCTGGATCGTGTTCCTCGCCGTCACCTGGGCGATCGCCTTTGCCGTCATCGGCTTCGTCAGCATCCGCGACAACGTCTCGATCGCATTCGGCGACGATCCGTTCATTCCGCCCTACACGCTCGCCGTCGTGCCGGACGGCACGGGCGTCGTCCTCACCGGCGGCATCCGCTTCGGCGTCGCCGGCGACGTCGAAGCCGCCCTCGACGCCAATCCCGGCATCCGGACGATCTACCTCACCAGCGAGGGCGGCCGGATGGCGCCGGCGGGGGCCCTCTTCCGGCTGATCCGGGACCGCGGCCTCGATACCTATGCCCTCGGCCCCTGCTACTCCGCCTGCACGATCGCCTTCGCCGGCGGCGCGAGCCGCACCGTCGGCCAGGTGGGCGAACTCGGCTTCCATGCCGCTTCCTTCGCCGGCGGGCAGTCCACCGGGCTCGAGCAGTCCGTCGTCGTCGACTATTTCCAGCCCTATCGCGAGGCCGGGTTCGCCGATGCGATCATCAGCCGGGCGCGCAATACGCCGTCGGACGACATGTGGTTTCCGCCCGACGCGACGCTTCTGGGCGGCAACGTCCTCACCGCCCCGCGCGACGTTGTCGCCCGCCCGCCGGGCATTCCGGTCGCGATGTATCTGACGGGCGTGGCGAGCATCATCTCGCCTTACCTTCCGCTCGACATCGCCGCCGGCGTCGCGATCGAAAACATCGCCGCCGACGGCGACCGGCTGACGCTGGTGCTGACGGTCGAGCGCGGCGCCCGCATTCCCGCCAGCGTCTACGAGCCGGCACCGGCGACGGTCTGCGCCATGGCCGGTGCCGCCACCGGCGCAACCTACGTCTTCGTCGCCGAATATTCCGACGGCGAGCCGATCACCCGGACGGAGTTCGACGCGGCATCCTGCACCGCCATCCGCTTGAACTGAGGCGTGACGAACGTCAGTGCCGGCTGGCCGCCGCCGCACCCGCCCGCCATTTCTGCCAGGCGAGGATCAGCCACAGGACGAGCTGCACGGCCGACATCGACGTCGACCACCAGAGGCCGAGCGTCGCGAAGGCGACCGCGAACACGCCCATCCCGAGCGCGGTGGTGAGGGCGGTCGCGAGCGGCGGCTTGTGGTGGTGGATCACCGCCGGGATCAGGCCGATCGCAAGCATCGCCTGCGCCGACCCGATGAGGACATCCTGCCAGATCATGCATCGCTGTTATCACGCCGCCCGATGACCACGCCGCGGAAACATTGGGCGACGCGCCGCCGGTCCGGCGCCTGTGTTTACCGCCGCAAGAGACTCCTCCGTACTGAACACGATTCCGTGTAGTCGCCGTCCGGCGCCGTGCTAGAAGGGCGCGTTGGGGTGTCCCGCCGGCGGAACCCCTCATGGTCGTGCGGCAGGCGGAGGGACGCTTGGTCGTAGGGCGGATCGTTCGACGCCTCATTCTCGGTTTCGGAGTCATTGCCGCGACGGCGGGCGCCGCCGACGCGCAGCCGGTGTCGCGCCCCGAGCTCAACAGCCTCCTCGCCCGCGTCATCGGCGACAGCGAGAACGCGGTCGAGGCGATGCTCGCGACCGACGCCGGCTTCACCGCCGACAGCGCCGCGCTCCTCGTGACCTTCGCCAGCACGATCTACGCCGATCCCGAGTTCCAGTCCTATCTCCTCGCCCGCATCGAGGAGTACGACCGCGCCGTCATCCTGCAATCGATCGACGATCTCGCCGCCACCGCCCGCGCCGATGCCTACCGCTACGGCACGCTGCGGCTGCCGCCCTCGGGGCTGAGCGCCTTCGTCGATCACATCCGCGACGTGCTGCTCTGGCTCGCCGCGACCGACCCGGCGCTCTGCGCGGCGCTGGTGCAGAACCCGGCGGCGGTGCTCGACGGCAGCGACATCGAGCTGCAGTACTTCGCCCAGATCAGCCCGGAGGAACTCCGCGCGACCCTCCGCTACCGCACCGCGGCGATCATCGCCGAAACGTCGGACGCGCCGCCCTGGCACGCCTTCTCGCGGGCCGAGCTGACCGAAGGCCGCCTCGCCCTCTCCGAGGTGCTCGACGAGGCAGCGCCCCTGCCGCCGCCCGGCGCCACCTGCACCATCGCCTCGATCTGCATCCCGCCGCCCACCATGGACGAGACGCGCTGCACGCGCGGCCTGATCCGCTACGAGGCGTTCGGCGCGCTCGCCGAGCCGCAGCGCAGCTGGGCGATCGCCGCCTTCATCACCGACCTCTGATCGCCCTTCCCGCGGCAAGTCGGCCGGATGGACCTTCGTGCCGGACCGACGATCCGATCACCGCGTCGCGCGCCGGCGCGCGGTGCGTCGTGCTAGGGTCGCCCGGCATCTTCCGGAGGTTCATCAAAATGCGGCTTCGACTGGGATCGGCGCTCCTTGCGGGGGCCTTCGCTGCCTCCACCCTGCTCACGCCGGCGGCCTGGGCGCAGGACGAACGCGCGGCGGCGACGGAACTGCTCGCCGGGATCGCCGCCGACAAGGCGGCCGCCGCGGCGCTGGTGCCGGTGTGGTTCGGGCCGGTGGCCGACGAGAGGGTCGGAGTCTATGCCGGCATGATCATCCAGCTGTTCCGCGACCCTGCTTTCGCCGCCTGGCTGTTCGCCGCGGAGGGCGGCCCGGGGGCCGACGCGGATGCCTATGCCGGCCTGATCGCCCGCGTCGCTGCCGAGGAGGCCCTCGATGCCGGCATCGCGCGTCTCCCGCTCACGGACGAGGCGGCCTATCTCGCGACCGCCACCGCCTTCGCCACGTGGGTGGCCGGGAACGTACCGGACGCCTGCCGTCACATCATTACGACCGACGATCCGAACGACGAACGCAGCCGCGCACTCCAGGCGGAATATCAGAACACGCTGCCGCGCGAGGCGCTCGCGGCCTATCTCGACGTCGGCTACCGGGCGATCCTGGCCGAGATCAACGACGTTCCGGCCGCGGTGACGTTCACCGAGACCGAACTCGGCCGCGCCAACGAGACCTACCGCGCCGCGATCGAGGCTGCCGTTCTGGCGCGGCCGAACGCCGAAGCCCTCGTCGCCGCGGCCAACGACCGGGCGGACGCCACCGACGCCGATTTCTGCGAGGTGATGCTCCTGACCCTCACTCTCGTCGACGTACTGCCCCAGCCGGAGCGCGACTGGACCGTGCACCTCATCGTCACGCAGCAATAGGCCGTCCCGGAAGCGTGTCCGGCGGCCGATTCCAGCCGGGCCCGCGGCGGTGTATGGAAGCGCCATGCCGTCGCCGCACCGCTTCGTCCTGACGATCCTCCTCGCCGAGATCCGCGCGTCGATCCGCGATACGCGGCTCTCGACCCGGCTGTGGGTGACGGTCGGCGGCGGCGTGCTCGCGGCCTATGCCCTCGGCATTCTCATCGTCGGCGCGATCCATCGCGCCGACACGCTCCGCGACGCCGCCTGGGTGTGGTTTGCCGCCGTCCCCGGCACGATGCTCGCCTCGGGCGCGGGTCTCGGCTGGTTCCTCGGCCGGCTCGCGATCGAGCGCGCCCACGCGCCCTTCACGAAGGCCCAGCCGGTCGACGCGGCGCTGCGGCGGAGCGCCGCCCGCCTCGCCGCTCACGCCCTCGGCGCACCGCTGAGCGTGCTCGACGGCGGGATCGTCCTCCTGTTCGCGCTCCTCGTCGACCGGCCGCTCGCAATCCTGTGGTGGCTCGCCGCCACGGCGCTGTCCGGAGCCGCCTTCTTGGTCACCGTTCGCGTCCGCGTGAATCGCTCCCCCGCCGCATCCCGGCGCGGCGACGACACGGCAGGCCACGAAACCGCGCCCTCGCGCGCCATCGCGCTCCTCGACCGCCGCCGACCCGCCTGGGTCGGATCGTGGGCGTGGGCGCTCCCCGCCGGCCGCCCCCGCCTCACGCCGGCGCGGCTTCTGGGCGGGGCGACCCTCGCGCTCGTCGGCACCGGCGCCGTGGTCACGAGTTTCGTTCGCCAGACGGCGTCCGCGGGCGTGGTCGTCGGGCTCCTCGGCGGCCTCGGCCTCTTCATGCTCACGGTCCGGTTCCGGCCGCTGCAATCGCCGGTGCTCCGGGCGTCCACGCTCCGCTTCGGCCGGGCCTGGCTCGCCTTGATGCGCCTGCCGCTCGCCTTTTCGGCCGCCTTCTTCGCGCTCACGGCCATTCCCGCCTACGCCGCTGAGCCGGCGGCGTGGCAGGCGCCGGTCGCCGGCGCGCTCGGGCTCCTCCTTCTCAACGCGGTCTATGCCGTGTTCGCGGCGTTCTTCGCCGCGGCGCCGAAGCTCGCCGCGCTCGCCTTCGTCGCCGCGCTCGCGCTGGCGGCATACGAATCGCTCGAATATGGCCGCACCGTCCTCCTCGGCCTCGTCGCGCTCCTCGTTTTCCTCTGGTTCCGGATCCGGCGGAGCTATCGCCATGGCTGATCCCGTTCCCGCTGCGCTCCTCGAGCTCCGCGCCGTCGCCGCGGGCTATGGCGGGCGGTCCGTCGTCAGCGGCATCGACCTGACGCTCCGCCGCGGCGAGATCCTCGGCCTCCTCGGCGCCAATGGCTCGGGCAAGTCGACCCTGGTGAAAGCCTTCACCGGCCAGCTGCCGCTCCTCGCCGGCAGCGTCGCGGTCGACGGCATCGACATGACGAAGGCGCCGGAGGCCGCCAAGGCGCGTCTCGGTCTCGCCGTGGACGTCGGCGACGTGCCGACCCCGCTCACCGGCCTCCAGTATCTCGACCTCGTCGCCTCCATCCGCCGCTGCGCGCCCGATGCGTGGCCGGCGCCCGACCTGCCGGCGCTCCTTGCGATCGAGCGCTTCCTGCCGCGCGCCATCGCCACCTATTCGCTGGGGACGCGGATGAAGGTCGCCATCCTCGCGTCCCTCCTCGGCGCGCCGCCGCTCCTCGTCTTCGACGAATCGCTGAACGGCCTCGACCCGGTGGCTGCCTTCCGCATGAAGCGGCTGATGGCCGACCTCGCCGCAACCGGCCGCCACGGCATCGTCCTGTCGACCCACGTCGTCGAGACCATTCCGACGGTCTGCACCCGCGCGGTCTTCCTCGCCGACGGCGGGATCGCCGAAGCCTGGGACGGCCCGGCGCTCGCCGCGGCCGCCGCCGCTCCCGGCGGCTTCGAAGCGCGCGTGATGGCTGCGCTCACCCGCCGCACCGGCGTCGCCGCCTGACGCGATCCGGTCCGATATCCGCGCTTGTCAGCACGCGGCAGTCCCCTACATTGGATTCATGGTCGCTTCCCCACGCCATGAAGGGGTTATCTACGTCGATGACTGCATCGACCTGACCGGTGCGATCTGGAAAGGCTGCAGCTTCGACGGCTGCATCCTCGAACTGCACGAGGGAAGCAGCCCCACCACCATCGAGAATTGCACGCTGGTACAGTGCAAACTGGTGGGTGCAGGCTGGCCGCGCGACCTCCGCCTCCGCGACGATTGACGGGCGTTCCGCCGGCTGTGGCGGGCGTGCCGCAAGCGCCAACAATGTGGAAAAGGACCGGGCGTCGCGGTCCGTTCTCATGGACAGCGGCGGCCGGATCAGTTCACAGATCGTTTACCCGCGGGCTCGGCGGGCCGGGCTTCTCACGAATCACGGCCTCTCCGGGCACACCCCCCGCAGGAAGAGCAAAGGCGCCGGTCCGGCTTCGGCCCACCGGCGCCTTTATTCTTTCTGGGGTGAGAGCCGCGCGGCCGGCATGGCACCGATCCCGGCGTTGCGCCATTCTGCCGGCATGGGGCTGTTCGCAACCCTCTTCGGCCGAAAGCGCCGGCGCCGCCGCATCGACCGCGGCAGCGCCTATTTCGATTCGACCCACGGCGCCGCGGCGGCAACGGGTTCCGGGCATCGCGCCGGCCATGACCGGAACGGCCCCGGCGACGGTCGCCCCCACGACGCCGGCCACGGCCACGGCAGCCATCCCGGCCACCACCACGGCGACGGGCACGGCAGCCACGATCACGGCCACTCCGACGGCTCCGGCGGCGGCGACAGCGGCGGTGGCGGCGGTGATGGAGGCGGCGGCGGTGGTGGCGGCGGAGACTGATCCGCCGCGCATCGGAACTGCGGCAGGACCGGCGCAATCTCTGCTAGTGTCTCCCGGCAATCGCCCGGAGCACCGCCGCAATGACGTTCCCGACAGCCGCCGTCCTCGTCTTCGCCTGGTTCCTCCTGACTCCGGCGATCCGCCTGATTCTCTGGCTGTTCGCGCGGCAGATGTCATGGCTGAGCCGCCTGTTCATCTCCCATGTCGGGGCGCTCCTCATCGCGATCGCGGCGAGCGCGATTGCGCTCGACGGTACCGACCTTGCCGGCATGGCGCTCCTCTTCGCCATCTTCCAGACGGCCGGCTTCCTGATCGACTTCTTCCGCCCGCAGCCCCCGCCGGGCGTCTGAGGCGCGGCTCGATGCGGCTTTGACAAAGGCCGCGGGCGCTGCTCTTTCGCGGCCGGGCGAGGAAAGAGCATGCCGCAGCTGTCGAGACTGACCCGTATCGCGCTCCTGATCCTGGGCGTCGTGATCGTCGCGCTGACGATCTACACCTACCCGTCGCTGGGCGGGTTCATCACGCTGCTCGTGCGCGCCATCGTCATCCTCGGCGCGCTGTCGATCCTCGTCGTCCTCGGGGCTTCGCTGTTCAACGCGAAGCCGCGCGGCTTCCCGATCGTCGTCCTCCTCACCGCGGTCGGCGTGATCGCCTTCTCGTTCAACCAGATCATGGCGACGCGCGACTACCGCACGTTCCGCGCCGAGATCGACGCCGCAGGCCCCGACGCGCTGTTCCGGACCATCCAGGCGAGCCGGACCGAGACCGCCCAGCATGTCCGCGACGTCTATTTCATCGCCACGCAGACCGACCAGGCGATCGACGTGAAACTCTCGCCGGGCGGCGGCGGCGCGACGCCCGGCATCGGCAGCGTCTTCGCGACGCCGCTCGTCACCGATCCCGCGACGCTCGCCGCCGCGCGGGCCGCGATACCCGAACTCCGCGCCGCCGCGGCCGCCGCCAGCGCCGAGATCACCCGCTATCTCGACGAGGAGGTCGTCCTCATCTCGCCGCAGGTCGAGGACGAGAACGGCCGCATGCCGGAACTGATCGTCCCGCAGCTGGCGCTGTCGCCGGTCGACACTACCGGCCTGCCGGACAGCGCCCGCCTCCTCTTCGTCGACGCGGTGCTGCGCCGCATCGAGGCCCAGCGGCCGCTCTACGAGGAACTCGCCGTCATCGCCGTCGCCCGCATCGACGTGCAGGACCGGATGCTCGCCTATCTCGAGGCGCGCGCCGGCGCCTACACGTTCGACGAGGCCGCCGCCCGCGCCCGCTTCGCCGACCCGGCGGCCGACGCCGGCTACACCGCGCTCCTCGACGAACTGGCCGCCCTCGACGCCGCGGACCTCCGCGTCCACGACGAGCACAACCAGCTGATGACCGCCGCCGCCACCGAACTCATCGCCGCCGCCGGCGCCACGCCCTGAAACCTGCCGCTCGAGCGTGATCCGAAGAAGCGGCTGCCGGCTCTTCGAAAAAGATCATGCTCCATCAAGGAATAAGGCGACGAGCATTGATCCGACTTCGACGGATCATGCTCTCGCTGCGCGACCGGCGCGCCACACCATCCCCTCGCCCCGCCGGGCGACGCCGGCGGGGAGAGCTTCCGAGCTTGGTGAGCCGAAGGCGAACGTAGCGAGGAAGGGTAAGGGGCCACGCGGTCCGACAGGGGTGAGACCCCTTGCCCTCCGCCCCTGACTCGCTGCGCTGGCAAGGGCCGGAGCCCTCTCCCCGTCCGGCGGGGGAGAGGCGAAGCGCACTTCCAGCGCCCGCCGAGGGCGCGTCCTTGGTCTAGTTCGCCGCCCAGGCGGCGAGCGCTTCCTGGAAGACCTGCTGGCCGTCGAGACCCTTCTGGAAGGTCAGGATCGCGCGCTGGCCGTTGGCGTAGACTATGCCGAGGTCGAACCATTCGCGGCTGCGGAGCCGGTTGAGGTTCTGGCTCTCGGCGGTCGGGTCGAGCTCGATCCAGAAGAAGTCGGGCGGCAGCGACTGCGACACGCCGACGAGCGGCTCGCCGATGGCGTCCTCGCTGGTCTTCACCGCGAGCTGCGAGATCGATTCGACGCCGCCAGCGGGGTGCGTGTAGTTCGGGTCGATCGTCACGAGGAAATCGATCTCGTGGCTGAACGCGAGCGCGGCGTTGTGGTTCTCCTGGATGGAGAAGGCGATCGACATGTGCCGGTCCGGCACCTCGATCGTCGCCGCGATGATCGGCCCGGCCGGATCGTTGACGATGCGCCAGGCGATCGTGGCATCGAGCACCGGCGTGGTGTCGCCCGCGGCGCCCTCCTCATAGAGGATCGCCTGCGTCGGGCCGGTGTCGGCGGCGACGCCGACCGGGTTGACCAGCGTGGCGCCCGCGTCCGCCGGCTGCGGGCCAACGACGCGGACGTCGTTCCCCGTCGTGGGCGTGGTCGCGGCAACCGTGTTGGTTGCGGTCGTGGTGGTGGTCGCGGGCGGCGTGGTGGTCTCCACGGCCGTCTGGTCGCCACCGATGAGGTCGCGGATGTCGTCGCGGAAGTAGTACGCCGCGTATCCGATGCCGCCGAGGATGACGAGGATGATCAGATAGACGACGAGGCGCCCGACGATGCCGCGCTTCGGCTTCGCCGGCGCGTCCGCCGCGGCGGCATCGCGGCGCTGCTGTTTCCGCTCGGAGCGTGACAGGCGGCCACCCTCGGCGAGATCGGCGGCGACCGCGTCGCTGAGGCCGCCCGCGACCGGACCGTCGGCGAGATCGGCATTGGCCGACCGGTAGGGCACCGGGCGCGGCTGGCCGGGCTGGCGCGCCGGCGAACGGGTGACGACCGTGCGGGTCACGGACGGCTGGGCCGCGGGCGCGGCGCCGAAGGCGTCTTCGTCGGCGGGCGCCGCCCGTACGGGCGCAGCGGGGCGGATGGCGTCGCGGAGCGATCGCGGCGCCGGCATCTCGCGCGGGCCGTCGGCGCGCGCGACCGGGGCCGCGGCAACGACCGGCTCGGGGACGCGGACCGGCGTGGGCGGAACGGGGCGCGGCAGCGGCTCCGGCTCGGCGGCGTAGACCGGCTCTGGCGCGGACGGCGGCGGGGCGGGCGGCGGTGCAACCGGCTGCGGCCGGGGCGCCGCGACGGGGCGCGGGGGCGGCGGCGCGGGCTCGGGCGTGCCGGCGAGCGCTTCCTCCATCGCCCGCGCGGCGCTCCGCGAGATGTCGGCCTCGCCGGCGGGCGAGGCGCCGCCGGCCATCTCGCGCTCGACCTTGCGGATGGCTTCCTCGAGCTCGAGGCGCTGCTTCGAGATCTCCGATGGCGACAGCGGCGGCTGGATGGCCTTCAACTGCTGGATCAGGGCGTTCCGGGCCTTGACGTAGACCTCGCGGCGCGACCCCTCGGTGTTGGGCTGCAGGCGGCCCACGGCCCTCGTCAGCAGTGCGTAGTATTCCGCCATCTCACCACCACAGCTTCGCGGCCCAGCCGCCCGAATCGCTCACCGCCCCGCGAAGGGGTCCTGCACCAGAATCGTATCGTCGCGTTCCGGGCTTGTCGAAAGGAGCGCCACGGGCGCCTCGATCAGTTCTTCCACGAAACGCACATATTTCACCGCTTCGGCGGGGAGCTGCTTCCAGCTCCGTGCGCCGCGCGTGGTTTCCTTCCATCCCGGCATCGTCTCGTAGATCGGCTCCACCCGCTCCTGCGCCGAACGTGAGGCAGGAAAATGGTCGAGTGTCTCTCCCCCGAGACGGTAGCCGGTGCAGATCCTGATTTCGTCGAGGCCGTCGAGAACGTCGAGCTTGGTCAGCGCGATGCCGTCGATGCCGGCGATCCGCACCATCTGGCGGACGAGCACCGCATCGAACCAGCCGCAGCGGCGCTTCCGTCCGGTCACGGTGCCGAACTCGTGGCCGACGCGGCCGAGCCGCTCGCCGATCTCGTTCTTCTGCTCGGTCGGGAACGGCCCCTCGCCGACGCGCGTCGTGTACGCCTTGGTGATGCCGAGGACGTAGCCGACCGAGTTCGGCCCGATGCCGGTGCCCGCCGCCGCCTGACCGGAAACCGTGTTCGACGAGGTCACGAACGGATAGGTGCCGTGGTCGATGTCGAGGAGCGCCCCCTGCGCGCCCTCGAACAGGATGCGCTTCCCGGCCTTCCGCTCGGTGTCGAGGAGCCGCCACACCGCGTCGGCATACGGCACCACGCGGTCGGCCACCGCGGCGAGTTCGTCGTGCACCGCCTGCGGGTTGATCGGCGCCTGGCCGAGGCCGGCGCGCAGCGGATTGTGGTGGGCGAGGAGGCGGTCGATCTTCTTGCCGATCGTGTCCATCTCGGCGAGGTCGATCAGCCGGATCGCGCGCCGGCCGACCTTGTCCTCATAGGCCGGGCCGATGCCGCGGCGCGTCGTGCCGATCGCCGTGCCCGTCGCCGCCGCCGCGTTCTCGCGCAGCGCATCGAGGTCGCGGTGGAGCGACAGGATCAGCGTCGCATTGTCGGCGATACGGAGATTCTCGGGCGTCACCCTTACGCCCTGCTCGCCGAGCCGGTCGATCTCGGCCAGCAGCGCATGCGGGTCGATGACGACGCCATTGCCGATCATCGACATTTTTCCGCCGCGGACGACGCCGGACGGGAGGAGGCTCAGCTTGAACGTCTGGTTGCCGACGACGAGCGTATGGCCGGCATTGTGCCCGCCCTGGAAGCGGACGACCACGTCCGACCGCTCCGAGAGCCAGTCGACGATCTTGCCCTTGCCCTCGTCGCCCCATTGCGATCCGACGACGACGACATTCGGCATAGTTTGGAGGTCCGCCCGGAAGTGTGCCGGCGGCGCCGGTCGCGCAGCCCGCGCGGTGTTTACAACACCGCGCGCGGGCGGCGCAAAGGTAAACACCGCGAGCCCGCCTTTTCCACGCTCACGGCGCCGCCGGTGCGGGCGTGCCTACCTGGATCGAGGCGAGGTAGGCGATGACGTCGGCGATCTCGTCGGGGTCGAAGACGAACTGCGGCATCTCGTTGTGCCCCGTCATGATCCCCTCGGCGAGCGCCTCTTCGAGGTAGACGAGCGGGTAGTGCTGGGCCAGTTCACGGAACGGCGGAGCACCGGCCCGCGGGCTGTCGCCGCTCGCGCCCGTTGCGTGACAGGCCGAGCAGTTCGCGATGACGATCGCTTCGCCACGCGCGGCCGGATCGTCGCCGCCGCAGCCAGAAAGCCCCGCGCCCGCGAAAAGGATGATCGCCAGTGGAATGTGCCGCATTCGTCCTCGCCCGCAACCCCAGCACCGATCGCACGGGCGATGGATCAAGGGCATTGCGCGGTGTCAAACCGGAACGGCGGCGAGCGGCCCACCGCGCCTGCGGGCCGCGAATCCGTCTCCGCCTAGAAGGTCAGGTCGATGCCGAGCCGGACGCCGTGGGCGAGGAAGCGGCCGGTGGCCACGTCCATCGCGACCGTGCCGGGGACATCGAGCGGGCCGGTCGTTCCCACCTGACCAGTGGCGAGCGCGACATTGCCGAGCCACATGGCCTGGTATCCGACATGGACGGCAAAGGTCTCGGAGAAATGGAAGCCGATATTCGCGTTCCCGGCGAGCATCAGCGAGCGGGCGGTAGCGATGGCGGCGCCATCGATCTCGCCTCCGCCGAACACGGTGAAATCGCCCGCCATGACGCTTTCGACGCGATCGAGGAGGAACCCGACCCGGCCCTCGGCAGCGAAGAACACGCCGTGCTGGCCGTCGCCCGTCTTCATCCTGGCGCCGATCTGCGGGCCGATCATCCGGTTCGTCACCAGCCACGTGGCACCGCCGAGGCCGGGGTCGTTGGCCAACAGGAGGATGAGCTCATCCTGGAGCCGCACCACTGCCACGCCGCCGAACAGCTGGAACCCGCCGCCCAGGGCGAACGTCGCATTGGCGTCGACGCTCCACAGCCGGGTCTCCCCGAACGCCGCCGCCAGGATGACCGACGCGAGCTCGGTACCCGGGTTGGTGTTGACGATGACGTCGTCGTCGGGTTCGGTTACGAATTCCGCCGACATCTCGGCAACCCACATGCCGCGGGCCTCGAAACCAAAGCCGCCCGGCAGGATCAGCCCGACTCGCGCTTCGATCCCCGGCCGCCAGTTGAAGTCGAGGTCGGACG
>JADLGL010000093.1 GCA_020849325.1 Bauldia sp. | reverse complement strand
GAGGCCGGCGCCCCGCCCGTCGCCGCCGAAGCCCCGGCGGCGCCGGTGGAAGCCGCGCTCGTCGAACCGATGCCGCCCGAGGCGGTCGGCTCGATGCGGCTGCGCCAGGCCGCCGCCGAAGGCGATCCGGCGGCGCTCTACGAAGTCGGGGCGCGCTATGCCGAAGGCCGCGGCGTCGACCGCGACAGCGCCGAGGCGGCGCTGTGGTTCGAGCGCGCCGCTGAGCGCGGCCTCGCCGTGGCGCAGTACCGTCTCGGCACGATGTATGAGGGCGGGGTCGGCGTCGAAGAGAGCCGGACGGAGGCGCAGCGCTGGTATCTCGCGGCGTCAGAGGCCGGCAACGTGCAATCGATGCACAATCTCGGCGTTCTCCTCAGCCAGGGCATCGCCGGGACGCCGGATTTCTCCGGCGCGATCTCCTGGTTCACCGCCGCCGCCGAGCACGGCGTGCGCGACAGCCAGTACAATCTCGGCGTCATCTACGCCCGCGGCATCGGCGTGACGCAGGACCTCGTCCAGTCCTACATCTGGTTCGCCGCCGCCGCCGCCCAGGGTGACCTCGACGCCGGCGGCCGGCGCGACGAGGTCGCCAACGCCCTCGACGCCGACCAGCTCGCCGCCGCCCGCGCCACCGCCGCGGCCTGGACGATGACGCCGCCCGATGCCGCCGCGAATACGGTGCCCGTGCCGCAGGGCGGCTGGGATTCCGCCGCAGCGCTCGATACGCAGACGCTGGTGCGGACGATCCAGGCGGCGCTCAACGCCCGCGGCTTCGATGCCGGCCCCGCCGATGGCGCCATGGGTCCGCGGACGCGCGACGCCATCCGCGCCTTCCAGGCGACGATCGGCGCCGTTGCCACCGGCGAGATCGACCCCATGGTGCTGACCGCGCTCGGCGTCAGGGCCTAGCCGGCGCGCCGCCGCGGGCGAACGCCGGCGCCGGCCGACCATCCGACACCGGTACGGCACCGCGACGACGGCGCCGTACCCCGAGGCGCCGATACGGACGTGCAGCTCTATCTGCCCATCGCCGAGCTCTCCGTGAACGTCCTCCTGATGATCGGGATCGGCGCGGCGATCGGGTTCGTGTCGGGTCTCCTCGGCGTCGGCGGGGGTTTCCTGCTGACGCCGCTCCTCATCTTCACCGGCATTCCGACGTCGGTGGCGGTCGGAACGGGCGCCGCCCAGGTGGTGGCATCGTCGTCCTCGGCTGCCATGACCTACTGGCGGCGAAAACAGGTCGATCTGAAGCTCGCCGGCGTCCTCGTCGTCGGCGGCATCTTCGGCTCGGCCGCTGGCGTCGCGCTCTTCAACGTGCTCGAGGCGAGCGGCCACCTCGACCTCTTCATCTCCGTCGCCTACGTCGTCTTCCTCGGCATCGTCGGCGGGCTGATGCTGCTGGAATCGGTCCGCACGATCGTCCGGACGCGCCGCGGCCAGCCGACGCCGCTCCGCCCGATCCGCGACCGGACGCTCCTCCGCCGCCTGCCGTGGCAGACGCGGTTTCGCCGCTCGCAGCTCAATATCAGCATCATCCCGGTCGTGGCGCTCGGCTTCGGCGTCGGCATTCTCGGTGCGCTCCTCGGCGTCGGCGGCGGGTTCATCGTGGTGCCGGCGCTGATCTACCTGTTTCGCGTCCCGACCGGCATGGTCATCGGCACGTCGCTCGCCCAGATCCTCGGCACGATGACCGCGACGACGCTCCTCCATGCGGTGACGAACCATTCCGTCGACGCCATCCTCGCGCTGATCCTCATGGTGGGCAGCGTGATCGGGGCGCAGTTCGGCGCGCGCTGGGCGGTGCAGCTCCGCGGCGAGACACTCCGCGCGCTCCTCGCCGTCCTCGTCCTTGCGGTCGCGACGCGCTTCCTCGTCGACCTCGTGACCCCGCCAACCGAACGCTATTCGATCGAGGAGGTCGAGGCGTGAGGCGGGCACTCGGCCTGTCCCTCGCTCTCGCGCTCGCCGCGCCGGCAGCGTCGGCCGAGACGCTGGTGGTCGCCCTCTCCGCCGACGAGATACGGATCGCCTCGACCTTCACCGGCACCACGATCACCGTGTTCGGTGCGGTGGAGGATGCCGTCGCGGCGTCCGGCTACGACATCGCGGTCGTGCTCGAAGGGCCGCGGAAGGCGATCGTCGTCCGGCGCAAAGACCCCGTGGTCGGGCTCTGGATCAACCGCGCCGAGACGACCTTCACCACGGCGCCCGAGTTCTATGCCGCCCATTCGACGGCACCGCTTCCGGACATCGCCGCCCGCGAGGCGCTGGGCGCGCTTGGCCTCGGCGTCGAGCACATGACCCTCGGTCCGACGCTCGCCGCGGGACCTGCGGCGACCGGGTTCCGCCAGGCCGTGATCCGGCTCCGCGGCGAGGCGGGGCACTATGTCGAGGAGGCCGGCGCGGTGGATTGGATCGGCGACGGCCTCTTCCGCACCACGTTCACGCTGCCCGCGGACGTTCCGGTCGGCGCCTACACCGTCCGCACCCTCCTCTTCCGCGACGGCGCGCTCGAGGCGGAATCGACGCTCGGTCTTCCGATCTCGAAGACGGGCGCCGAGCAGTTCGTGTTCGACGCGGCGCACGACAACGCTTGGCTCTACGCCCTCGCCGTGATCCTGATGGCCGCATCGATCGGCTGGCTCGGCGGCATCGTTTTCCGGCGCGATTAGAGCATGATCCGAAGAAGCGGCTGCCGGTTCTTCGAAAAAGATCATGCTCCTTCGAGGAATGAGGCGACGAGCATGATCCGGCTTCAACGGATCATGCCCCAGTCCAGGCGGGAGGTTTCATGGCGCGGCGGCCCGGCCGTTCGTCCGCTGTCCGGGCGCTGATCGGCGACGCGCCGGCGGCGCCGGCGCTTGCGCTCCATTCCATCCTTCTCGGCATGGCGGTTCTCGCTGCTCTCACCTTCGCGGGGGACATCGAGAATCCCCGCGCCGTCGATGCGCTGACCACGCTCGCGGCGCTTCTCCTCGCCTTCCTTGCCGGGGTTCGCTTCGCCCGCGGCCTCGCCGGCGAGCCGCGCCTCGCCATCCTCGCCGCGGCGATGGGGCTCGCGGGCTTCGGAGCGACGTTGCTCCCGGCCGGGCTGGCGCTGCTCGTTCTCGCCTTCCTTCACGCCGCGCAGGGCATGTGGGACGTCTGGTCGGCCGACGGCGTCCGACTCCCTGCCCGGTACGCCGGCCTCCGCGCCCGCACGGCGCCCCTCGCGGTGGCGATCCTCGTGCTGGCGTTCTTCGCCGGAGTCTGAGGAAGTCACCCCGCCCGGTCGCGGACGCCGAGGAGGATGATGCCACCCGCAACGAAGAAGACGAGGACGAGCGACAGCCCGATCTGCTGGCTCCCGGCGAGCGCGGTGAGGGCGGAGACGCCGAGCGTCGCGAAGAAGCTCGTCACCTTTCCCGACAGCGCGTGGAGGCCGAAAAGCTGGGTGATCCGCTCGGGCGGCGACAGGCGCACCATCATCGAGCGGCTGGCGGACTGGAGCGGCCCGGCCGCCGCGCCCACCACCGCGCCGAGGAGGAGGTAGAGCCGCTCGCCTGTGCTGCCGAAGGCGGCGTCGCCGGCCGCCGCCGGCTCCACCGGCACGAACAGGAGGACATGCGCGCCGTCGATCGACAGGACGCCGGCACTGCCGACGGTGAGAACGGCGAGCGACCACAGGATCACCCGCTTCGGCCCGAACCGGTCGTCGAGCCGGCCGCCGAGGAACGCCCCCGCGCCACCGGTGATCGTGAGTATGATGCCGAAGACGCCGAGCTCGAAGCTCGACCAGCCGAAGAGGCCGACGCCGTAGATGCCGCCGAAGGCGAAGAGCGCGGCGAGGCCGTCGGCGTAGATCATGTGCGCCACGAGATAGCGCGCGACGGGGGCGTGGTCGCGGAGGCTTCTGAGCGTGTCGGCAAGCTGGCGGAGGCCGGACCGGATCGCGGCGCCCGCGGTGAGCCGCTTCGGCACGTCGGGCGTGAACAGGAACAGCGGCAGCGCGAACACAACGTACCAGAGCGCCGAGAACGGCCCCGAGGCGCGGTCGCCGCCGTGCTCGACGGCATCGAGGCCGAAGACCGGCGGAAGGCCGAACAGCGTCTCGCCCGTGGCGGGATCGGCGACGAGGAAGCCGAGCGCGATGAGGGTCGCGACGAGGCCGCCGACATAGCCGAGCGCCCAGCCTGTCCCGGACAGCCGGCCAAGGCGATCCGCCGGCACGAGGTCCGGCATCATGGCGTTGTTGAAGACGGTGGCGAACTCGACGCCGATCGTGGCGATCGCGGCGACGAGGAGGACGGCGAACGGCGCCGTCCCCGGCGTTGCGAACCACAGGAGCAGCGCGCCGCCGACGAGCATCGCCGAGAACGCGGCGATCCACGCCTTCCGCCGTCCGCCGGCATCGGCCACCGCACCGAGGATCGGCGCGAGGACGGCGATGACGAGGCTCGCGATCCCCGCGCCGAGCCCCCATTCCGACTGCCCCGCCACGGGATCGCTCGCGATCTCGGCGACGAAATAGGGGCCGAAGATGAAGGCGGTGACGAGCGTGTAGAAGGGCTGCGTGGCCCAGTCGAACAGGAGCCACCCCGCCACGGCGCGACGCGACGCGACGCCCGCCTCGGGTGGGGCGCTTGGCGGCGTGTCGGCGGGAGAGGTCATGGAGCTCGGGGTCCGGCGCTGCCGGCACCTTACGGCGTCGCGGCGGAAAAGGATGCGGCGGCCCGCGCGGGACAGAGACCCGTCGGCCGCCGGCCGTCACACGCTTCCGGTTTGCAGCCGCCCGTTTGCCGGATAGGCTCGGTCCGCCGTTCGGGGAGGCTCCGCATGCGCTCGAGGCTGCTTCGCATGATCGCCGCGTCGTGTGTCGCGCTTGCGACCGCGGCCCCCGCATTGGCGCAGGCCCCGGAGCTGACCGGACGGTTCGAGGGCGACGGCTGGAGCGTCGGCACTCCCGACGGCTGGCTCGTCCTCGTCGAATCCCCGCTCCTCCTCGGCACCCACGCCGAGATGCTGGCAGTGGTCCAGCGCGGCGCCGATGCGCCCGAGGGCGGGGTCGCGGTAGGCTTCTTCCCGGCGACGGTGCTCCGGGAACTCGGGTTGCCGCCGGCGGATTCGGTGGTCGGCCTCGCGCTCGCCGTCGCCGCCCAGTTCAACGGGGCACAGGGCGATCCCGAGCCGCTCACCGCCTTTGCGCTGCCGGCCTACGCGATCAGCGTCTCCGTGCCGGCGGAAGGGGATACGTGGGCGATCGGCGCCAAGACGCCGACCGGGGACCTCGTCGGCCTCGTGGTCAACGCCGCCGACATGCTTGCGGTGCTGCCGCTCGTCGAAGCGATCGTCGCGAGCTACGCCCCGGCGGCCGGCTGAGCTGCGTGACTGCCGAGCATGGTCCGGCCCGACCGACTACGCTTCAGGCGGGCCCCGGCGCGCCCATCGTCCACTTGAAGCCAAAGATCTCGGTCCGGCCGTAGATGCCGTTGATGACGTACGGGTCGGCCGCGACGAAGCGTTCGACGTCGGTGTGGCTGTCGGCTTCCACGATGATCAGCGAGCCGACCGGCTCGTCGGCGTGGTTGATCAGCGGGCCGGCGGTCAGCACCTTCACGGGCGAGCCGGTCGCGGCGCGGAGCCGCGCGCGGTGCTCGTCGCGGTGCTTTGCGCGCAGTTCGTGGGTGTGCTCGGCGTCGTAGGCGGTGATCACGAACTGCAGCGTCATGGCGGACTCCTTCGATCGAGGCGCATTTCTACCCGGTATTCGGTCCTGCGGAAGAGCGTGTGAAGGAGGGGACTGGTCTCGGCCCTCGTTCTCCCTCCCCTTGTGGTCCCTTGTGGGGAGGGTCGGGGTGGGGACTTTCGGCCTCCCGGCCGATTTCGGCCGTGCCGGGCGCAAGTCCCCTCCCGGCGTCCCCCACAAGGCCGGCCGACCGCTGCCCGTCAGGGCCCGCGCGGCGGCGCGGCGGCGGGACCGGCGGTCCGGCCTCGTCGGGCTCGCCGGGGTCGTCGAGCACGGAGCGGCCGAGTTCGTCCTGCTCGGAGAGGAGCTGGCCGACGTAGAACTCGCGGACGAGGATGTAGAGCGCGATCGTGAGCGGCGCGGCGACGAGGATGCCGGTGGCGCCGAAGATGACGCCGAGCGCGACGAAGGAGAAGAGGAGGACGACCGGCGGGATCGACACGATCCGCCGCTGGAGCAGCGGCGTGATGAGGTTCGCCTCGGCCTGCTGCACGAGAACGTAGAGAACCACCGTCCACGCCAGCGTCGCGCCGTCGATGCCGAAGGCGACGAGCACCGCCGGCACCGCGCCGGCGAACGGGCCGATGATCGGCACGAACTCGGTGAGACCGGCGATGAGGCCGAGCGCGAGCGGCGAGGGGAGGCCGATCGCCCAGGTGCCGAGGCCGACGAGCGTGCCGACGACCAGCATCGTCATCAGTTGCGCCCGGAGCCACAGCGTCAGCCCGCGCCCGGTCTCGTCGAGCGCCTTCTCGACGGCCGGATGCCAGTTCCGGGGAAAGAGGAGGGTGAGGCCGCTCCGGTACGTTCGTGGGTCGACCGCGAGGTAGATGCCGGCAAAGACCACCAGGATGAGCGTGGTCACGATCGTGACCAGCGCGCCCGCGATGCTGAGGACGCCCGACCAGATGCGGTCGACGAATGCCGAGAGCGCCTGGGCGATCTCCTGCGCGTTCGAGGGCAGCGTGATCCCGAACACCGTCTGCATCTCGTCGAGCGACTGGGTGAGCTGCGTCACGAGATTGGCGAGCTGCTCCTGGAACGCCGGCCACGAGGCCCAGGCGATCCCGCCGATGCCGAGGAAGAGGATCGCCCCGCCGACGGTGAGGGCGACCCGGTGCGGCAGCCGCGTCGCCCGCTCGACCAGGCCCGTGACCGAGAGGAGCGCCACGGCGACGAGCACTGCCGCGAAAGCGAGGAGGACGACGTCCTTCAGCTCCCACAGGAGGAGCGCGAAGCCGAGGATGATGATGGTGACGACGAGGCGGCGGACATAGGGGAGGAGATCCTCCCGCGTCGCCTGCCAGGACGTCGGCGGTCGTTTGGCCATGCGTCCGGCAAGCCCCCGATCTCGAATGGGGCGATGCTAGCACACGCGCAGAGGCGGCGCCGCCCTGGCTTGCGGCAGGAGCGTGGTGCGCGCCTACCCGCCGCCGGCGGCGGCCTGCTCCGGCACGATCGTTTCCATCGGCACATCGAGGGCCGCGGCGATCGACCGCCAGACGGGGCTGGAGCCACGCCTCCGGCCTGCCTCGAGCGCCGATATCATGCCTTGATCGGTGCCGCTCCGGGCCGCGAGTTCCGCCTGCGTGAGCCCTCGCCAGTGGCGGATGGCCTTGAGCGCCCCGGTCCCATCGGCGATGGCCATGGAGACATCGAGGGGAAGGCGGATCGATCGTCCGTCGGCGACGCGTGCCCGAGCGGTGCGCGCGAGTTCGGAGAGGGCCGCATCCTCCCGGTCGTCGATGGTCGCAGACGGGTTGCGCCGGCCGGTGCGTCCGGCCCGCGCTACAAGGTCGTCGTATTCGGCACGCGGCAGGATGACGAGATCCTCGCCGCCGGGGGTGGTAATCGCAAGAGGCTTGTTCATGTCCCGCACTCCTACCGGTAGACGTCGCGGCGATGGGCGACGGCCAGAACCGTGATCGCCGTCGCCGTCTGCTCGAAGACGACGCGACAGTCTCCCACGCGGAGGCGGAACGCGATGTCGCCCTTCAGCTGCGTGACGTCGCCCGCGCCGGTCGCCGCATACTGGTCGAGCTTGGTGACGATTCGTCTCCGGACATCGGCCGGAAGGCGAGCGAGGTCGCGTGCGGCGACATCGAGGACGGCAACGATCCTCACCGAGCCAATATGGCGAAATGCCTTGTCGACCGCAAGCGGCGCCGGCGGGCCGAGGCCAGCTGCCCGTCATATTCTCCGGCTGTCATACGCCCAGTGGAGCAGCGCCTGGCGCTGGCGGCGGCGGCAGAAGATGTCGCCCTTCTCGCAGTTCGCCTCCACCTGGCGCACGTGGCGGCGGATCGCCTTCCAGCGGCCGATCTGGCGGGCGTCGTCGTCCATGCGGCGGCCGAGGTAGTAGCGGCAGTACCACTGGAACCAGCCGCGCGGATCGTCGGGGTGGATCCAGCCCTTCGCGCGCCAGACCGAAAGCGGCTGGCTCGCCTTGATGCCGAAGAGATTGAGGCGGCAGTCGGCCCGCCCGTCGGCGAGCTTTGCGTCCGCGAACCACGCCGCGGGGAACTCGTCGCGGCAGTCGGTCATGTACTTTCCGCAGAAGACGCCGAGTTCGAGCATCTCCTTCGGCGTGAGCTCGGGGGTGAACGCCGGGTCGAAACCCCGGCCGGCGGCCTCGGTCGGGACGTAGCGATAGCCGTCCTGCATCCGGTCGCGGACGACGACCGTGCGCGGCCGTGCGGTGCTCACGCGCCCGTTTCCCGGCCGGGACTTGCGGCTGGCGTCGACCGACACCATACTTTGCGTCCCGGTAACAACTGAAAGGAGGTGATCCAGTGTCTCATTGTCTTTCGCCGCGTGCGGCTCGTGTGACCTGGACGCTCGCCTCGATCGAGGGTGGCGTTTAGCAGGAGCCGTTCCGGGCCCTTTGCCCGCCGGTTTCTACGCCTGAGGTCACGCCGCGGATCAGCGGCAGACAATGGAAGGGCCGCCCTCGGGGCGGCCCTTCTCGTTTCCGGGCGCTCTTGGAAACGCCGATGGGGTGAGGGGCTCCACCATCCGATGGAATGCTCCTGTCGGCTCCGCCGCATTTGCATCGACATTCCACGCTACGCCTTCCGCCATGAAACGCCTGGTCCTCCTCGCCTTCGCCGTCGCCGCCGCGACATCGGCCCACGCTCAAACGTTCGGCGAGCCGACGCTCGGCGGCACCGCGTGCCGCTCCGGCACGACGGCGACCATCACCGGCACGGCGCTCAACCCCCTCGTCGTCATCGACGGTTTCGTGGCCGAAACGACCGCGGCGAGCCCGATGGCGCGCGCCACCTGCACGCTCGCAATCCCCGTCGACGTGCCCGATGGCTGGAGCATCGCGGTCGTCGGCGCCGGCTACCGCCTCGACGCCTCGATTGCCGGCGGAACGACCGCGACGGTCTCCGTCGAAGCCTTCCTCGCCGGCCAGCAGGCGCCGCCGCTCACCCGCGCGATCGCGGGGCCGCTCAGCGGACCCTTCGTCGGCGCATCGGTGGTGTCGCCGGCCGATCGCCAGTGGTCCGCCTGCGGCGGCGCCGGCATCGTCCGGCTGAACGCCAGCGTCCTCCTCACCGGCGACGCGCCGGCGGCATCGACCGTCACCGTGGGGCAGTTGCGGATCAAACTCGCCGCGCGGCCCTGCTAGCCTGAGACGGTACAGCGTCGGTACGCAATGGAAAACTCGGGGCGGTTTCCAGCGTCTCGGAGGGGGTACTGCCTCGCAGTTGATGCAGCGGTCGAGGGGCTGACCCCCTCCCGAAATCGCTTTGCCTCTGCTGAACGGGCCGGGGGTGAAGGGAAACGGCGCGACGGGGCGGAAGCCTAGACCCGCATCGGCATCAGCACGAACAGCGCGCTCGCGTCGCCGTCGTCCTGGATCAGCGTCGGCGAGCCGGCGTCGGCCAGCTTGAACACCGCGGTGTCGCTGCGGAGCTGGGCGCCGATGTCGAGGAGGTATTTCGCGTTGAAGCCGATCTCGATCGGATCGGCGGAGAAATCGACGCCGATCTCCTCGGTGGCGCTACCGGAGTCCGGGTTGTTGACCGACAGCACCAGCCGCCCCTCGCCGAGCGCCAGTTTTACCGCGCGACCCCGCTCGGACGCGATGGTCGAGACGCGGTCGACGGCTTCGGAGAACTCGCCGCGGCCGACCTTCAGCACCTTGTCGTTGTTCTTCGGAATCACCTTGGCATAGTCCGGGAAGGTGCCGTCGATCAGCTTCGAGGTCAGCACGATGCCGTCGAAGGTGAGGCGGATCTTCGTCTCCGACACCTCCACCCGCACCGGCGCGTCGCCGCTGTCGACGAGTTTCTGGACCTCGCCCACCGTCTTCCGCGGCACGATGATGCCGGGCATCGAGGCGAGCCCCTCCGGCGCCGGGATCTGCGCCTGGGCGAGGCGGTGGCCGTCCGTCGCGACCGCGCGGAGCATTTTCGTCTCCCCGACCGTCACGAGGTGGAGGTAGATGCCGTTGAGGTAGTAGCGCGTCTCCTCGGTCGAGATCGCGAACTGCGTCCGCTCGATGAGATCGCGGAGCTGCCCGCTCGTCACCGTGAAGGCAACGCGGAACTCGCCGGCATTGAGGTCGGGGAAATCGACTTCGGGCAGCATCTGGAGCGAGAATTCGGAGCGGCCGGAGCGGACCGCGAGCGTGCGCCCGTCGGTCTGCGCCTCGAGCGACACCTCCGAGCCTTCCGGCAGCTTCCGCACGATGTCGTAGAGCATGTGCGCCGGCACCGTCGTGCCGCCGGCGCGCGAGACCTCGGCGGCGACCGTCTCGACGACTTCGAGGTCGAGGTCCGTCGCCTTGAGCCGGAGGGTGGAGCCGTCGCTCTTGAGAAGGACGTTCGCGAGGATCGGGATCGTGTTCCGCCGCTCGACCACGCGGTGGACGTGGTTGAGAGCCTTCAGGAGGTTCGAACGCTCGAGCGTGACGCGCATGTCGGCTGGGTCTCGTGGCCGAAGGCCGGCTGGGAAACGGGCCTGACCGTGGCGTGTCCCGGCGTCAAAGGCAAGCGGAACCGGACCTTTCCACCGAAGCGATGACGCATCGGAGCGGCCGTGCCGGTGCGCGCCATCGCGGCTGCAAACGGCGAAAGGCCGGGCCCTTCGGCGGGCTCATGACCCGCATATCGGCGGCATATCGAAATCCGCATACGCGTCCACAACAGTCCGGCGTCCTGATTGGCACGGGGCGGTGGGGCTCCCAAGCCAGACTGGAGGCGTGAATGAAGTTCGCTCACTTCGGGGCAGCGGCCGTTCTGCTCGCGTTGGCGACTGCGGGCGGTCCCGCACTCGCTCAGGTCAGTCCTGCCGTTCCACCGGCGCCGGGTCCCCCGGCAGCGGAGCTGTCCGGCGTGACGGACCTCACCGTCGCGGAGGTCGTCGAATTGCAGACTCTGCTCGGACGCCTCGGCTTCGACCCGCGAGGCATTGACGGCATCGTCGGCGCGGCGACGCGCGCAGCCATCACCGAGGCCCAGCAGGCACTCGGCCTCCCGGTCGACGGCCGGCCATCGCTCGCGCTCCTCGAACGGTTGCGGCAGGATCCGGCTGCCAACCCGGCCCCGTCGGCGCTTCCGCCGGCTGCATAGGGACCAGCCAGGAACAGGAAAGGCCGCGCGGGTCTCGCGCGGCCTCTCCAACCGGAACGCGGTTGCGGCCTAGATCGCCTTCTTGATCCAGTCCGACAGGCGGCTCTTCGGGGCGGCGCCGACCTGCATGGCCATCGGCTCGCCGTTCTTGAACATGATCAGCGTCGGGATCGAGCGGACGCCATATTTGATGGCCGTCTTCGGATTCTCGTCGATGTTGAGTTTTGCGATCGTCACCTTGCCGGTCAGTTCGCCCGCGAGTTCTTCGAGCGCCGGGGCGATGGCGTGGCACGGACCGCACCATTCGGCCCAGAAATCGACGACGACCGGACCCGACGACTTCAGGACGTCCGTATCGAAGGAAGCGTCGGTCACGTGATTGGGCATGGGAACCTCATGAGGGGATCGAGCGGGAAACGTAGGAACCCCAAGGCATCGGGTCAAGGAGAGGCCGCCCCTTGCGGGATACGCGGCAGATGCGCGCGGCCTGCGGGGTGAGGCCGGTGTCCGAGGGGGAGTGGACGACCGGCCTCCTCCGCTCCCCGGCGGCGCCGCCGGCGGGAGCAGAGACGTCGCCCCGGCGTCGACGCTGCCGGAGCGCGGATTGGTCACCGGCCCGGATACGGTGAAATCACCGGCAGGCCCGGTTCACCGGCGACCCGGAGCCGTGCTCACGGCGTGGGCAGGTGCTGGATCGAGAAGACGTGGTCGGTCTCCTGCAGCGGCGCATGGCAGGCCCGGCACGCGTTCAGGTCGCGGTCGAGGCGCTCTCCCGCCGGGCTGAACATGGCGAAGTCCCAGTCGCCGTTCCGCAGATCGGCCGGGAACAGGTCGCCCCACCCGTCCTCTTTCTCCATGACCGCGATTGCAGCGATGTCTCCCCGGATCCGCCGCCCGAGTTCGCTGATGATGACGTTGCCGGCCGCGTCGGTTTTCGCGCCGTAGATCTCGCCGACGAGGATCGCGCCATCGGCGAGACGCCCGTCGGGCCCGGGCCCGAGCAGCGCGGCGTCGTTGGCGTAGATGCGCATCACCTGCCCGGGGTTCTGGATGCGGTCGATCTCCAGATACATCGTGAACTCGGTGGCGTAGTCGGCCGGAAACGGTATCCGCTCGTCCGGCACTTGTGCGGCCACCAGTGTTGCAACCCCGATGGCTGCCGTCGCTCCGGCCGCCATGATCATCAACCTGCGCTTTCCGGTCATTTTCCCTCACCTTTGCGCCAGGACGCCGTCACGCCCGGCTGTTAAAGAGCATCACGCATACCTCTTTTAACACGGGAGGACGCTGCCGCAAGTCCGGGTCGGGTCGGTCGGTCGACGGGGGTGCGGGGGGCGGGATTTCTTTGTCAGGACGCGAAGGGCTGCCCCTCTCTCATCACCTCCCCTCTTGTGGGACCCCTTGTGGGTGGAACGCCGGCCATCTTCTCGGCTCGGCGTCGACTCTCATCACCTCCCCTCTTGTGGGACCCCTTGTGGGAGGGGCAGGGAGGGGGGACTTGCGGCGTGGGTGCCCGGCACGGCCGAAACAGGCTGGAGGGCCGAAAGTCCCCACCCCAACCCTCCCTACGAGGAGTCACAAGGGGGAGGGAGAACGACGGCCGACACCAGCCTCATCCGGTCACGCTCGGGTGCACGTCGCGTCGAGGTGGGCGACGAGCGTTCTCCGCGGGCGTGAGCGGGAACGACGGCAGCGGCAGGCGTGGCGGGAGGTCGGGCCTGCCGGTTCCCGGCGGCCGGGATTGCGGGCGTCAGTCCCCCGGCCGGGACTGCTCCGGCGGATCGTCGCCCGTTGGCGGTTCGTCCGCGCCGTCGGCCGCGTCCGGGGGCCGGACCAGGAACTCGGCCGGGTCGAAATCGTACTTCTTGCCGCAGAACTCGCACGTGACGTGGATGCGGCCGTTCTCGATCGACTGCTCCACCGCTTCGGCGGTGAACTGGTGGAGAATGCCGGCGATGCGCTCGCGGCTGCAATTGCATTTGTCGCGGACCGGCGTCGGGTCGAACACCCGGACGCCGCGCTCGTGGAACAGCCTGTAGAGGAGGCGATCCACCGGAACGTCGGAATCGACGAGCTCGATGTCGGCGATGGTGCCGACCGTCGCCTGCGCCTCCTGCCACGCATCGTCCTCGCCGGCCTCTTCCTCGATGGAAGCGCCTTCCGGCAGGTCGCCGCCGGGGAGGTCGCGCGGTTTCATCCGCTCGGGCGCAGCCGGCATGAACTGGGCGAGGAGGCCGCCGGCGCGCCAGTGGCGGCGGGCCTTGCCGTTCTCGCGCACCATCAGCTCGGCCGCAGCGAGGCGGACCCGCGTCGGAATCTGTTCCGACTGGCGGAAATAGGTGTGCGCCACCTCCTCCAGAGTCGCCCCGTCGAGCTCGACGATGCCCTGGTAGCGCTGCATGTCGTCGCCCTGGTCGATGGTGAGCGCGAGGAAGCCCTTGCCGAGGAGCTTTCCGGGCGTCGCCTCGCCCGCCGCTTCCGCCGCCGCGATCACCTCGGGCTTGAAGCGGGCATAGGCGCGGAGGTCGCCGGGCGTGCGGAACTCGACCACCAGGAGGTCGACCGGACCTTCCGTCTTGGTCTGGAGGATGAATTTCCCCTGGAATTTCAGCGACGTGCCGAGAAGCGCGGCGAGCACCACCGCTTCCGCGACGAGCTTCGACACCGGCGCCGGATAATCATGCCGGCCGAGGAGCGCGTCGAGCGCCGGACCGAGCTGGACGGCCCGGCCGCGGACATCGAGCGCCTCGACCTGGAACGGCCGAACCACGTCGTCCCCGGCGTTGCCCCTGATCTGGACCCCCGGCTGGTCGGGCGTCACGCCCCGGCCCCGGCGAAGCACCAGGCGAGAATGCCCTTCTGGACGTGCAGCCGGTTCTCCGCTTCGTCCCACACCACCGACTGCGGCCCGTCCATCACGGCGCCCTCCACCTCGTCGCCGCGATGGGCGGGGAGGCAGTGCATGAAGATGGCGTCGGGGTGCGCGAGCGCCATCAGGCGCGAGGAGACCTGATAGGGCTTCAGCACGTTGTGCCGCCGTTCGCCGTCGGTGTCGCCCATCGACACCCAGGTGTCGGTGACGACGCAATCGACACCGCGGACCGCCGCCTCGGGATCGTCGCCGAGCTCGACCTCGCCGCCTTCGCGCCGCGCCCAGTCGAGGAAGGACGGGTCGGGTGCGTATTCGGCGGGGGTCGCGATCTTCAGCCGGAAGCCGAAGCGCGGCGCGGCGTGGATCCACGAGATGAGGACGTTCGACGACGAGCCGGTCCACGCGACGGTCTTCCCGTCCATCGGCCCGCGCTTCTCGATCATCGTCATCAGGTCCGCCAGCACCTGGCAGGGATGCGAGCGCCGGGTGAGGCCGTTGATGACCGGGATGGTCGCATTGGCCGCGAGTTCCTCGACCTTGGCCGCCTCGAGGGTGCGGATCATTATCGCATCGACATAGCGCGACAGGACGCGGGCGGTGTCGCCGATCGTCTCGCCGCGGCCGAGCTGCATCTCGGCGCCGGTCAGCATGATCGTGTCGCCGCCGAGAGCGCGCATGGCGAGGTCGAACGAAATGCGCGTCCGCGTCGACGGGTTCTCGAAGATCATCGCCAGCGTCTTGCCGGCCAGCGGCCCCGGCACGACGCGCGCCGCTTTCGCGGTCGCCTTCCGCCGGATGCTGTCGTCGATGATCGACTGGAGGGTCGCGCGGCTGAAATCGGAAATATCGAGGAAATGCCTGACCATGGCGCTATGCCCGTACCGGTGCCGGCGCCATGGCGGCGAACGCCTCTTCGAGCCGGCGGATGCCCTCGTCGATCTCGGCCTCCGTCACGGTGAGCGGCGGCAGGATGCGGATCACGTTGTCGCCCGCGGCGACGCCGAGAATGCCGTGCTCGCGCATCACGCCCAGCACCTCGCGGTTCGGCGGCAGGCAGTGGAGGCCGGTGAGAAGACCCTCGCCGCGGACTTCGTCGACCACCGCGCGGTGGGCGTCGACGAGGCCGGCGAGCTTCTGCTTGAGGTAGAGGCCCATCGCCTGGACATGGTCGAGGAAGCCGTCGGCCAGGACGACGTCGAGCACGGCATTGCCGACCGCCATCGCCAGCGGATTGCCGCCGAACGTGGTGCCGTGGGTGAAGTTGGTCATGCCCTTCGCGGCTTCGGCCGTCGCAAGGCAGGCGCCGAGCGGGAAGCCGCCGCCGAGCCCCTTCGCCACCGCGAGGATGTCGGGGGTCACGCCGGACCACTCATAGGCGAACAGTTTCCCCGTCCGGCCGATGCCGGTCTGGACCTCGTCGAGGATGAACAGGAGGCCGCGCTCGTCGCAGATGCGGCGGAGTTCGCGCATCACCGAGCCCGGTACGCGGCGCACGCCGCCCTCGCCCTGGATCGGCTCGATGATGATGCCGGCCGTGTTCGGCCCGATCGCCCGCATCAACGCCTTCATGTCGCCGAACTCGACCTGGTCGAACCCGTCCGGCAGCGGATCGAAACCCTCGGTGTGCTTTGCGTTCTTCGCCGCCGCGAGCGTGGCGAGCGTCCGGCCGTGGAACGAGCCGGTGAAGGTGATGATCCGGTTCTTCTCGGGGTGGCCGCTCGCGAAGTGGTAGCGCCGCGCCGTCTTGATCGCGGCTTCCATCGCTTCCGCGCCGGAATTGGCAAAGAACACCTTGTCGGCGAAGCTGACCGCGGCGAGCCGCTGCGCCAGCCGCTCCTGCCCCGGAATGACGAACGCGTTCGAGCTGTGCCAGATCTTCTGGGCCTGCTCGGTGAGGGCCGCAACGAGCTTCGGATGGGCGTGGCCGAGGGCGTTCACCGCGATGCCCGACGTGAAATCGAGATAGCGTTTGCCGTCGGTGGCAATGAGCCAGACACCTTCGCCTCGCTCGACCGCGAGGGGAGCCCGGGCATAGGTGTCGAAGGTGGCGGATTGGGGCATCGGAGGCGCCTCCGTTTCAGGCGCTGAAAAACACAAAAAGTGCCGCGAGGGCGACACTTCGCGCGCAGTTTATCATGGCGGCCCGAGCGCCTGTCAAATGCGCTGACGGTCGCGGCGGGGCCGGAGTGCATCGTCAGGATATGGGGGATAACCCGGCCGACTCTTGTCACCGAGTCACCGGCTATTGTAGCGTCCCGGTCGTCAGATACGACATATCGCGCGGCGGCACTCTGCGAACACAAATTGAAGCAGTTTGGCGCGTTCCGGTGGGGACGCGGTTGCGGGAGGATTCCGTGTCGGCAACAGGAAGGGAACTGCCGATGTCTTGGACCGACGAGCGCGTCGAGCTGCTCAAGAAGCTCTGGGCCGACGGCCTCTCCGCCAGCATGATCGCCGCCGAACTCGGCGGGGTCACCCGGAACGCCGTGATCGGCAAGGTTCACCGCCTGTCGCTGTCGGGCCGCTCGAAGCCGAGCGGCGGCGCCGTCCGCGCGAGCCGGCCGAAGGCGCCGCGCCCGCCGCGGCCCTCGCGCCCGGTCACGGTCGGCAATACCGCGCTGAAAGTGACGCCCGTGGCGCAGCCGCGCCGCGTCGTCGTGCCGATCGAGGACATCGTCGTGCCGATCCCGCTCCGCGCGACCATCCTCACGCTCACCGACAAGACCTGCAAATGGCCGATCGGCGATCCCGCCGACGAGGCGTTCTGCTTCTGCGGCCACCTCCCGCGCGAGTCCTCGCCCTATTGCGAGTACCATTCGCGCGTCGCCTTCCAGCCGAACGTCGAGCGCCGGCGCGACCGCCGGGAGGAAAGCCTCTGAGCATGATCCGAAGAAGTGGCTGCCGGTTCTTCGGCGAAGATCATGCTCCATCAACGACGAAGGCGACGAGTGTGATCCGACGTCAACGGATCACGATCTAGCCGGACCGCCGACTTCACTCGCTTTTGCGCGAGGCTCGGCGCCGGCCTTCCCCGCGCGCCTTGGAACATGCCCCGCTTTTTGCCATCTTCCCGCCGGGAGGTGAGGAATGCGCAAGGCTCTTGCAGCGCTGGGGTTCGTGCTCCTGTCGGCGTCGCCGGCGCTGGCGGATTGTGCCACCCCGGCCCGGATCACGCTTCTGCGGGACGACCTGCCGCGGTCGGCCTACGGAACCGACAGCGCGCGGGCGGCCCTCGCCCTGCCTTACGCCGCGATGATCCTCTTCGTTTCGCGCCCGCCCCAGTCGCCGCCGGGCTTCGAGCGCGGTCCCGGGCCGGCCGATCTCCTCGACGGCGGCTACCGCTTCCTCGCGACGATGACCGAGTTCAACCCGGCGACCTTCGTCAGCTGCAGCGGCCGGGCGGTCGTGATCGCCTTCGACGGCCTGCGCGACTTCAGCGTCCGCGACTACGTGTCGGCCGCGGTGCGGCGTCTCGGCGGCGGCTATTCTGAGCTCGGGATCGCCTTCACCGCCGCGGTGATCGCGGCCTTTCCCGGCTACGACGTCAGCGTCATCGGCTACTCGGCGGGCGGCGATGTCGCGAGCTATATCGCCGGCTCGTTCCTCCTGCCGTCGATCACCTTCAACGCGGCGCCGAGCGAGGCCAGCATTCTCGGGAACGACGGCTCGCGCCAGCTCAACCTCATCGCCCGAAACGACTGGATCTCCGACCGCGCGGTGACCCTGCGCGGGCAGCAGTTCTACGTCCCGGTCGAAGGCGGCTCGCACCAGATCGAGGCGATGATCGACGCGCTCGCGGCGGAAGCGGTGCGATGAGCCTTGCGGGAGGTCGAAGCGGCGCCGCGCCGGTTCGGGAGGGGGCAAGCCGCGCGGCGGGTGCCGGGCTGCCAGGCCGCGCCCCCTCGGAGGCGGCAGCGCTCCGCTTCCCGCCTTCCGCCTCCGCAAGGGGGAGGCTCGAGACAGCAGATCGCTCCCGCACCGCAATGGTGCCGTCCTCGCGAGGGTGATCCTGGCCCCGGCTAACGTTGCGCGAGGGCGCCCACGCCGTCCATGGCGTAGATGTCGTCGCGGAAATGCACCACGCCGTCCTCGTTCGACCACGCCGTGACGTAGGCGAAGAAGATCTGCACCGGGGTCGAGAGACGGACGTCCGTCCGCTCGCCCGAAGCGAAGGCGGTGTCGATCCGCGCCCGGTCCCAGCCCGCGGTGTCGCGGAGGAGGAAGTTGATCAGTTCGCGGACGTTCTGGACCCGGACGCAGCCCGAGGAGTCGAACCGGTAGTCGTTGCCGAACAGCGTCTTGTTCGGGGTGTCGTGGAGGTACACCGAGTACTGGTTGTGGAAGTTGATGCGGACCGAGCCGAGCGAGTTGAAGTCGCCCGGATCCTGGCGGAACGTGTAGCGGGTCGCCTCGTTCGAGTACCAGTCGACGTTCTGCGGCAGCACTTCCTGGCCCTGGCCGTTGTACATGCGGATGTGCTGGTCGGTGAGGTAGGTCGGGTGCGTCTGCATCAGCGGGATGAGGTCCCGCAGGATGATCGACGGCGGTACCGTCCAGAACGGGTTGAAGTTCACCTCGTAGATTTCCGAGGTGAGGATCGGCGACGGACGCTCGACCCGGCCGACGACGGCGGTGTGGCGCGAGACGACGACGCCGTTCTCGACCACCTCGATCTCGGCCGCGGGCAGGTTCACCATGACGTAGCGGGGCCGCGTCGTCGCCGAAAGGTCCTGGAGGCGCTGGCGGTTGGTGACGAGCTGGGTGAGGCGGACGTCGGCCGGCACGTTCAGCGCCGCGAAGGTGGTCGGCCCGACGATGCCGTCGGCCGGGATGCCGTGGCGCGCCTGGAAGCGCCGCACCGCGGCATCGACGTAGGAATCGAACACCTGCGAGCCGGCGAGCGACGGATCAAGGTCGTGCGAGACGATGAGGCGCTGGCGGAGGATCGCCACCGTCAGCGACGTCACGCCGATGCGGAGCGAGGCATCCGCCGGGACGACCGGCCAGCCGCCGGAGGCGACGATGTTCTGGTAGTCGAGGATCGCAAGGCCCATCGCGGCGGCGATCTCGGGCGACAGGACCGGCCGCGAGGTCGCGATCGTTCTCTCGTCGAGGCCGCCATTGTCGAAACGCTGCGTCCACTCCTGCGCCGCGGCCGGGCCGGCGACGAAGGCAGCGGCGGCGACCGCCATCGCGGCGACGAAGGAGAGAGTGCGCCGCGGGCCGCGGAACGCCGGGTCGATCATTGGATGCACTGTCGAAATCCCATCAGCCGCATGTGTGGCCGTCCGCCTCGCCCGACGAGGCCGCGGCCCCTGGGGCGCGACGCCAAAAATGCCGGCGGGAGGCCGGCCAAAGCCAACCTCCCGCTCGCAATCCAATATGGCGCTTTAATGGTTTCCGCCGAGTCAATCCGGCGTGACGCCGGACGCGGCGGCTCGACCGTGTCGGATCGGCAACTACAGCCGGTACAGGATCTGGTCGGTCCAGAAGCGCTCGAGACGCTGCAGCGAGCGGTTGAGGAGCTGGAAATCCTCGGCGCCGATGCCGCCGATCTGGTCGATCGAGCGGATGTGGCGCTCGTAGAGCTTGTTGACGATCGTCGCGACGTCTTGGCCCTTCTCGGTCAGGCTCACCCGCACCGAGCGGCGGTCCATCCGCGAGCGCTGGTGGTGGATGTAGCCCATCTCGACGAGCTTCTTGAGGTTGTACGAGACGTTCGAGCCGAGATAGTAGCCGCGGGTGCGGAGCTCGCCGGCCGTCAGTTCGCTGTCGCCGATGTTGAACAGGAGGAGCGCCTGCACCGCGTTGACGTCGGAACGCCCGGCGCGGTCGAACTCGTCCTTGATGACGTCGAGGAGGCGGCGGTGCAGCCGCTCCACGAGGGTGAGAGCCTCCATGTAGAGAGGCTTCAGTTCAGTTGCTGCGGGCGGAGCAGTAACAACCTGCGCCGTCTCCGCGGTACGCCGCGGGTTGATCATGGAACGCCTCTCCGTATTATTCAGGGTTAACTTCCCCTGTTCGTTGAAACGCACCGTATCGAATGCAATTGAAGATGACCTTAAGCGGCACGCTTAATTGGGCCTTACCCCGCTTCCTCGGATTCTAGGTTGATGATCTGGAAACGCCGCCCGTTCCGCCGGGTCATGCCTCCGGAACTGTCCGATTGGACAGCGCGAGTGGCGGGAACGCGCAACCGGGGGGCGCGGACGCGTTGACGCTCGTCCCGCGCCGCGGGTGGAGGGGAGCGCGCGCGGGTGGTAGAGGTTCCGCGTGTCCCGGAGACTGCAGGCAATGACCGAAGAGCGTGACCATTTCCCCGCGCCCGCGGGCCAGTTCGACGTGTCCGAGGTCGTCGGCGGCCGCCGGATGCGGCGGAACCGGCGGACCGAATGGTCGCGCCGGCTCGTGCGGGAAGCGAGCCTGGCCGTCGACGACCTGATCTGGCCGGTGTTCGTCATCGACGGCGAGAAGGCGCGCGTCGACGTGCCGTCGATGCCGGGGGTCCAGCGCCTCACGGTCGACGAGGCGGTCCGCGACGCCGAGCGCGCCGCAAAGCTCGGCATCCCGGCGCTGGCGCTCTTCCCCTACACCCAGGCCGGCCGGCGCAACGAGGCGGCCACCGAGGCGCTCAACCCCGACAATCTCGTCTGCCGGGCCACGCGCGCCATCAAGGCGGCGGTGCCGGACATCGGCATCATCACCGACGTCGCGCTCGACCCCTATACGAGCCACGGCCATGACGGCCTCCTCGACGGCGAGACGATCCTCAACGACGCCACCGTCACCGTCCTCCGCCGCCAGGCCGTGCTGCAGGCCGAGGCGGGCGCCGACGTCATCGCGCCCTCGGACATGATGGACGGCCGCATCGGCGCAATCCGGAGGGCGCTCGACGAGGCGGGTTTCGCCGACCGGCAGATCCTCGCCTATTCGGCGAAATACGCCTCGGCGTTCTATGGCCCCTTCCGCGACGCGATCGGCACCGCGAAGACGCTCGTCGGCGACAAGCGCACCTACCAGATGGATCCCGGCAACAGCGACGAGGCGATCCGCGAGACCGAGCTCGACCTCGCGGAGGGCGCCGACATGGTGATGGTGAAGCCGGGGATGCCCTATCTCGACATCGTGCGGCGCGTGAAGGAGACTTTTGGCGTGCCGACCTTCGCTTACCAGGTGTCAGGGGAATACGCGATGATCATGGCCGCCGCGCAGAACGGCTGGCTCGACGGCGACCGCGCGATGATGGAGAGCCTCCTCGCCTTCAGGCGCGCCGGCGCCGACGGCGTCCTCACCTATTTCGCGCCGAAGGCGGCGGAGCGGCTCAGGGGGTGACGGCGGGGCGGACGGCGAGAAGCCCGTTCCCAAGGAGCGGCAACAGGGTCTATCGTCCGGCGACGCCGCGTCGGCGACCTGCCGCCCGATGACAAAGCATTCGACCGACACACCGCAGTTCTACCTCACGGCGCCGTCGCCCTGCCCGTACCTCGCCGGCCACGAGGAGCGGAAGGTTTTCACCCACCTCGTCGGCGATCGCGCCGCCGCCCTCAACGACATCCTCACCCAGGGCGGTTTTCGCCGCAGCCAGAACATCGCCTATCGCCCCGCCTGCGAGGGGTGCCGCGCCTGCGTCTCGGTGCGGGTGGTGGCCGGCGCGTTCCGGCCGCGGCGGTCGCTGACGCGGGTGATCAACGCCAATGACGATCTCATCGGCACGGAAGTGACGGCGAACCCGACGTCGGAGCAGTACGCCCTCTTCCGCCGCTACCTCGATGCCCGGCACGCGCGCGGCGGCATGGCCGACATGTCGGTGCTCGACTACGCGATGATGGTCGAGGACACGCACGTCAACACGATGCTGGTCGAGTACCGTTTCCGCGGCCCGGAGGCCGGTATCACCGGCCGCGGCGAGGGCCGTCCGGTCGCCTGCGCGCTGACCGACGTGATGGGCGACGGCCTCTCGATGGTCTACTCGTTCTTCGACCCCGGCTACGACCAGCGCAGCCTCGGCACCTTCATGATCCTCGACCACATAAGGCGCGCCCGGAAGCGCGGACTGCCCTACGTCTACCTCGGCTACTGGGTCGAGGGTTCCGCCAAGATGGACTACAAGACCCGCTTCCGCCCGCAGGAGCGGCTCGGGCCACGCGGCTGGGAGCGGGTGGAGTAGAAACCCGCCTCCCCGTGACGATCCCCAAATCTCACGGAGGTTGTTCTCTCAGACGTCGAGATTGGCGACGCTCAGTGCATTCGTCTGAATGAAATCCCGCCGCGGCTCGACGTCCGGGCCCATCAGTCGGCCGAACAGGTCGTCCGCCTCGCCGGCGTCCTCGAGCCGCACCTGGAGGAGCGAGCGCGCCGCGGGGTCGAGCGTGGTTTCCCAGAGCTGCTCCGCGTTCATTTCGCCGAGGCCCTTGTAGCGCTGCAGCGAGACGCCCTTCCGGCCCGCCGCGAACACCGCGTCCACCAGCGCTCGCGGCCCGTGAACCACGACCGTCGCTTCGTTCCGGATGAACGGGACCGCCGTCGAAAACACTTCGCGGAGACGACCCGCGCGGGCACCGAGACGCCGCGCCTCGGCGGAATCGAGCAGGGCGGAATCGAGGATCGCCCGCTCCGCGACCCCACGGACGGTGCGCTCGAAGGCGAGCCCGTGCGGGACCGGACGACCGGTCCAGCCACGCTCCGTCTCCTCGGCGACGGCATCGAGGCGGCCGGCGATCCGCGCTGCCATGCCGGCGTCCCCGGCGTCGTCGTCGGCCGGATCGAAGGCTCCCGCGAGTGCGGCCTGTTCGACCACGTCGCGGCCGTAGCGCCGCGGCACGCCGTCGAGAATGCCGGCGAAGGCCCGGGCGTCCTCGACCAGCGCCAGGAGGTCGTCGCCGACGATCGTCCGGCCGGACGCGAGCCGGAGCATCGCGCCTCCCGTGCCGGCGCCGACGAGGAAGTCCTGCAGCGCCGCTTCGTCCCGGAGGTATCTTTCCGAGGCACCGCGCCGCACCTTGTAGAGCGGCGGCTGCGCGATGAAGACGTGCCCCGCCTCGAGCAGCGGCCGCATCTGCCGGTAGAAGAACGTCAGCAGCAGCGTCCTGATGTGCGCCCCGTCGACGTCGGCGTCCGTCATGATGATGATCCGGTGGTAGCGCAGCCCTGCCAGATCGAAGGCGTGGGGGCCCGTGCTGCCGATCCCCGTGCCGAGCGCCGCGATCAGCGTGCCGATCTGATCCGACGACAGGATGCGCTCCCGCGCGACGCGCTCGACGTTGAGCACCTTGCCGCGGAGCGGCAGCACCGCCTGGTTGGCGCGGTCGCGGCCGGCCTTGGCCGAGCCGCCGGCGGAATCCCCCTCGACGATGAACAGCTCAGACTTCGCCGGATCGCGCTCCTGGCAGT
>JADLGL010000092.1 GCA_020849325.1 Bauldia sp. | reverse complement strand
GAAACCTCGGATGACCGACGCCGGGCAATGGCACCCTGGATCGACGCCTACAACACCACCCGACCCCACTCAGCCCTCAACCAACAACCCCCCTGGACAAGGCTGAACAACCTTCTTGGAAACGACAGCTAGCTGTTCTTCCGTGCCCGCCGGACGCTCCGCTTCAGCGTCTCGTCGATCCGCGTCTGCCAGCCGGGGCCGGTGCCGCGGAAGTAGTCGAGAACATCGGGACTGAGGCGGATTGAGACGGGCACCTTGTTGGCATCGCCCTTCGGCCGGCCACGGCTGATGAGCTTGCCGGCGATATGAACGTCCGCAGTCTCGAACCACTCTTCCGTCAGTTCCGGAGCGTCGTCGTCCGGATCAAGGACGACGGACGATTCGGGGGAGGTAGCGCGCTTTCTCTCGGTCATTGGCTTTCCGCATCGAAATGATGTGGCGATCGTCGCCTCGTTGCGTCCACACCAGGATCACGAGCCGATCGCGAAGAAAGCCCGCGGTGATCATGCGCTTCTCGCCGTAGTCCCGGCGATCGTCTTCCTGGTCCACGGTCGTTCCGTCGAACACCTCCATGGCGTCCTCGAAGTCGAGCCCGCGGTCCACGAGCGTCACCTGCCGCTTGGAGGGATCGTAGGTGATCGCCATGAATTATCGTATATACGATAATGACTTCCCGCTGGCAAGCCCCTGGGTGCGGCGGTTCATGTCGCCGGGACGCGGCCCCCGCTACCCCTGGCGCCGCCTCAAGAACTCCCCTGTCAGCGAGCCCTTCTTCTTCATGATGTCCATCGGCGTGCCCTCGAAGATGATCCTGCCGCCCTCGCGGCCGGCGCCGGGGCCGAGGTCGATGATCCAGTCGGCGCGGGCGATCACGTCGAGATTGTGCTCGATGATGATGACCGAGCCGCCCTTGTCGACGAGGCGGTCGAAGAGGCCGATGAGGCGGGCGGTGTCGGACATGTGGAGGCCGGTCGTCGGCTCGTCGAGGACGTAGGTCTTTGCTTCGGCGCCGAGCTCGGTCGCAAGCTTCAGGCGCTGCCGCTCGCCGCCCGACAGCGTCGACACCGACTGGCCGAGCGTGATGTAGGCGAGGCCCACGTCGTCGAGCGCCTGGAGGGTCGGCACGATCGCCTTCTCGTCGAAATAGTCGAGCGCCTGCGTCACCGACATTTCGAGAACGTCCGCGATCGATTTCCCGCGGAGCTTCATGCCCAGCACCTTCTCGGTGAAGCGCTTGCCGCCGCAGGTCTCGCACACGGTCTCGACCGGGTCGAGGAAGGCAAGGTCGGTATAGGTGATGCCGAGGCCCTTGCAGGTCGGGCAGCCGCCCTTCGAGTTGAACGAGAACATCGCCGGCTGGGTCTTGTTCGCCTTGGCGAACATTTCGCGGATCGGGTCCATGATCTCGGCATAGGTCGCGGGCGTCGAGCGCGACGAGGCGCCGATCGCGGCCTGGTCGATGACGACGGCGTCGGGATGGGCCGCGAGGAATTCCTCCGAGATCAGCGAGCTCTTGCCCGAGCCGGCGACGCCCGTCACCACCGTGAACACGCCCTTCGGGATCTCGACCGAGATGTCGTGGAGGTTGTTCCGGGTCACGTGCTTCAGCGACAGCGACCCCCTTGCCTTCCGTGGCCCATCCTTCACCGGCAGCACCTCGCGGAGCGCGGCGCCGGTGAGCGTGTCGGCCTTCCTGAGGCCGGCGAAGGTGCCCTCGAACATGATTCTTCCGCCGTGGACGCCGGCCTTCGGCCCGACATCGACGACGTGGTCGGCGATTGCCATCACGTCGGGGTCGTGCTCGACGACGAGAACGGTGTTCCCCTTGTCGCGCAGCTTCACCAGCATGTCGTTGAGCCGGCCGACGTCGGCGGGATGGAGGCCGATCGACGGCTCGTCGAAGATGTAGAGGACGTCGACCAGCGCCGAATTGAGGTGGCGCACCATCTTGATCCGCTGGCTCTCGCCGCCCGAGAGCGTCGAGGTCTCGCGGCTGAGCGTGAGGTAGCCGAGGCCGATGCCGATGAGGTCGTCGATCTTCTCGATCACCTGCGGCGCGAGCGTTTTCGCGACGTCGCCCTTCATCGCGCGGAGCACCTTCACGAGCTCCGTCGCCTCCATGTCGGAGAGGTCGGCGATGTTGTAGCCGTCGATCCTCGACGCCAGCGCCTTCTGGTTCAGGCGCGCCCCGTGGCAGAGCGGGCAGGTGACCGAGGCGATGTATTCTTCAGCGGTCTCGCGGGTGGACTCGGACAGCGCGGCAGTGTCGCGCTTGAGATACTGGCTCTCGAATTTCGCGACGAGGCCGAGATAGGTGAGGTTCATGGCCTCCTTGCCGGTGCCCCACCGCACCTTCTTGCCGTCGTTGGAATAGAGGAGAAGGTCGCGCTCCTCCTTGCCGTAGTCCTTCACCTTCTTGTCGAGGTCGAAATAGCCCGACATGGAAAAGACCTTCCACGGCCAGGAATCGACCTTCCAGTTGGGGTGGAGGATCGCGCCTTCGTTCAGCGACTTCGAGGGGTCGAGCATCTTCCTGAGGTCGACCTCGCGCTTCTGGCCGATGCCGTCGCACTCCGGGCACATGCCGTTCGGGAGATTGAAGGAGTAGGCGTCGGAGTAGCCGGCCGACGGCTCGCCGGCACGGGAGAAGAGGAGGCGGAGGAGGGAGGCGATGTCGGTGATCGTGCCGACTGTCGACCGCTGGTTGCCGCCGATCCGCTGCTGGCCGATGATGATCGGTGTCGACAGGTTCGAGATGTGATCGACGTGCGGCTGGCCGTATTTCGGCAGGAAATTCCGTTGGAAGTTGGTGAAGGTGGCGTTGAGCGCCCGCTGCGCCTCCGCGCCGATCGTGTCGAACACGATCGACGATTTGCCCGAGCCCGACACGCCGGTGAACACCGTGATCTTCCGCTTCGGGATCGAGAGCGAGACCTCTTTCAGGTTGTTCTCGCGCGCGCCGCGGATTTCGATCGAACCGTATCCCGACATGATTTCTCCAACGGCGTCGCCGCCGGCGCCCGGGCTTTTGCGATTTCGCTTCCCGAACGCCGCCGGCGTGTTGTAACGTACAGCGTACCGTACACCGTACGGGACAGCGGCGACGGCGTCAATGGTGGCAACTTTCGGCGCCGTCGCCGATCCAATCCTGGCCGGCGCCGCCAAATCTTCGGGGAGCACGCGCTGCATCGCAAGCCTGGGATGACCGATCTGGCCGAAGCCGCGTCCGGCGCCCCGGCAATCGACCTTGGCATCGGGGCGCCACGGAATCTGGGCGCGCGGATTCCGCTGGTTCACCATTGCTCTCCCCCTCGAGGGCCTCGAGGGGGGAGAGGACCCTACAGACAGCCTCCGGAGCCTCAGCGTGCTCCGTTTCCGTCCGAGGCACCGGCGCACCCGGCCTCGCGACGAGCCGTCTTTGTGGCGCAGGGTCTATGCCCGTGAGCGCGACCCGCGACCCGCGCCGAAGCCTCGCGCTCCTCTGGGGACAGCCCGGAAAACCCGGCCGCTCGGGCCTCTCGATCGGCTGGATCGTCGATGCGGCGGTGAAGCTCGCCGATGCCGAGGGGCTCGCGGCGCTGTCGATGCGCCGGCTCGCGGCCGATCTCGGCGTCGGCACCATGGCGCTCTACACCCACGTCCCCGGCAAGGAGACGCTCCTCGACGTCATGTTCGATGCCGTCCTCGGCGAGCTCTACCGCGAGGCGGCGCCGCGCGCGCATCCCGGCGGCTGGCAGGCCGGGCTCCGGTTCGTGGCCGAGGAGAACTGGGCCTGGTACCAGCGCCACCCCTGGGCCTTCGAGCTCGGCCCGCGTCCGGCGCTCGGCCCGAACACGGTCCGGAAATACGATCTCGAACTCGGTCCGCTCGAAAACATCGGCCTCACCTTCGTCGAGATGAACGAGGCGCTGAGCCTCGTCCTCAACCACGTCGCCGCCGTCGCGCGGATCGCCTGGCAGCTCGGCGAGGAGCGGAAGCGCACGGGGCTGTCGGACGCCGACTGGTGGGCGCAGCACGAGCCGGTGATGACCGAGGCGGCGCAACTGATGCCCTATGAGCTCGCCGGCCGCGTTGGACAGGCCGCCTCCGAGGCCGCCAACGGCCTCTACGATCCGAAACTCGCCTTCGACTTCGGCCTCGAGCGGATCATCGACGGCATCGGGGTGCTGGTCGAGCGGCGGAGGGGTTTGGGCCGGACGTCGGCGGGACCCGCCGGGCCGTAGTGGGAGAGCGCACGAGAGGGTTGCCTTCCCTGCCGGAATCAGATTGGCCGTGGCGTCGTCCGGAGATGCCGATGCCCCGCCACGCCCGCCCCGTCGCGCTCACTTTCTCGCTCGGCGCCGCGCTCGCCCTCGCGGCCTGCGGCGGCGGCGTGGAGGAGATGACGTTCGGCGTCACCGGGAGCGCGACCGACGTGTTCGTCGCCTACCGCACCACGGCCGAGGGACCGCTCACCGAAGCGCGCGTCACGCTGCCATTCTCCGTGTCGCTCCCGGCGGGCGAGGAGGGAGCCTTCGCGCTCTACGCCGTCGACGTCGCCGGCTCCGGCATCGTCGAATGTCGGGTGACGCGGGACGAAACCCTTCTCGCCGAGGCCGATGGCGGCATCATCGCGGGCTGCACCGGCCGGCTGCGCGAGGCCGGCGGCGCGAGCGTCCATCTCTACGAGGACGAGTGGCCCGATCGCTTCGTCGTGCCGGCGTCGGCGCTCGGCGGCGCGGGTGTCGGCCCGCTCCTCTTCACCGCGACGAGCGGCGGCAATCGCGACCCCTATGTCGCCGATCCGGCCACCGGTGCGGCGCCCGTGCGGCTCGTCGCCGGCAATCTCGGCACGTGCCTCCGCTGGTCGCCCGACGGGACGCGGATCGCCTTCCTGCGCGGCGGCGACGCGCCGGGCCTCTACGCGATGAACGCGGACGCCACCGGCGTCGTCCTCCTCGACGCCACGATCACCGCGGATGGCTGCCCCGCCTGGTCGCCCGCGGGAACCGAACTCGCCTTCGCCGGCCGCGCCGCGGCGGCCGGCGGCGGCACCGCGGCGGAGCAGATCTTCGTCGCCGCGGCCGACGGCGGCGGTGCCCGCCAGATCACGCAGAACCTCGATACCGGCACGCGTCTCGGGCACCCCGCCTGGTCGCCGGACGGCCTTCGGGTCGCCTACGTCACCACCGCGGCCGATCCCGCCCCCGATGCGGGCCTCCGCCCCTATGACGACCGCATCTTCGCGGTGAACGCCGACGGCACCGACGCGCTCCTCCTCTCCGATCCCGATCGCCTCGTTCAGGATCTTGCCTGGCCGGCGGGCGACCAGCTCCTCTATGTCTGCCATGACGGCATCGGCAACATCGGCACCGGCCTCTGCGTCGTCGGCCTCGACGGCGCCGGCACCGAGCGCATCACCGACGACCGTTTCGCCGGCATCCGCGCCGCAGGGCTGGCGGCCGACGGCACGACGGCGGTGTTCCTCGGCGAGCGCGACGGCGTCCGCGGCATCTACGCCTTCGGCGCCGCCCGCGTGCCGATCCTCCTCCTCAGCGCCACCGCCGGCCTCACGATCGACGACGGGATTTCGCCCTATCCGGGCGCAGGTGGCTTCGCGGTGCCGGAGACGCCGCTGGCGCTGCCGTTTTAGACGAGGTCCCCCGCACCAACCCCAACAGCGCTCATCCCAGGCTTCCGCTGGGAGGAGCGCTGATGGATAGGCCCGTCGAACACGCCGAATCTGAAGCAAATCAGAAGTCGAAGGCCCGGCCGTTGTCGCCGATCAGAAAACCGATCGTCAGCAGCGTGAACAGGAACGGCGCGCCGACGGAGAGCCAGAAGCCCATGGCGTAGGCCGCGCGCCGGTAGCGCTCGGGGTCGGCGGGTTTCAGCAGCGTCTCGGCGAACGGGCCGAGGAGATAGCAGAGATTGGCGATCCCCATCACCACGAGGTACATCGTGCCGAGGAAGATGGTCTGGCCGAGCGCTTCGGAGACCGAGGCGAAGGGCGGGTTGCCGAAGGCGTAGTTGAGCGCGACCGCGAGGCCGTAGCTCGTCGCGCCCGCGGCGGCCATGGCGAGATTGTAGCCGAGCCGCCGGCTCTGCCACCACGACCACGTATCCGTGGCGCCGCCGTTCCCGTCCTGCACCGCAGCGTTCACCGCTCGCTCCCGTTCTCGACCTGCCACGCAGATAGCAGCGCCGATTGCGGCGGAGTTTTGCCTCCTACTCCGCCGCCGCGAAGCTCAGCCAGCGCGTGAGATGCACGTCCATCGGGTTGTCGACCCAGCCGGCGATGCTGGCCGCGACGAGGTTGAGCGAGGCGTAGGAGAGGATCGGGATCGCCGGGAGGTCCGCCATCAGCCGCGCATCGACCGCGCCGAAGATCATCGCGCGCTCGGCAGGGTCGGTCGCGAGCGTCGCCTCCGCCAGCATGCCCTCGAATTCGGCATTGCCATAGAAGGCGAAGGTACCGTGCGCCGCGGCGAAGAAGCTGAAGAACTCCGCCGGGTTGGCGGCATCGCCGATCCACGCCACCGAGGCGAGGTCGAAATCGCGGCCCGAGCCGGCGCCGTCGCACTCCGACTCGGTGCCCTCGGGACAGCCCGGCGCTGCAAGGCCCGCATAGTGCTCGGCGGTCGGCCGCTCGACGATCGTCGCGGCCACGCCGATTTCGGCGAGGTCCTCGACGATCGCGGCGGCGGTGGCCCGGTTGAGGTCGGTCGGCGCGATGGCGATGCGGAGGGTCAGGGGGTTGCCGTCGCCGTAGCCCGCCGCCACCACCAGCGCGCGCGCCTCGGCGAGGCGAACGTCGCGCTCGTTGGGTCCGAGATCGACCTCGACCGGCGCGGGGTAGCCGGGAAGGCCGGCCGGGAGGAGGGCGCGGGTCGGCAGCATCGTGCCGGCCCAGACCTCCTCGGCGATCCGGTTCCGGTTGATCGCGAGCGCGACGGCGCGGCGAAGGTTCTGGTCGGCGAGCACGCCAGCGGTGTTGGCGGCGTAGAAATACGTGCCCGCGAACGGGGCGATGCGGAGCGTCTCGCCGAGCGCCTCGCGGCGCTGCGGCAGGGTGAACACGCCGACGTCGTTGTTGGTGAGGAGCGTGCCCGCGCCGAAGGCACGGAATGCGGTCGCGGGATCGTAGGGGCGGTAGACGACGGTCTCGATCGCGACGTTCGCCGCGTCATGGAAGTTCGCGTTCCGGATCAGCCACATGCCTTCGCCCGGCACGAAGCCGTCGAACCTGTAGGCGCCGTTGAACGGCGACGTCACGGTCGGGAAGGCGGGCACGGAGGTGAGCGCGGCCGGGATCGGCATGGCCGAGGGGCGCGCGAGATAGTCGAGGAAGCTCGCGACCGGCGTCGTGAGCGTGATCGTCAGCGTCCGCGGGTCGGTCGCGACGACGCCGAGTGAACGCGCCTTGCCGGTCCGGTCCGCCACGGCGCCCGCTCCGGCGATCGCGGCGAAGAGGCGGGCGTCCGGTGCCGCGGTCCGCGGGTCGAGGAGGCGCGTGAAGGCGCGGACGAAATCGGCCGACGTCACCGGCGCACCGTCGCTCCACGCCGTCTCGCGGAGGTGGAACGTCCAGACGAGGCCGTCGGGCGACGTCGTCCAGGTCTCCGCGACCCCCGGCACGATCGATCCGTCCGCTGCCGTCGTGACCAGCCCCTCGTAGAGGTCACGGAGGATGTTCGCCTCCGCCGCCGTCGACGCCTTCTGCGGGTCGAGCGTCACGGGATCGGCGGAATTGCCGCGTTCATAGAGCGCCTGCGCCGCAGCGCCGGTGGCAAGACTCGCGAAAACGAGCAGAAGGGCTGCGGAAAGAACGGTCTTCATGTTGCTGGTCTGCTTCATGAATCGGGGAGGGGGTTCAAGCGAGACTACGGACGGCACCCCTGTGCGGCAAGCGAATTGCCGCCGCCGGGACCGGTGTGGAGATTAACCAAGCCGCGCGCCTCGTGACGGCGCGCTGGTGCGTGGAAACGACAGTTCTGCTACCGGTCTTAACGTTGCGTTCACCATGAGGATCGTCGGATGAGCGAAGGGGCACGCGGCCCTGGGAACGTGCGCAGTCTCAACGATGCGCTCCGCAAGGTGCGGATCGCGGAGGCCGACCGCACCGACGGCGTCGTCGACCTCCAGGAGGCCGAGCGCGCCCGCCTCGACATCCTCGCGGAGGAGCTCCGCTCGGTGTTCGCCGAGGTGCCGGCGGACAACGACCAGTTCATCCTCAAGGTTGCCGGCGGCCCGCAGCCGCGGCTGTGGATCGACGCGACCTCCTTCGTGATGGTGGGCCGCGACCGGCGTACCTACCGCTTCCTCAAGGATACGCGGCTCGGCCGCACGATCGTCCTCGAATCGAACAGCATCGACGACGTCGCCGACACGGTTACGAACTACGTTGCCGAGCGGATCATCGAGCGCGAGCGCGCGGTGGAGGGCGACTGGCTCGTGAAGCGCCTCGCGAGGGACGGAGCGGCCCGCCGCGGGAAGGGCGCCGTCGCCTCCGATGATGCCGCGCCGGCTTTTGCCGACGCCGTCCGCCCGGCCGACCGCGTTCGACCGGCGCGCCCGCTCGACGGCCGCGCCGCGGGCTGGGTCGCCGCCGGCTTCCTCGGCGGCATTCTCATCGGCGTCGTGGCGGTGCTGATCTACGCCTGGGCCGGAGCCGGGTAGTCCAGCCTTCCCGTGCCGCGCTTGCGCGGCGAAGGTCGGGCTGTCGGAGCACGCATGGCCAGCTACCTCGATTTCGTCAGCGACGCGTCCTTCCGCCGCCCGCGCTTCTTCAGCAAATCGGCGTGGCTGCAGCATGCGTCCTTCGCCTTCTGGCTGGTCGAGACCCTCCGTCCGCGCATCGTCGTCGAGCTCGGCACGCACACCGGCTTCTCGTACTTCGCCTTCTGCCAGGCGGTGGTGGAAGCCGGCCTCTCGTCCCGCTGCTTCGCCGTCGACACATGGACCGGCGACGAACATGCCGGCTTCTACGACACGTCGGTCTTCGATGCCGTGAGCGCCTACGACGCGGCCCACTATGCCGGCGTCTCGACCCTCGTCCGGGGCACGTTCGATGCGGCCCTCCCGGCATTCGCTTCCGGCAGCATCGATCTCCTCCACATCGACGGCCGGCATTTCGAAGCCGACGTGCGCCACGATTTCGAGAGCTGGTCGGACCGGCTCGCGCCCGGCGCCATCGTCCTCTTCCACGACACCGCCGAGGCGGGCCGCGGCTTTGGCGTGCACCGCGTCTTCGCCGACCTCGCCGCCCGGCATCCCACGTTCGCCTTCACCCACGGCAGCGGCCTCGGCGTGCTCGGCTGGGGCTCGCCGCTCCATCCCGCGCTCGCCGCTCTCTTCGCCGCCCCGCCGGACGTCGCCGAAGACGTGCGCACGGCCTACGAGGCGCTCGGTCGGACCGTCGAGGTCGAACAGCGCTTCCGCTCCGGCGAGCCGCTGCGGCGCCCCGTCGCCGTGACCGGCCGTCCCGCGGTCCTCCGCTCCCTCGGCCGCAGACTCCGCCGGCCGGGCGAACGCGGCTAACTCAGTCTAGTGGTTGACGTATTCGCTTCGTTCCCGAAGCGACCGCTCATCTCGGTCCGGGAACCTTCGGTTCGCAAAGCTCAGAAGCCCTCTCCCAACGGGGCGAGGGGAATACTCACTCCAGCAGGGACTTGCGACGCCAACACGGAATCTTCCGAATGCGTCGAACCACCAGGCAGAGCACCCGGACATCCCGACGGTTGGTCGAATGGTCGTTCATCCGGGTTTGCGTGGCGGGGCCGGTAGGTCGTCGAAAACTCGACAGGCACTTGAACCGCCCCCTTGCGGGGCGGCGGAACCGGCGCTTCGCCGGTTCGGGAGGGGTTGGACGGACGGAAGGCGCCTCGGCTTGACGCCGCGACACCCTCCGAAGGCGGCGGCGGTTCGCTTGCCGCCTTCCGCCTCCCCGCAAGGGGAAGGCTCCAGGCATGGGTGTATTCTCAGTGCCGCAAGTCGGTGCGGAACACCTACCCCGGCAGCGTCACCACCAGCGCCCCGGTCCGCGTCGCGACCAGCGTGTGCTCGTACTGCACCACCGGCGCCCGCGGCTCGGAGTAGAGCACCCATTCGCCCTCGCCGTCGGTCGCCCATTCGGCGCCGGTCGACAGGAACGGCTCGACGGTGAACACCAGCCCCTCGTTGATCATCCGCCGGTCGGAGCGCGTCGGCCAGGTGGCGATCTCCTTCGGCTCCTCGTGGAGCGAGCGGCCGATGCCGTGGCTCGCGAGGTTGCGGACCAGCGTGTAGCGGCCCTTCCGGGCGAACTCGCCGATCGCGTTGCCGATGCCGGCGAGCGGCTTGCCGGCGCCGACCGCGCCGATCCCCGCCCACATCGCGCGCTTGCCGTCGCGACAGAGCCGCTCGACCGCCGCCGTCACCGGCGGAACCGCGAACGAGGCGCCCGTGTCGGCAAAGAGACCGCCCTTCTCGGCCGACACGTCGATGTTGACGAGGTCGCCGGCCTTGATCCGGCGCGGGCCGGGGATGCCGTGGGCGATCTCCTCGTTGACGCTGATGCAGGTCGCGCCGGGAAAGGCGTAGCTCGTCTCCGGTGCCGATTTCGCGCCGGCGTCGTCGAGGAGCTTTCGGCCGAGCGCGTCGAGTTCGGCGGTCGTGATCCCCGGCTCGAGCGCCGCACCCATTGCCTGAAGGACGTTCGCGACGATCCGGCCGATCTCCTGGAGGGCGCGGAGATCATTCTCGTTCGAGACGGTCATTGCGGCGAAGGCTCCGGGCGTGGACGGCGCTGGCGGTGCGCCGGTGCCGGCGGGGGCGGGGGCAGGCTGTCGCGGTAGCGCTGCAGCATGCGCCGGAACGTCGAAAGCATCGTCTTCTCGATCTCGGGCTTGCCTTCCAGATGCGCGAGAAGGAAGGCGGTTGCCTCGAGCGTCGAGAGGCCCGCCTTCCGCGGCTCCTTCCGGAGCTTGCCGTAGAGCGACGGCGTCGCCGGCGAGATCACAATCCGCCGCGCTTTCAGAACCCACGGGTTCCGCCACCACAGCGTCTTCGCCTGGCTCCACGAGCCGTCGAGGAGGATGATGCCTTCGAGGTCGGCCAGCGCGCGCTTCTGATTTGCGACGGGCGATCCGTCGCCTTCGAGCGCCGTCACCGGCGCAGTGGGCGCCGCGTCCTCGGCGGAGCCGAGATGGAGAATGCCCCACCGCTTCGGATCGACCGGCCGGCCGACGGCCTTGGCAAGGCTCGGCCACGACAGGCCGACCTTGAACGACGCGTTGGCGAGATGACGCACCGTGAGCCGCGCCGTTCCGAGGAGCTTGTCCTGTTCCTGCGGGTGCTGGAGAACGAGCACCGCGATGCGGTTCTCGATCGGCTTTGCGTATTCGCAGACGCAGAGCGCCAGGGGTTTGCCGCAATGCGGGCAGGTTTCGACCTCGACGCCAGCCGCGTCCTTGGCTGCCGCTTCGGTCGCCATCAGCCGAGCAGCTGCTTGTCGGCGATCAGGCGCGCCGGCGTATTGGCTTCCGTGTAGCCGACCGAGGTCATGTGGCACCGGAAGGCGCCCTGCCTGCCGCTGATCCGGTAGAGGTTGAAGGCCGCCGCCGGATGGGTGTTGCCGGGCGGGTTCGATGCCGACGGCACGCCGACGACCGGAACCTCGCCGTGCTTGCCTTCGACGTAGACGAGGCTGCCGGAATGCATGTGGCCGTGGAGGACGAGCTCCGCGCCCTCGTCGCGGATCACCTCGAGGAATTCGTCGGCCTCGACGAGCCGCGCGCTCTTGAGGACGAACTGCGGCGCGGGCGGATGGTGGAGGAGGACCACCCGGAATTTCTTCGCTTCGCCGAGCGTGCGGAGCCGGTCGCGGAGTTCGCCGAGCTGGCGCTGCGACAGGTGACCGGTGGCCCGGAACGGCGCCGTCGCCTTGGCGCTGTTGACGCCGACGATCGCGACGAGCCCGCGGTCCCGGACGAAGGGAAACGAAACGCCGGCATCCGAGTCGCCCATCATGTAGGGGCGCCAGTGGTAGCGGGTCTGCGTCAGCGCGCCGGGGACGTAAGCGTCGTGGTTGCCGGGGATGACGGTGACGTGCTCGGGGTCGCCGAGCTTGTCGAGCCAGGCGCGCGCGGCGGTGATCTCCTCGGGAAGCGCGAGATTGACGAGATCGCCGGTCACGGCGATGTGGTCGGGCGCGGCGGCGTGGACGTTGTCGATGAGGTCCTTCACCACCTCCGGCCGGTGCACGCGCTGCCGGTTGGAGTGCCAGTTGATGTAGCCGAGAATCCGCTTCGACATCAGCTGGTTGAGCGCGACGCGCGGCAGCGGGCCGAGATGCGGATCGGAAAGATGGGCCAGGGTGAACATCGGCAGCGGAGCACTCGCGAAGTCGGGGGCTCGAGCTCCCGGGACACAGGCCAACGGTCGATCGAGGGTGCCGGTTCCGATGCGCGGCAGACCGTGGCGCCACGCTCAACATAAGGCCCCACCCCCGCGAGGCAAGGGATTCTCCGGCTGGACGCCCGAAAGCCGCAGTGCTATCGCGCCGCCCGCCACATGCCGGATGCACCCTTCTCCATCCGCCGCGAAACGCCGGCCGACGCCGCTGCGGTCGCGGCCCTCAACGACACGGTCTTCGGGCCGGGCCGCTTCGTCCGCGCGGCCTACCGGCTGCGGGAAGGCGTGGCGCCCGATCTGGCGCTCTCGGTCGTGGCGGAGCTGGGCGGCCGCGTCGTCGGCTCGGTGCGGATGACGCCGATTCGGATCGGCGACCATCCGGCGCATCTCCTCGGGCCGCTCGTGGTCGAGCCGGCGCATCAGAATCGCGGCGGCGGAAGGTCCCTTGTCGCGGCTGCGGTGGGGAACGCCCGTGCCGCCGGTCATGGCCTCATCCTCCTCGTCGGGGACGAGCCCTACTACGGGCCGCTCGGCTTTCGCCGCGTATCGACGAAGGACATCGTCATGCCGGGCCCGGTCGACCCGCAGCGCCTTCTCGTTGCCGAGTTGCGGGCCGGAGCGGCGGAAGGCCTTGCCGGCGTGGTCGCGCGCGCCCTCTGAACGGCGTCCGCCGCCGCTGGAGCTGCTCTATGGCAGCGGGTGGGCCGCGAAGAACTCCCAGAGAGCCTCGGCCATCCGCAGCGGGTGATTCCGCCCGTTGGGATAGGCGTGCGTGTTGTCTTCGACGACGAGGAAGATGAACGGCCCCGCCGTCCCGCCCGCGACGCCCGTCTCGAAGGTCAACACCGCGAGCCGCTTCGCCCCCGCGCGGCGCTCCTCGAAGACATAGGCATCGGTCAGGCCGAAGAGCTGCAGATACTGGCCGACATAGCCGGGGAAGGTCGCAAGGATTCCGGCCTCGTCGATCGGCAGCTCGGCGATGCCCCACCGGCTGGTGAAGCGGTCGTCCATCGTCCCGACCGAGGCCACGAACGGCAGCGCGCGGGCCGGGACGATCGGCACCGAAAGGGCGCCGGCATGGGCCGCGAGCGCCGCGAACACCTCGCTCCGCTCGACGGCGAGGCGATTGGTGAACTGGGCGCCGTTCGAGAACCCTGAACCGAAGATCCGCGCCGGATCGATGGTGAACCCGGCGTCGAGGAAGGCGATCATCGCGTCGACGAAGGCAATGTCGTCCGCGACGGGATGGTCGACCGTGTTGCGCGCCCGGGCAGGCAGGCCGGCGACGACGTCGTCGGTGCACAGCGGCATCGTGCCCGAATCGAACTGACCAGCCGACCATTTGGTGGTGATCTTCAGTTCGCCGGCATCGCCAAAGTCGCCGTCGCCGTTCTCGTCCTCGTAGAAACAGTGGCGCAGCGCATCCGGGAACACCGCGATGAACCCTTCCGCATCCGCCAGCTCGCGCCAGCCGGAATTGTCGTAGAAGCGCTGCCCGTCGCCGCTCGTGCCGTGGAACATGAACACCACCGGCACGGGCACGTCCCGCGGCGCATTGGCGCCGACATGGACGATGAAGGTGCGCTCCTGCCCGCCGACGTCGATCGTTTCGTAGGTCGTGCCCGGAACGTTTTCGGCGCGCGCCACGCCGCCGACCATCAAGGCAGCGGCCGCGACCGCCATGACTACAGGCCTGAACATCGTGCCCCCGCATCGCTCCGACGAACAACCGGCAAGAAGTGTCGCGTTTGCCCGCAACTGTCCAGCCCGTCAGGGCTCGTGTGACGAGCGAAAAGGCGCCCCGGTCTCCCGGAGCGCCCGATCGGGAACATTCCTGGCGCGATCGCGTCAGGCGGCGACGACGCCGAGGCTGCGATCGACCGCCGCCATCGGGACCGGCACTGCAAGGCGCGAGGCGATTGCGGTGAGGTCCTCGTCGGTGGCGCGGTCTTCCTCGAGGATGGCGCCGAGCGTGACCTTTTCGTCCTGGCGGCCCAGAACCTTGGCGTAGGCGGCGAGGGTGCCGTAGATGGCGATCTCGTGATGCTCGATCCGCTGGACCAGCGAGATCAGCGCCATGTCGCGCAGCGGCCCGCGTTCCGTCGTCGCCATCGAATGGCGCGCCAGAGCGAACAGCGCATCGACGGAACCGTCGACGTCGGCGTCGAGGAGACGGCCGTGGCAGTTGAGGAGCGACTTCAGCCGGATCGCGTTGGCGCGGGCATCGATCGCGTGCGCGCGGAGCGTCTCGCGCAGTTCGGGGTCGTCGGCCGACGGATAGAGCTCCGTCAGTCCTTCGGCCACCGTCATCGCCAGCGCCTCGGCCTCCTGAAGGCCCGCCACATACATGGTTTCGAAGTCGTTGGTCTTCACCGCCCGCTCCTTGCGTCCGCCGGACATCTTCCGTGAACTCCCTCGTGACGGGAAGGTTCCATCGGAAGGCTGGCTCAAATGTGGCACGCCAGCGCCGACACTGTGACCGTTCGCCGGTCTTTTCCGCGCGCGGCGTATCCCCTATAAGCCGCCGCTAGCCTCAAGTTCGCACCGTTTTGGCCCCGGGCGGTCGTCCGCGCCGGGGTTTCGTTCGACTTCACGACTTCGTGGTCCTGTCCGAAACGGCAGGCCCCGCCTGCCGAAAGCGCCTGATGCCGAAGCGTACAGACATCAAGTCGATCCTGATCATCGGAGCGGGTCCGATCATCATCGGCCAGGCCTGCGAGTTCGACTATTCCGGCACGCAGGCCTGCAAGGCGCTGAAGGAGGAGGGCTACCGGGTCATCCTGGTGAACTCCAATCCGGCGACGATCATGACCGATCCGGAGCTGGCGGACGCCACCTACATCGAGCCGATCACGCCCGAGATCGTCGCCGAGGTCATCCGCAAGGAGCGCCCCGACGCCCTTCTGCCGACGATGGGCGGCCAGACCGCGCTCAACACGGCGCTGTCGCTCCGCCGCCTCGGCGTCCTCGACGAGTATGGCGTCGAGATGATCGGCGCCAAGGCCGACGCCATCGACAAGGCCGAGGACCGGAAGCTTTTTCGCGATGCGATGAACAAGATCGGCCTCCAGACGCCGAAATCGGTCCTCGCCAACGCCTCCGCAATGAAGGAGGAGAGCCGCCAGAAGCGGAAGGCGGAGCTCGACCGCATCGCCGCGCTCGACGTTTCCGACGAGGAGCGTCAGAAGATCCTCGGCCTCTTCGAACGCGAATGGACGTTCGGCCGCCGCGAGCGCCACAAGCGCTATCAGGAGCGCGCGCTCGTCGAGGCCCTGGAAGGCCTGCAGGTCGTGGGCCTCCCGGCGATCATCCGGCCGTCCTTCACGATGGGCGGCACCGGCGGCGGCATCGCCTACAACCGCCAGGAATTCATCGACATCGTCTCGTCCGGGCTCGACGCTTCGCCGACCAACGAAGTGCTGATCGAGGAGTCCGTCCTCGGCTGGAAGGAGTACGAGATGGAGGTGGTCCGCGACCGCGCGGACAACTGCATCATCGTCTGCTCGATCGAGAACATCGATCCGATGGGCGTCCACACCGGCGATTCGATCACCGTCGCGCCGGCGCTGACGCTGACGGACAAGGAATACCAGATCATGCGCGACGCCTCGATCGCGGTCCTCCGCGAGATCGGCGTCGAGACCGGCGGGTCGAACGTGCAGTTCGCGGTGAACCCCGTCGACGGGCGGCTCGTCGTCATCGAGATGAACCCGCGCGTCTCGCGTTCTTCCGCTCTCGCCTCGAAGGCCACCGGCTTCCCGATTGCGAAGATCGCGGCGAAGCTCGCGGTCGGCTACACGCTCGACGAACTCGAGAACGACATCACCGGCGGCGCGACCCCGGCCTCGTTCGAGCCGACGATCGACTACGTCGTCACGAAGATCCCGCGCTTCGCGTTCGAAAAATTCCCAGGCGCCGAGCCGACGCTGACGACCTCGATGAAGTCGGTCGGCGAGGTGATGGCGATCGGCCGGACGTTCGCCGAATCCTTCCAGAAGGCGCTCCGCGGCCTCGAGACCGGCCTCTCCGGCCTCGACGACGTCGAGATCGCGGGGCTCGGACGCGGCGACGACCGGAACGCCATCCGCGCCGCCATCTCGACGCCGACGCCCGAGCGCATCCTCAACGTCGCGCAGGCGATGCGCCACGGCCTCTCGGTCGAGGAAATCCACGACGCATCGAAGATCGACCCGTGGTTCCTGCACCAGATGAAGGCGATCATCGACGCCGAGGCGAAGGTGCGCGCGCATGGACTGCCGACCTCCGCCGGTGCGCTCCGCCAGCTGAAGGCGATGGGGTTTTCGGACGCGCGGCTCGCGGCGCTCGCGGGCGGATCGGCGGCCGAGGTCGCGGCGCTCCGTGAGAAGCTCGGCGTGCGGCCGGCCTACAAGCGGATCGACACCTGCGCCGCCGAATTCGCCTCGCCAACGGCGTACATGTACTCGACCTACGAGACGCCGTTCGCCGGATCGCTCGTCGACGAAGCGCAGCCGAGCGACCGCAGGAAGGTGATCATCCTCGGCGGCGGCCCGAACCGGATCGGGCAGGGCATCGAGTTCGACTATTGCTGCTGCCACGCCGCGTTCGCGCTCGCCGATGCCGGCTACGAATCGATCATGATCAACTGCAACCCCGAGACCGTGTCGACCGACTACGACACCTCGGACCGGCTCTACTTCGAGCCGCTGACGGCCGAGGACGTCCTCGAGATCGTCCGCGTCGAGCAGTCGAAGGGGACGCTCCACGGCGTCATCGTCCAGCTCGGCGGCCAGACGCCGCTGAAGCTTGCCGCGGCGCTCCAGGAGGCGAACGTGCCGATCCTCGGCACCTCGCCCGACGCGATCGACCTCGCCGAGGATCGCGACCGCTTCCAGAAGCTCCTGCACCGGCTGAAACTCCGTCAGCCGGAGAACGGCATCGCCCATTCGGTGGCCGAAAGCCGCGCGGTTGCGGCAAAGCTCGGCATGCCGCTGGTGGTGCGGCCGTCCTACGTTCTCGGCGGCCGTGCGATGCAGATCATCCGCGACGAGGATGCGCTGTCCAACTACCTGCAGCAGACCCTGCCGGAGCTCGTCCCGCACGACCTCAAGGCCCGCTTCCCCGGCGACAAGACCGCCCAGATCAACGCGGTCCTCGGCAAGAACCCGCTCCTCTTCGACCGCTACCTCTCGGATGCGATCGAGATCGACGTCGACGCGCTCTGCGACGGGAGGGACGTCTTCGTCGCCGGCATCATGGAGCACATCGAGGAGGCCGGCATCCATTCCGGCGACAGCGCCTGCTCGCTGCCGACCCATTCGCTGTCCGAGGAGACGCTCGCCGAGCTCCGCCGCCAGACGACGGGCCTTGCGCTCGCGCTCGGCGTCGTCGGCCTGATGAACGTCCAGTACGCGCTCAAGGACGGCGAGATCTTCATCCTCGAGGTCAACCCGCGCGCCTCGCGCACGGTGCCCTTCGTCGCAAAGACCATCGGCATTCCGATCGCCAAGATCGGCGCCCGCGTGATGGCCGGCGAGAAGCTCGCCTCCTTCGGCCTCGAGCAGCCGAAACTCCGCCACATCGCGGTGAAGGAAGCCGTCTTCCCGTTCGCCCGCTTCCCCGGCGTCGATACGGTGCTCGGCCCCGAAATGAAGTCGACCGGCGAGGTGATGGGCCTCGACTTCGACTACGCGAAGGCCTTCGCCAAGAGCCAGCTCGGCGCCGGCGCGATGCTGCCGACCTCGGGCACGGTGTTCGTGTCGGTCCGCGACGCCGACAAGCCGCGGATCGTCGAACCGCTCCGCCATCTCGCCGATCTCGGCTTCACCATCATTGCGACCTCCGGCACCAAGGCCTGGCTCGACGCTGCCGGCGTGCCCACCAGCCGGGTGAACAAGGTGCTTGAAGGCCGGCCGAACATCGTTGATGCTATCCAGAACGGCGAGGTTCAGCTCGTCTTCAACACCACCGAAGGCGCGCAGGCTCTCGCCGACAGCCGGTCGCTCCGGCGCGCGGCGCTGCTGCACAAAATCCCCTACTACACCACGTTGTCGGGGGCGGTGGCGGCGGCCCAGGGCATCGAGGCGTACCGCCTCGGCAATCTTGAAGTGCGGCCGTTGCAGTCATACTTCGCTGCAGCGTGAGGCCTTCGGGAGCCGCCGGGAATGCCGGCGGCTTCGTGTTTTGGTGCGTGAACTGAAAGTCAGATGATGGTCGAGAAGGTTCCGATGACTGTCGCCGGCCATGCTGCGCTCGAAGCCGAGCTGCGGCGGCGCACGGCCGAGGATCGCCCCAACATCATCGCGGCGATTTCCGAGGCGCGCTCGCATGGCGACCTGTCGGAGAACGCCGAATATCACGCCGCCAAGGAGGCGCAGAGCCACAATGAGGGCCGCATCGCCGAGCTCGAGGACAAGCTGTCCCGCGCCGAGGTGATCGACGTGTCGAAGCTTTCGGGCAAGCAGGTGGTGTTCGGCGCCACGGTGAAGCTCGTCGACGAGGACACCGAGGAGGAGAAGGTCTACCAGATCGTCGGGGACTCCGAGGCCGACGTGAAGCGCGGCCGCATCTCGATCTCCTCCCCGATCGCCCGCGCGCTCATCGGCAAGGGCAAGGGCGACACCGTCGAGGTGATGGCCCCCGGCGGCGCCCACTCCTACGAAATCCTCGACGTCCGCTTCCAGTAGGGCGGCTTCGACCGGCCCTGCCAGGGGCCATGGAGGCCCATGCTCCGGATTCGGTGCGAGTTCAACGAACGCCTGCCTGATGGCGGGCAGGTTGCGCTGTTTCACGAGGATGGTCGACGGCTGGATTCGTGTGCGGCGGAACTCGGCCTCGTGGATGGGCAGCGGGTGCGACTCGTCGATGTCGAGGGCGATTTCGAGGTCGACGCATGCCTGCGGGAGCAGCCGTCCGATCCGTACTTCCGTTGGGTTGCCGATCCCGGTCGGTCGACGCGGAATCGCTGACCGCTTGCTCCGCTGAAACCCCGCGACGCCGCCTCGCTTGGTTAACCGCCCGTGCCGCGAAGCCTTTGTAGCGGGGCATCGCACTTAACCGAAGCGCATCGATTTCCCTCTAACCCTCCGAACGAACACGCGCTGTGCGGGCGTCGCGAGGGCCAAGGGAGAGGATGACCGAGATGAAGACGCTGCTGCGCCGGTTCCGGCGGGACATCGCGGGATCGACCGCGATCGAATACGTGCTCCTCGGGAGCATCCTCGCGATCGCCATCATCGTCGGCGCCACCGCCCTCGGCATTTCGATGAACGCGACCATCCAGGACGCCACCGACACCTACCAGACCGGCGTCGGCGCCGGCGGAGCCGACGCCGCGGGGTAGGCCCCCGCCGCCCGGCGCGCCCGACCCTCAGTCAGCTGCCTCGCCTCGCACGGGCGCCAGCGAGGATGGTGGTCATGCCGCGCCGGCCTCCATCGCCGTGACGAGCCGCGCCAGTTCGTTCGCCGCCGGTCCCGGCAGCGCCGCGAGGAAGGCGTTCGCGAGAGCGCGATAATACCAGAGCACCTCGCCCCGCTTCTCGGAGAAGCGGTCCCATACCGCGTCTCCGACGACGGCCCGGTCGGCAAGGATGGCGCGGGCATTGTGGATCTTGTCGGAGACGCTGACGAGGAGCGACGCCGCCGGCTTGCGGGCGAGCGAGGCGACATACGCTTCCTTCCGGGCGCGCCATGGCGGCTTCGGCTCGGTCCAGGAATCCGTGCAATCCGCGACGATGGCGGCGACGGCGGATCCGAAGCGGCGCTCGATGTCGCGGAGAGTCGGCTCGCCGCCCTGGTCCTCGGCCGCGTCATGGAGGAGCGCCGCGATCGCCTGATCCTCGCTGCCGCCGAATTCGATGACGAGCGCGGTCACACCGAGGAGATGCGAGACGTACGGGATGCCGGAGCCTTTCCGCACCTGCTCGCGGTGGAGGGCGGCGGCATGGCCGAGGGCGTAGTCGAAGCGGGTGGAGAGGGGCATTGGCGACGTCAGACCTCCGCCACCTGGTCGTAACTGACGCCCGGCAACGTATTCGGTCCGTGCGCCTCGAGGTGTTTCTTGCAGGCGGCGAGAATTGCCGCGTCAGTGAGGTACGCGCGGAGGGCCTCGAGGTCGATGGCATCGCGATCGAAGCCGTCGACGACCCAGACGAGCGGGATGTTCGCCGACGGCTCGACCTTGGTGATGACGGATGCGCCGCCCTGGCCGCGGACGATGGCGACGGGTTCGGGCGAAGGGGGCGGGCGGAGCGGCAGCACCTCGGCGCCGCGGCGTGCAGCGGCTTCGGCGGCAGCCAGCCTGGCCGCCTCCTCGGCGGCCTTCCGCCGCTGCCGGAGCGCGGCCTGCGTCACGCGGTGATGGAGTTCGTCCATCGTCGCCTTCAGCGGGCCTTCGATGCGGGCGAAAAACTCCTTCACGGTCTTCCCGGCCTCGGTGAACGGCTTTCCGTCCGACAGCCGCGCCTTCTTCGCTTCGGTCAGAAGGTCGTCGAGGTCCTGCGCGAAGGCCTGCGACTTCTCGATGTCCTCGATCGTGTCGAGGCTCTCGGGGATGGCGCGGAAGGCACGGAGGAGCCTGTCGCGGCCGGTGATGAGCGCCCCGTTTGCCTCGGCGAGGGTGGATTCGATCGACGCCTGGTCGATGGCGAAGAGGTTACGGCCGCGTGGTGTTTTGGGCATCGGGTGGCACCCTCTCGTGTCGCAGTTCCCTTTGGGCGAGCAGGCTTGCTGATCAGGAGCGTCAATACTTTCCGGACGAATAGACGGGCGCAAGCCGCTTCGGATCGCGATGAGAAGCGGAAGGGCAAGGAAGGTCCGCTTCACCACACAGAAATGACTGGTGGGCCCGGCAGGACTCGAACCTGCAACCAGACCGTTATGAGCGGTCGGCTCTAACCGTTGAGCTACAGGCCCGGACCGCGGTTGCGGCGTTCGATGCTTATGCGGCGGGGCGGGCGGATCGGCAAGTCGGTGTGACCCACCCACCGCCGAGCCCGGCCTGCCGTAACCGCGGCGGCCGGGCCGGCGGTCAATGTGCGGCCTGCTCCGGGTGACCGGCCGGGGCGGGCGGTTCGCCGCGCGTGCGCCAGATCGAGTAGCCGATGCCGGCGGCGAGGATCGCGAAGGTGATGCCGAGCGACCAGGCCGGCGGGAATTTCCCGAGGCCGAGGAGATCGGCGACGAACACCTTCGATCCGATGAAGATGAGGAGGATCGCCAGCGCCTGCTTGAGGTAGGCGAAGCGGTGGAGGACCGCGGCGAGCGCGAAATAGAGCGCGCGGAGGCCGAGGATCGCAAAGATGTTCGAGGTGTAGACGATGAACGGGTCGGTCGTGATCGCGAAGATCGCCGGCACCGAATCGACCGCGAAGATGACGTCCGCCGTCTCGATCATGATCAGCGCGAGGAAGAGCGGCGTCACGAACCTCCTGAGGCGTCCGTCCGCGCCCGCCTCGCGCACGAAGAAGCGGTCGCCGTGGAGCCGGTCGGTCACCGGGAGGCGTCGCCGGGCGAGCTGCAGGATGCGGCTCTCCGACATGTCGGTCCCGTGGCCCTTCGCCACCATCATCCTGATGCCGGTGAAGACGAGGAACGCGGCGAAGACGTAGAGCACCCAGCCGAACTCCGAGACGATCGCCGTCCCGAAGCCGATCATGATGCCGCGGAGGACGAGGACGCCCAAAATGCCCCAGAAGAGCACGCGGTACTGGTAGGCGCGGGGGATGGCCAGGGTGGCGAAGATGAGCGCGATGACGAAGACGTTGTCCATCGCAAGGCTCTTCTCGACGACGAAGCCCGTCAGGTACTCGACCGCGGGCGTCGGGCCGAGCTGCCACCAGACGAAGCCGGCGAACGCGACGCCGACGGTGATGTAGAAGGCGGAGAGGATCAGGCTCTCGCGGGCGCCGATCTCCTTGCTGCCGCGGTGGAGGACACCGAGGTCGAAGACGAGGAGTGCGAGGACGAGGCCGAAGAAGGTCAGCCACATCCAGACCGGCTGGCCGAGGAAAAGGTCAGTCAAGAACGAGTCCATTCAGTCCCTCATCGGATGAGGGGCGACTCGATCAATGGCCTCGGTTGGTATCGTCCGGACCCATGCATCGAGATCACCCGATGCGGTCCGACATCACGACAGGTGTGTCGTCAGAGGGGCCCGGCCCGCCCCGGACAATTGGGCCATCGCGATTGCCGCCGCAAGGGGGAATCGCCGCAACGGGCAAGTTCCGCCGGTTTGCCGTGGGCGGTCCGTGCGCGCTTCTGGTCGATGCCCGGCGCGCCGTACCGTCAGAGCATGAGGACCGTTCGCGAACGTCGCCCCGCCTGATCTGGATCGGCGTTCCCGGCGCGGGCAACCCGGCCCTTGCGGGCCGACTCTTGCCGGCCTATGCTGAGGCATATGCCAGATTCGCGGAGGGTCGCCATGATCCATGGGCGCCACGTAAAACTGTTCCGGAACGGCCGGAACCAGTCCGTCCGCATCCCGCGCGAGTTCGAGTTGCCGGGCACTGACGCGATCATGCGGAAAGAGGGCGACCGGATCATCATCGAGCCGGCGAAGCGGCTGACGACGCTCCGGGAGTACCTTGCAACGGCCACGCCGATCGACGAGCCGTTCCCGGACATCGAGGACTTTCCGCCGGATCCCGTCGAGATATGACGGCGATCTATCTGCTGGATACCAGCACTCTCGGCGATCTCGTCCGCAATCCGCGCGGCGCGGTCTACGACTGGCTCGGGGTCGTGGCAGACGACGCCGTGGCGACGAGCGTCGTCGCCGCGGCTGAATTGCGGTTCGGAGCCGCGCGCAAGCGGAGCCCTAGCCTCTCGAAGGCCGTCGAGGGTGTCCTTCTCAGGATCGGCATTCTGCCCCTGGACAGTCCCGCCGACGAAACCTGCGCCACTCTCCGGGCCGACCTCGAGCGCCGCGGCCGGCCGCTCTCCGGCAACGACCTCCTCATCGCGGCGCATGCGCTCTCGCTCGGGATGGTGCTGGTCACCGCCGACGAGGCTTTCGGCGGCGTGCCGGGCCTCGCGGTCGAGAACTGGCTCGTCGCGCCGTGACCCCCGGCCGTCGATGAAGCGGCATCGACGGACAGCGACGGCGGCGCGCCGGTGACGGCGGCCGCCGCGGCGCGCGACCGCGATCTCGCCGCCCGGGCGCTGCCGTTTGCGGCCCTCCTCGCCACGCTGGAGACGCCCCGCACGCCGCTGCCGCCAGGCTGGCGCCGCGCCGCCGATCGGCGGGCGTTCGGGCGTGCGCGGTGGCTCGCGGCGGTGCTGGGTGATTTCCGGCCGGTCGTCTTCCTGAACGACGGCGAGGGCCGGGCGGCCGTCGCCATTCCGGGGACGCGGGTCAACCTCCGCGGCATTCTGGCGGTACTGCGGCGACGCATTTTCGGCGGCGCGTCGCAGCTCGCGGCGGCGTTCGTCGGGCTCGCGCGGCGCCAGTTTCCGGGGTACGCCCTCACCGTCATCGGCCACTCCTCGGGCGGCGGCACGGCGAGCTGGCTCGGAGGGGCGCTCGGCGTCGCGACGATCACCTTCAACGGCGCGCGGACGCGGGCTGCGCTCCGGAACGGTGGCTCGCGGCAGGTCAACGTCATCGTCCGCGGCGATTTCTGGGGCGATCCGACGGTCCTGCCGGGGCGTCTCGCCGGGGCGACGCTGTGGCTCGACGGCACGGGGCTCGGCGGGCCGGAGCGCCACGCAATGGCGACGATCGTGCGGCGGCTCGAAAGCCTTGCCGGGATGGCGGCGAATGGCGCCTGATACGGCGATGTCGGCCGCGAGGGGCAGCACCGGCGGGAAGGGGGCGGCCGTTTGAACCTTCGGCTCGTTCCCGGCGTCCCGCTTCTCCTCGAACCGCCGACGCGCGTGGCGAGGAGACTCATCGGCGGCACGCTGCTCCACCACGGCGTCGGCGGCGTCATCGTCGAAACCGAGGCATACGACGCCACCGAGCCGGCATCGCACAGCTTCATCGGCCCGACGAAGCGGAACCGGGCGATGTTCGGGCCGGCCGGGCACCTCTATGTCTACCGCTCCCACGGCATCCACTGGTGCCTCAACCTCGTCTGCGGACCGGCAGGGTCGGGCGGCGCGGTGCTGATCCGGGCGCTGGAGCCGCTGCACGGCCTCGCGGAAATGGTGGCGCGGCGCGGTACCGAGGACAGCCGTCTCCTCTGCTCCGGCCCCGGCCGGTTGTCCGAGGCGCTCGGCGTCACCGGTGCTCTCGACGGCGCGCCGCTGGGCGAGGCGGTCACGATCACCCTCGGCGGGACGGACGCGGCCATCCGCGCGACGCCGCGCATCGGCATCAGCCGCGCGACGCACCTCGACTGGCGCTTCGTCGCCGATGGCTCGCCCTGGCTGAGCCGGCGCGGCTGACCGGTCAGCCGGCCGCCGCCCGGCCCGCGACCGCCGCGCCATTCAGCCAGCGATCGAGCCGCAGAACCGCCTCGTCGAGCACGGCATCGCGCTTCGAGAAGCAGAAGCGAAGGACGCTTCGGGGCGGCGCGGTCTCATAGAAGGCCGACACGGGAATGGCGGCGACGCGCGCTTCCATCGTCATGCGACGGCAGATCTCGGCGTCGCTGCCTTGGGCAAGCCGGCCGAAATCCGCGGTGAGGAAGATCGTCCCGGCCGAATGGGCCACCGTGGCGCCGAGGCCGGCGAGGCCCGCGGCGAGGCGGTCTCGCTTCGCCGCGAGTGCGCCGGCGAGCGTCCGGTAGGTGGCCTCGTCCTTGCGGAGCCCCGCGGCAACCGCGATCTGGAGCGCCGGCGCGGTGGTGAAGGTGTTGAACTGGTGCGCCTTGAGGATCGGGTCCATCAGGTCCGGCGCCGCGGTGATGTAGCCGACCTTCCAGCCCGTCAGGCCGAGCGTCTTGCCGGCCGAGCCGATCCGCGCCGTTCGCTCGCGCATGTTCGGAAACGCCATCAGCGGCCGGTGGCGCGCCCCGTCGAACACGATGTGCTCGTACACCTCGTCGCAGATCGCGATCGCATCGTGCGCGACCACGGCCGCGGCGATCAGGGCGCGCTCGTCGTCGGTGAACAGCTTTCCCGCCGGGTTCATCGGGTCGTTGAGGATCACCGCCTTCGTTCGCGGGGAGAACGCCGCGTCGAGGGCGGCCCGGTCGAGGCGCCACAGCGGCGGTTCGAGGCGGACGAAACGCGGCACGCCGCCGAGCCGCCGGACCATGGGCGCGTAGCAGTCGTAGAGCGGCTCGAAAAGAACCACCTCGTCGCCGGGTTCGACGACGGCGAGGAGGCAGTCGGCGAGCGCTTCGGTAGCGCCCGAGGTGACCAGCACCTCGCTCCGCCAGTCGACGTCGAGACCGTAGAACCGCGCGTTGTTCTCGGCGACCGCCTGCCTGAGCTCCGCCACGCCCCGCATCGACGGATACTGGTTCGGCCCGGCGATCAGGGCCTCGGCGGCGACGCGGCGGACGTCCTCGGCACCATCGACGTCGGGAAAGCCCTGGCCGAGATTGATCGCGCCGTGCTCGAGCGCGAGCTGCGACATGGTCTCGAAGATCGTCGCTGGCATGCCCGTGAAGGTCGGGTGTGATCGGGCCATGGTGTCCCTTCTGCGCCGCGCCGCGACCCTATGGGCGGGCCGGCGACGCCGCAACGCCGGGCCCCGGCCGGCCGTCCGAAACCGGATGGGCGTTACCTCAAATCATCATGCGGGTGTTCGTCAGTCGCCCTCGCCCCCGACGCCAGCGTGCTTTCGCATGGGCCGCGGTCGACGCTGCCGGCCGGCCGCTGCCGCGGCGCTTTCGTAGCGCCGGCCTCGCCGCGGACTGCTCATGGCCGGCGGGGCCTGGACGAGGCTCCGGACGGCTCCGAGCGATCCATGCCGGCTCGCATGTACGGAATCGCACATCAGGTTTCGGATCGATACTTAATGCTGAATCAATACGAACCAACCCATTTGCCTGAGCAGCAAAGGTAATTCCGCAATCACGCATGGATGCTGGAAGCCGAGTCTCCAAGGATTCGGGAAAAAGTTGCCCAAATGCAACACAGGACGCGCGCGCAGGGTGTACCTTCGCCGCCAGCAAACCAGCTGGAGGGAGTGCAATGAAACGACTTCTGCTCACGGCTTTCGCGGTATCGATGGGCGCCGGTGGCGCACTCGCTGCCGATATTGCGCCGGTGATTCCGCCGCCGCCCGTCGTCGTCGTTCCGGCTCCGGACCCGACCAGCCTCTACATTTCTGCCTTCGGCGGTCTCGCGCTGATTCGGAACGCGGTCTGGTATCAGCCTGATCCCGAGGTGGCGGTCGATCTCCGCGGATTCCGCATCGGCGGCGCCATCGGCGTCAATCCCGGCGCCGGGCTCTTCTCGTTCGAAGGCGAGGCGACATGGGCGCGCCTGCGGCCGACGCGCATCTGCTTCGACTTCAACGAATGCCGCGACGTCGAAGACCAGCTCGAGGACACGCACCTCGACATTCTGACGCTGATGGCCAACCTCCGGGTCGGCCCGAATCACGGGACCCTCCGTCCGTACGTAGCCGTCGGCGCCGGCATGGCGCGCGTGGCGATATTCTCCGCTCCGGGCGATTTCGGGCCCGACGGCGTCGGCCCCGGCGATGACGACAACACCGACTGGACCTTCGGCTTCCAGGCGATGGCGGGCGTCGATTTCGCCATCTCCGACAACTTCCTCGTTGGCGCGCGTTACCGCTTCCAGCGGCTTGGCGCCACGAACTTCATCGACGGCGGTGGCGACCCGTTCACCATCGGCCCGCTGAACGTCCACTCGCTCGAAGCCGGCATCACGATCCGCTTCGGCGGCTAGGCTAGGCCAGCTTCGAAGGCATCCGATACGCGGCCGGGGCGGCAAAGCCCCGGCCGTGTTTCGTTTCGGGCGTTGCCGGGGCGCGGCCCCGCGGCCTTTCGGGGACGGCGCCCTACGGCAGCCGGAGCCGCCAGATGACCGTCGACCGTTCCGCCGGGTCGAGCGTGATCTGGTGGTTCTTGCCGTTCAGCTGGAACGAGATGCCGAGGAGAAGGTCGTCGACCGCGACCGCCGCGGTATCGGAGAGGCCGAACTCCCACAGCGGGACCTCGAACCACGTCGTCTGCGCCGCGAACGGGTCGAGGTTCACGAGCACGAGGACGCCGCTCTTTCCGTCCGGCGCCTTCCGGAAATAGGCGATGACCTTGTCGTTCCACGCGTTGAGGAAGAGGACGTTGCGGAAATCGTGCAGCGCCTCGTTCTCGCGCCGGATGCGGTTGAGCGCGCTTATGTGGTCCTTGATGTGGCCCGGCCGGTCGAAGTCGAAGGCGCGGAGCTCGTACTTCTCGGAATCGAGATACTCCTCGCGGCCCGGCAGCGGCGTCGCCTCGACGATCTCGAAGCCGTTGTAGACGCCCCATGTGCTCGACAGCGTCGCGGCGAGCGTGGCGCGGATGACGTGTCCCGCCCGTCCGCTCGTCTGCAGGAAGACCGGATTGATGTCGGGCGTGTTGACGAAGAAATTCGGCCGGTAGTACTCGCCCATCTCGCCGGCGAGTTCCTTCGAGTAGTCGGTCAGCTCCTGCTTCGTGTCCCGCCAGGTGAAGTAGGTGTAGGACTGCTGGAAGCCGATTTTCGCGAGCTTCTTCATCATCTTCGGCCGGGTGAAGGCCTCGGCGAGGAAGAGCACTTCGGGGTGCGCCGCGTTGACCGTCCGGATCAGCCACTCCCAGAACGGCAGCGGCTTGGTGTGCGGGTTGTCGACCCGGAAAATCTTCACGCCGTGGTCGACCCAGAAGAGGATCACGTCGCGGAGCGCGAGCCAGAGGCCGGGGAGCGCCTCGCCATAGAAGTGGACGTTGGAGATGTCCTCGTACTTCTTCGGCGGGTTCTCGGCGTATTTCAGCGTGCCGTCCGGCCGCCACTCGAACCACTCCGGATGCTGCCTGATCCACGGATGGTCGAGCGAGGCATTGATGGCGAAGTCGAGGGCGATCTCGAGCCCGTGCGCGTGCGCGGCTTCGACGAGCCGGCGGAAATCCTCGACCGTGCCGAGCTCGGGATGGATCGCGTCGTGGCCGCCTTCGGCGGCGCCGATCGCGTAGACGCTGCCCGGTTCGCCGGGACCGGCCCGGAGGCTGTTGTTCTTGCCCTTCCGGTTGGTGCGGCCGATCGGGTGGATCGGCGGGAAATAGAGGACGTCGAAGCCGAGATCGCGGACATAGGGGAGGCGCCGGATCACGTCGTCGAACGTGCCGTGCCGCTTCGGATCGCCCGAGGCGGAGCGCGGGAACAGTTCGTACCAGGCCGAGAACCGCGCCGCCTTCCGGTCGACGATGAGGCCGAGCTCCCGCGGGTAGCGCGAGACGTTCTGGCGCTCCACGGTCGCGTCGATGAGGCCGGCATTCTGCGGCGAGGCCAGGAGCGCCCACAGCGCCTCGACATTGCCCTCGGCCGCGCGGAGTTTCGCCCGCAGGCCGTCGAGAAGCCCGGCGACCGCGGGATCGCTGCTCTCGGCATGATCGACGAGGTGCGTGCCCTCGATCATCTCGAGCGCGACGTCGACGCCCGCCGCCCGCTTCTTCCCGACCTCGTTCCGCCACGTGGCGTAGGCGTCGCGCCACGCCTCGATCGTGTAGACGTAGCGGGCATTCTCCTCGACGCGGAAGCTGCCGCTCCAGCGGTCCTGCTCGCCGGCGGTCATCGGTGTCCGGCGCCAGCCGTCGTCGCCGGCCTTCCGGTAGAGAATCTCCGCCGCGATCCTGTCGTGGCCGTCGGTGAAGACATCGGCGCTGACGGTGATCGTGTCGCCCACGACGCGCTTCACCGGCGAGAGGCCGCCGTCGATCTCGGGCGACACCGCTTCGATGACGACGCGGCCCTCGCCCGTCGGGAGCGCCGCGTCCGTCTCGGCGGCCTCGGTCTTCGCGGTCTTCCTGGGCGTAGCCTTCTTCATCGGATGGACCGGTGGTTCGGAGCGCGGATTGCGTCCGCGCCGCTCGGTGGCGAGGGCGCGGGCGAGTTCGTCGAGCGGGCCGCCGGGGAGCGCGATCGCTTCCACCGGCATCAGTGTGCGGCGCTGCCAGTTGTCTGCCCCGAAGGCCACGCCAGGGATGTTGTGGGGCAGCGTCGCGCCAATGAGGTCGTCGACCTGGAACGAGACGAAGTCGGAGCGCGACCGCGCCATCAGGCGCTCGACCGCTTCGAGCGGCGCCGCCGCGGGAACGGCAGTCGACGGAAGAAGGCCGTGGCGCGCGAGGAGGGCGGTGAGCTCGGCCTTCTCGCGCTCGCGCTCGGCCCGGTCGGCCGCCTCGCGCTCGGGCGGGGTGATGCCGAGGAAGATGCGGTCGGTGACGTCCTGGCCGTTCCACCAACCGGCGAGGGTGGCGAGGTCGTGCGTATTCACGACCGCAAGGGCCAGCGGCGGATAGTCGGCCGGCGGGATGAACTCGCCGTCCCGGCGCTCGAAATAGAGGACGCGGTAGGAGAGGATGCCGGAGCGCGTCAGCGTCTCGGCGAAGCCGGCCGGGGCGATGCCGAGGTCCTCGCCGATGACGAGGCAGCGGGCGCGGTGGCTCTCGATCCGCAGCACCGCGAGGAGCGCATCGAGCGGATAGGAAACATAGGCGCCGAACTGCGCCGGCTTCCCCTCGGGGATGAGGAAGAGCCGGCGGAGCTGGAACGCGTGGTCGATCCGGATCGCGCCGGCGTGGCGCATGATCGACGCGACGGCGGCGCGGAACGGGCGGAGCCCGTTGTCGACGAGCGCCACCGGATGGAGCGGCGGCAGGCCCCAGTTCTGTCCCTGCGGCGCGAGCGCGTCGGGCGGCGCGCCGATCGCAAGGCCGAGGCCGAAATCCTCCGGCGCCGCCCACACGTCCGAGCCGAGCCGGTCGACGCCGACGGCGAGGTCGCAATAGAGGCCGACCTCCATGCCGCTCGCCCGCGCCTTCTCCGCCGCCGCGGCCAGCTGCCGGTCGGCGACCCATTGCAGCCAGGCGTGGAAGGCGATCCGGTCCGCCGCCTCCGCCTTGAAGGCGCGCACGGCCTTCGACGTCGGGTTGCGGTATTCCGCCGGCCATTCGTGGAGACCGATGCCCTGGCTGCCGAGATGCTCGTGCAGCGCGTTGAACGTCGCGTGCCCTTCGAGCGCCTTGCCGCCCTCGCTGCGGAAATGTGCGAAGTCGTCCTGCTTCTTCCGGCGGCGATACGCTGCCCAGGCCGCCTCGAGGATCGGCAGCTTGACCGCCCACACCCCGGCGTAGTCGACGAGATCGCCGGATCGTGCGCGGGCTATCGACCCGTTCGCTTCCGCCGCCGCAAGGATCGCTGCCGCCTTGCCGCTGAATCCGGGGGCCTCGCGCGGGTCGATGTAGATCGGATCGAGGAACAGCCGCGACGACGGCGAATAGGGCGAGATGCGGCTGCGGTCGGCCGGGAAGAGCGCGTGGAGCGGGCTGAGCCCGAGGAAATCGGCGCCGCGCTGGCCGGCGGCGTGGGCGAGCATTGCGACGTCGTTGAAATCGCCGATGCCGAGGTCGGCGGCCGACGTCAGCGCGTAGGTCTGCGCCGTCAGACCCCAGCGTCCGCCGCCGGCGGGCCGCCAGCACTGGCCTGGAGCCGAGATCACGGTGGCATCGGCCGCGGCCTCGCCGTGGCGCACCGTGAGGCGGTGATAGCCGGCAGGGAGCGGCGGCAGCGTGATGGCGCTGCCGGCGACGTCGACGCGGCCCTCGCGGATCGCGCCGGCCTCGTCGACGAGGCGCCAGTGCGCCGTGGGGCCGGCGACGGCGGCAAGGGCGATCGTGGTCGGCCGGTCGGCTTCGGCGACGATCAGGCCCGGGACGAGCGTCGCCGCGCGCGCTTCGAGCCGCGCCAACGCTTCCGTGATGCCGGCCTCGGTCGCAACATCGAAGCCGAGCGCGGTGAGGACGGCCTCGGCCGATTCCGGCGTCGTCCGGATCAGGGCGCCCGACATGTCGTGGTAGCTCGCCTCGATCCCGGCGAGGGTCGCAAGGCGGGCAATGCGGCTGTCGTGATGCATCTGTCCTCAGCCTGGCAGGAACTGCGCCGTATGACGGAGAAGCACGAGCGACTGTGCCGCGACAAGCCGGTTCCCGCCCGGCCCGACCGGGAGGTGGGAATCGGTGGCGAGCCCGTCGACCATCGCCGTGTCGATCACCGCGTGCCATTCCCCGCTCGGGAAGTCGAGCGGAAGGGTGAAGAGGCTCTCGCGGTCGTCGGCGTTCAGGATGAGGAGGAACCGCGATTCGCCATGGTTGTCGTTGCCGAGCTGGCAGCCGATCGTCCGCCGGTCGTGGTCCCACCAGTCCTCGTCGTTCATCAGCCGCCCCTCGGGCGCGAGCCAGTAGACGTCGGCGAGCCCCGTCTCGGCGCGCTGCCGCCCCTCGAGGAAACGGAAGCGGCGGAACGCGGTGTTGCGCCGCCGGAGCTCGGTCAGCATCTCGACGAACGGCATGAGGGTGGCATCTTCCGGCGCGCCCCAGTCGAGCCAGCTGGTGTCGTTGTCCTGGCAGTAGGCGTTGTTGTTGCCGTCCTGGGTATGCCCCCGCTCGTCGCCCATCAGCAGCATCGGCGTGCCGACCGAGAGGAACAGCGTCGCGAGGAGGTTCTTCCGCTGCCGTGACCTTGCGAGTTTGACGAGGGCGTCGTCCGTCGGCCCCTCGACGCCGAAATTCATCGACAGATTGTGCGAGTGGCCGTCCCGGTTGTGCTCGCCGTTCCGGTAATTGTGCTTGTCCTGGTACGAGACGAGGTCGTTGAGCGTGAATCCGTCGTGCGAGGTGACGAAGTTCACCGTCGACCACGGGTGCCGGCCCGACGGCTCGAACACCTCGCGCGACCCCGTCATCGCCTGCGCCAGTGCCGGCAGCCGGCCGCCGTCGCCGCGCCAGAAGCCGCGGACGGCGTCGCGGAACTGGTCGTTCCATTCGCTCCAGCCGCGCGGGAACTGCCCGACCCGGTAGCCGTCATGGCCGAGGTCCCACGGTTCGGCGATCAGCTTGGTGTGGCGAAGGACCGGATCCTGCCCGATCGCGGCGAGGAAGCCGCCATCGTCCTCGAAATCATAGGGCTGGCGCGCAAGCGCCGGGGCGAGGTCGAAGCGGAAACCGTCGATGTGATAGGCCTCGACCCAGTAGCGGAGGCTGTCCATCACCAGCCGCAGCACCTGCGGGTGGCTGACATTGAGCGTGTTGCCGGTCCCGGTCGCGTCCCAGTAGTAGCGCCGGTTCTCGGGCGCGAGCTTGTAGTAGACGGCGTTGTCGAGCCCCTTGAACGAAAGAGTCGGTCCGAACTCGTTCCCTTCGGCGGTGTGATTGTAGACGACATCGAGGATCACCTCGATGCCGGCCGCGTGGAGGTTGGTGATCGCCGCGCGGAGTCCGGCATTGCCGGTCCCCGCGAGATAGCGCGGTTCCGGCGTGAAATAGTTGAGCGTCGAATAGCCCCAGTAGTTGCGAAGGCCCTTCCGGACGAGGAAGTGATCGTCGACGAAGGACTGGATCGGGAGGAGCTCGACCGCGGTGACGCCGATCTTCTGAAGGTGCGCCACCACCGCCGGGTGGCCGAGCGCATCGTAAGTGCCGCGGATCGGCTTCGGCACGTCGGGGTTGAGGGCCGTGAAGCCTTTCACGTGCGCCTCGTAGATCACCGAATCGCGCCAGTGCGCCTTCCGCCGCGGCTCCTGCCACATGGCGAACGGCGCCTCGACGACCGATTTCGGCAGAAACGGCGCGCTGTCGGTGCGGCTCCGCGGCGGATCGGCGCCTTCGCTGCCGACGACGTAGCCATAGAGCGCGTCGTTCCACACCAGCGGCCCCGAGAGCTGCCGCGCATAGGGATCGATCAGGAGCTTGCTCGGATTGTAGCGGTGGCCCGCGGCCGGCTCGTACGGGCCGTAGGCGCGGTAGCCGTAGAGGAGGCCGGGCTGGGCCTCGTGGAGATAGCCGTGCCAGACGCCCTCGGTCTGTCGCGGCAGCGCGAAGGTCGCGATCTCGTGACGGCCGCCGGCGTCGTAGACGCACAGATCGATGCCGCTCGCGTGCTCGGCGAATACCGCGAAGTTCACGCCCTCGCCGTCAAAGGTCGCGCCAAGGAGCGAGGGGACGCCGTCGTCGAGCCTGAACATGGAATGGGAGAATGTTGCGGCGGCAGATGCGGCCGGCGGACTTTCGGGGAGCAGCCGCGCAGCGGTCTGCGGCGCCGGGGATTCGACGCGATCAAGGCCGGCCTGATGCCGGCCTGTCAAGGCGACGATCGGCGCCGGGCGTCCTGGAACGGGTCAGGCGGCCGTCTGCGACGCCGTCTCCCGGCCGTAGAAGTCCGAGCCCGGATCGGTGACCACCATGTCGCGGATCGCCGCCCAGAGGTGGCTCCGCAGCCGGATGAACTCGGGATTGGCGCGGATATCGTAGCCCCAGCGCGGCCGCGGCAGGTCGACCGGGATCACCTCCACGATGCGGCCGGGCCGCGGCCCCATCAGAACGATCTGGTCGGCGAGGAGGACCGCCTCGTCGACGCTGTGCGTGACGAAGACCACCACGCCCTCCTGCCGCGCCCACAGCGACATCAGTTCGATCTGCATCAGCTCGCGCGTCTGCGCGTCGATGCTGGCGAACGGCTCGTCCATCAGGAGGATTTCGGGCTGGTTGGCGAAGGCGCGGGCGAGCGCCACGCGCTGCTTCATGCCGCCCGAGAGCTCGGACGGATAGGCTTTCCGGAACTTCGACAGGCCGACGAGTTCGAGGAAGCGGTCGGCGCGGTCGCGCGCCTCGCGCTTGGGCGTGCCGCTCACCTCCATCGTGAAGGCGACGTTCTTCTGGACGGTCGCCCAGGGAATGAGCCGGAACGACTGGAACACGAAGCCCATCGACGGCCCAGGCACCGGGCGTTTGCCCGAGACGAGCACCTCGCCGCTGTCCGGCTTGATGAGGCCGTTGATCATCCGCAGCAGCGTGGTCTTGCCGCAGCCGGAGGGTCCGACGAGCGAGACGAAGGTGTTGTCGGCGATGTCGAGCGAAGCGTTCTTGAGCGCCACAACGGTGTCGTTCGAGCGTGGACGGTGGAACGTCTTCCCGACCGACCGGATGGAGATCTTGGGAACGCTGCCGGCCGCTTGCGCGGCCGGCAGTTCCCTGGCGTTGGTGGCCAGATTCATCGCTTCTAGCGGCCGGCCGGATCGCCGGCCGGATCGACCCCGCCGAGCGCCGCGATGACGTCATCGGCGATCGTGAAGTCGACCCACTCGTCGATCGTGACCATGCGCATGCCGGCAAGGTCCGGACCGCCATAGGCGGTCACCACCGCGGCTTCGATCGTCGGGAGGTCCATGCCGCCGTTCACGCTCCACAGCCCGTTCAGCTGCTGGGCGACCACGGCGAGGTTGTCCGCCGAGTAGTCGGGCAGCGCGACGCGCATGGCGTCGATCCACGCCTGCGGGTTCGCCTGGAAGTCACGGGCGAGCTGCGTGATCGCGGTGACGAACGCCACGACGTCGTCGCGGTTGGTCTCGAGGTAGTCGGCGCGGACGACGTTCACCTTGTTGAGGACGCTCGCGAGGGCGAGGAACTCGGGGGCGGTGACGGCAACGTGGATGTTGCTCTTGTCCTCGATGCCGAGGAACGCGCCGATCGACATGGTCGTGGCGTCGATCTGGCCGGCGATGAGCGCCTGGCCGCGGCCGGCCGGTCCGCCCGAGATCGGAACGAAGGTCACGGTCGCCGGGTCGACGCCGAGACCGCGGAGCACGAGCTGGGCGAGATTGTAGTCGAGGCTGCCGATGGCGGCGACGCCGATGGTCTTGCCGGCGAGGTCCTGGGGGGTGGTGATCGCGTTGCTGGCGACGACCGTGTACGGCAGGAACTTGTCGGGCGACGCGACGGCCCGGATATCGGCGAGATCCTGCGCGGCGATGCCGAGGGCGGCGGTCACGGCGATGTTCGCCATGTCGCCTTCGCCGGCGAGAAGGGCGGCCACGGCGGTCGGCGTATCGCTGACCTTGATGATCTCCACGTCGACGCCGGCCCGCTCATAGTAGCCGAGCTGATCGGCGAGCCACATCACGGAGTTGGCGACGACGGGGATGGTCTGCTCGGTCACGATGACCCGGAGCTGGGCAGCTGCCGGGGCTGCCGCGACCACCGTTCCGACGGCCGCGAAAACCGCGAGCCGGCGGATCGACGATGCGAAAGACATGGGGTGCACTCCCTAGAAGGCGCATTGGTCCAGTTCCAGAACCGCGCCGGTTTTGGATTCGTGCTCCATGTGCCTCCAGGCAGCTTGCGCCACCCTTCGTCGCTGCATTTAAAGCACTTTTCCGCTCGTGAAAGCTAGTCCCCGCCACAATCGTGAAGGGTATTGTCTGGTTTGAAAGCCGCCGTTCCGGACCTTCACCTCGTGCTGTAGCGCCAGCGGTCCATCCGCGATTCGACGTATCGGAGGCTCTGCGTCACCACGATGCCGATGAGGGCGAGCACCACGACGATCACCGAGTAGTGGGCCATCCGGAACGACCCGCGGTACTCGCTGAGGAGGCCGCCGAGGCCGGACACGCTGACATAGAGCTCGGCGACCACCGTGTTGATGAGGCCGATCGTGGCCCCGAGCCGGAGGCCCACCACGATGAAGGGCAGCGAACCCGGCAGGAGGATGCGGCGGAAAATCTGGCCCCGCGTGGCGCCCGACGACCGGGCCATCTCGACGAGCTCGCCGTCGGCATTGAGGACGCCGGCATAGGTGTTGACGATGATCGGCATCACGGCGCCGAGGAAGATGATGAATATCTTGGCTTCCCAGAAGATGCCGAGGATCACGGTGATCAGCGGGATGAAGGCGATGCGCGGCGTCGCCATCAGGGCGTTGACGTAGATCTCCATCGTGCGGCCGAACGGGCGGAAGCCGCCGAGGATGAGGCCGGCGAAGATGCCGACGACCGCGGCGATGCCGAAGCCGAGGAAATAGATGAGGACGCTGCCGAGCTGCCGCAGGGTCCCGTTGCCGGACTGCTCGATCCCGAACGTCGCGAACCAGAGCCGCGTCTCGGTGAACGAGCCGAAGCAGCCCCAGAACCCCTCGGGCCGCCCGAGGCCCTCGGCGGTGCGCCGCGCCAGCGCCTGCGGGGTGAGGTCGCACGCCATGATGACGGCGGCGTTCCAGGTTTCACCGGGGCTCGGGATGAGCTGGTTGGTCGACGAGAACAGCCACCACTGGAGGATGATCACCTCGAGCGCGAAGATGCGGTAGATTCCGATCTTCCAGCCCGGCGAAATGCCGTCGGCCGCGGCGGCGAAGGCGCCGAACTGGATGATCGCCACGAGGAAGACGAGCGGCGAATAGACGAGGAACGGGTCCGGCTGGACGCCCTGGAGGGCCACGCAGCCGGCCGTGGTGACGACGAGACAGGGGATGGCTTCGCCGAGCGTGCCGAGGATGCCGAAATCGTTGTCGATCGCGAGGTTGGCGTAGAAGACGAGCCACCAAAGCACCGCGATGCCGGCCGAAAGCGCCAGCGCGGCGAGGAGCCGCTTCTGCAAGGTCAACGCCCGGTTCCTCCCAACCACCACCTGCCGGAACCGCAGTACGGCAGGAAAGCTCCCTCAGGCCCCTTCGCGAACACGGCACCGCATCCCGGCGGACGAACCGGGATGGATTGCGCCGACGTGATCAGGAGGACGGCCCCGGCGAAGCTAACCATACGGCCATGCCCAGGTCGAGGGCGGATCGGTCCGTTTCGGGCTCAGAAGCGGCAGGCCGTCTGCGGAGCGTCGACGCCGAGCGTGTCGAGATTGTTGGTGGGATGGACGAACCCTTCGATCGGGGCACGCTGCACCACCGCGTTGGCGGTCGCAAGGAGGATCGGCTGCCGAAGCTGATGGTCCCAAGGCCGGACGCTCATCGAGGCGGCCTTGACGCCGTCGAGGCTGAGCTGATCGCTGAGGATGTAGGAAAGCATCGTTTCGTAGTCGGTGCTGCTGGTGCGGAGGACGGCCTGCGTCACGGCGCGAACGGCGATCCAGGCCGCCCAGTCGTCCGAGCCCATGCGGCGGTTGTAGTAGAATTCGAACCGGGCGTTGAGCTGCGGCGCGCCCTGCCGGTCCCAGGCCCAGTGCCAGGCGAGCGGGACGAGGCCGGCGGACCCGACCACCGGCCGGGCATCGTTGGTGTGATAGGGCACCTGCGAGGCGAATTCGCCGTCGGCGTCGGCGACGAAGACGACGTCGTAATTGCCCCCGGCCGTCAGCACCGCCACATTGCTGAAGTCGCGGTTCCGCGGATCGTTGCCCGGCACGAACGGCCGGACGTCGACGATGCGGCCCTGGAAATTGGCCGCCGATTCGCGGAGAGCGGCGACGATGGCCGCGTCCTCCTCGCCCGGCCCCTGGAGGACGAGGATGTTCCGCCAGCGCCGCGACACGAGGTACTGGAGGGTCGCGTCCGTCAGCATCCGGTAGCTCGGGATGAGGTGGATGACGTTGGCCCGGCATTCCGCGCCGCGGAGGCTGTCTTCCCTGGCCGAGACGTTGAACAGCGTCACCGGAAGGTCGCGCACGGCGTCGGCGAGCTCGAGGAGAAGGTCCGCCGGCAGGTCCGCGACGACGAAATTGATGCCGTTGCCGGCCCATTCGGCGATGTCGGCCACCATCGCCGGCACGTCCGCCTCGGCTGCGCCCTCGAGCGCGAAGGAGACGTTGATCTCGCGCCCGATCGGCACGGCGTCGGCGATGCCGAGATCGGCGCCCTCGAACGCCGCGCCCCATTTCCGCACCGGGATTTCGAGGTGGGCGAGGCGCCGGTCGAAACGCGGATCGTCGGCCAGCCAGACGAAGCCGATGGCGACCTCGGGCAGCATGCCCGGTATCGGCGCCGGCTGGGCGAGCGTGCCCGCCGGCTGCGCGGCGAGGCCGGCCAGGCAGGCGAGTGCGAGGAGGAAACGCCTAGCCATCGACCACCACGCTGTGCGGGACGCGTCCGGTCGGGATGGCGCGAAGCGTCCGCCGCGCGTTCACGTCGACCACCGAAATGCCGTCCGAAAGAGCGTTCGCGACATAGAGCGTCCGTCCGTCGCCGCTGAGGGCAAGACCCGCCGCACGACTGCCGACAAGGACATAGGACCGGACCTCGCGCGCCCGCACGTCGATGAAGGCGACCTGATTGGCATAGCCGAGGCTCACGATCATCGTCGAGCCGTCCGGCGTCGGGATGATCGCCACGGGCGAGATGTCCTCGGTCCGGACGCCCGGCGGGCGGAAGGCGATCGTGTCCACCACCGTGTTCGACGCGACATCGATGACCGACACGGTCGCGCTCACCTCGTTCGTCACCCACAGCTCGGTGCCGTCCGGCGTCAGCACGAGGCGCCGCGGCCGGCTGCCGACGAGGATGCTGCGGACGATGCGGCCGGTGGCAAGGTCCACCACATGGACCATGTCGGCGATTTCGGAGGTGATGTAGAGGAAGCGTCCGTCGCGCGAGACGGCGAGGCCCTCGGGTTCGGCGCCCGTGGTGATCTCGGCGCGGAGGCGCTTGCTGATCACCTCGATGCCCTGGACCGTGCCTTCGTCCTCGTTGGCGACGTAGAGCATCGTGCCGCCGGGATTGATGGCGATCATCTCGGGAGTGCGGCCGGTCTCGATGGTGTCGACGACCCGGAAGGTGGCGAGGTCGATCACCTCGACGACATCGTCCTCGCCGCAGGCGACGTAGAGGAGCGTGTGGTTGGGGCTGAAGGCCATGTCGCGCGGCTGCCCCGCGGTCGCGATCGTTGCCACCACCTCGAAGGAGCGCGGGTCGAGCACGACGATGTCGTTCGAGCGCTCGTGCGAGACGAAGATGTAGCCCGTTCCGGCCGCGAGCGCGGGTGCTGCCGCGGCAAGGCCGATGCAGAATGTGAGGGCGAAGCCGAGCCGGGCGACGATGGCGAGCATGATTTCCCTGCGCCACGGTGCTCAGGCGCTTTCGCCCGGTGTTGCCAGAAAGCTGTGGGCGGCGCTCACATTCTTTTGGCGGTCGCGTGGCGTCAACCGCCGTTCGGACGCCGGCGTCGCGATGGCGGCCGGATTCCCTGAGGCAGCATGATCTTTCGAAGAACCGGTAGCCACCGCTTCGGATCATGCTCTAGGCTTCGTGGGGTTTTGGGGCGGGAGCGGACATGGACGGGGGGTCGCCGATCCTCGAGTTTCGGCGCGTCGAGAAGCGCTTCGGCCGCGGGCGCGCGCTCGACGGCGTCGATCTCGCCGTGCGCCCGGGCGAACTCGTCGTCCTTCTCGGCCAACCGGGGGCCGGGGCTTCGACGATCGTCAGGCTCGCGGCAGGGCTCCTGCGTCCGGACCGCGGTTCGGTCGTCCTTTTCGGGCAGGATCTCCGGCAGGCCGGGCGCGACCTCCTCGGCCGCATCGGCATCGCATTCGAGGAGCCGGATCTCGATCCGAAACTGACCGTTGACGGCCACCTCCGCTATCGCGCCGGTCTTCTCGGCCTCGCCCGCGGCGAAGGCCGCACGATGGCCACGCGCGCGCTCGGCCGGTTCGCGCTCGTCGAGCGCCGCAAGGACCGCGCCGGCGTCCTCTCGGCGACCAGCCGGCGGCAGCTCGCGCTCGCCCGCGCGGCCCTTGGGTCGCCGCCGATCGTCGTCGCCGATCGCGCCGTCGACGGTCTCGAACCGGACCAGCGCCGGGTCGTGCTCGATCAGCTCGCCGGCCTCCGGACGGAGGAGGGGGCCGCGATCCTCCTGACGACGGCGGAGCCGGCCGTGGCCGAGGCCGCGGCGCGCGTCGCCGTGCTCCATCGCGGCCGGATGGTATTCGACGGGACGGGCGAGGGGTTTGCCGCGGCCGGGCCGGGTGGCATCGCCGGCGCGTTCGCCGCCATCATCGCCGCGAGCGACGCAGCCGGCGAGGCGTGATCGTCAGGTCGGCTCGGGGTCCGGCGCCAGCCGGCTCGCGACCACCTTGTCGACCCGGCGGCCGTCGAGGTCGACCACCTCGAACCTCCAGTTCCGCCAGGTGAACGATTCGCCCGTGGTCGGAATCCGCCCGAGCTGGTGCAGGACGAAGCCGGCCAGCGTCCGGAAATCCTCGTCGCCGGCCATGTCGTTGAGGCCGAGTGCCCGTTCGGCATCGTCGATCGGGATGCGGCCCGAAAGGAGCCACGAGCCGTCGTCGCGCTGGACGGCGTCGGGGTCGGTGTCGCCCTCGTGCTCCGGCAGGTCGCCGCCGATCGCGGTCAGAATGTCGGTGGGCGTGATGATGCCTTCGAACGAGCCGTGTTCGTCTAGGACGATCGCCATGTGCACCGCCGAGGTCTTGAAGCGGTCGAGGAGCTTCAGGATCGGCATGTGCTCGTCGATGAAGAGCGGCTCGGCGAGAGCCTTCGCGATGTCGAACTGGCCCGTGACGGTGACCTGCCTGAGGAGGTCCTTCACGTGGACGATGCCGATCACCTCGTCGACTTCGCCGCGGCTCGCCGGAAAGCGCGAATGGCCGCTCTTGAGGATTTCGCGGATGATCGCGTCCGGCGGATCGCCGACGTCGATCCAGACGACGTCGGGGCGGGGCACCATGATCTGGCGCACCGAGCGGTCCGACACGCGGATGACGCTTTCGAGCATCTCCCGCTCTTCCGGATGGAACACGCCGGTCTCGGCGCCCTCGGCGATCAGCGTCCGGACTTCCTCTTCGGTCACGGTGCTCTGCTCGGTCTTCCTGACCCGGAGGATGCGAAGCACCGTCTCGGTCGAGAGGCGGAGGAACCAGACGATCGGCGCGCCGATCTTCGCGAGCACCGTCATCACCGGCGCCACGAAGCAGGCGATGCCCTCCGGATTGGTGAGGGCGATCCGCTTCGGCACCAGCTCGCCAACGATCAGCGACAGGTATGTGACGGTGATGACGACGATCGCGATGGCGAGCGAGTTCGCATATTCGGCGATCGCCGGGATGTCGTTCAGCACCTCGGCGAGCGGCTCGGACAGCGTCGTGCCCGAATAGGCGCCGTTGAAGACGCCGACGAGGGTGATGCCGATCTGCACCGTCGACAGGAACCCCGTCGGATCGTCGAGGAGCTTCAGCGCGCGCCGCGCGCCCCTGACGTTCTTCTCCGCCATCGCCTGAAGCCTCGCGCGCCGCGACGACACGATCGCGAGCTCCGACATTGCGAAATAGCCGTTGAGGAGGAACAGGATCCCAACGATGGCGAGCTGCCAGAGGAGCATTGCACCGCAGTGGTGTGACCGGCGCGGCCGGCGGGCGAGACTTATTAGGGCCTCGGAGCCTTCCGGTCGACTGCCCGACCGGGAGGAGCGTGCAAGCGCGATGCCGCGGGGCCGTGCGCCGCGGCTTCCCCTGTGGCAAAGGAACGGCGGGCCGGAACGAGAACCATGACCGCAGCACACGAGACCGACGGCTTCGTCACCGTCCGCGACTTCTTCCGCTGGGCGGTGAGCCGCTTCAACGCGGCGGACCTCGCTTACGGCCACGGCACCGACAATGCGCTCGACGAGGCGGCCTTCATCGTCCTCGAAACGCTCCGCCTCCCGGTCGATCGCCTCGATCCATTCCTCGACGCGCGCCTGACGCCGGCCGAGCGCGCGCGCCTCGCCTCGATCGTCGACGCACGGGTGGCGACGCGGAAGCCGGCGCCCTACCTCGTCGGCGCCGCCTACATCCAGGGCGTCCGCTTTCGCAGCGACGAGCGGGCGCTCATCCCGCGCTCCTTCATCGGCGAGATGCTGTCGGACGGCTCGCTCGGCCCCGACGCCGCCGGACTCATCCCGGATTTCGATGCGGTCGGGAGCGCGCTCGACATCGGCACCGGCTCGGGGTGCCTCGCGATACTCGCCGCGCGCCTCTTCCCCAACGCGAAGGTGGACGCCGTCGACATCTCGGCTCCGGCGCTCGAACTCGCCGCGCTCAACGTCGACGACCACCGCCTCGGCGACCGCATCAGCCTGTTCCGCGGCGACCTGTTCGAGCCGCTCGGCAAGCGCCGCTACGACGTCATCATCGCCAACCCGCCCTACGTCGATGCCGTGGCGATGGGGGAACTGCCGGCCGAGTTCCGGCACGAGCCCGCAAACGCGCTCGCCGCCGGCACGGACGGTCTCGACGTCGTTCGCCGCATCCTGGCCGACGCCTGGAACCACCTGACGCCGGAAGGCGGCCTCCTGTGCGAGGTCGGCCGCGACGGTCCGGCGCTCGAAGCGGCCTATCCCGAGGTGGAGTTCCTCTGGCTCGACAGCGAGGCATCGAGCGGCGAGGTGTTCTGGCTGTCCGCGGACGCTCTGCGTCCCCTCGCTGCCGCCGGGGGCGGCAGCCGCCGTCAGGCCGGCAAACGCTCGGCGTAGGCGAGTTTCTGGACCGCGATCAGGTCCGGGATCGCCTCCGGCCGCTCGACGAGCATCCGGATGAGGATGACGCCGCGATCCGACTGCGCCTCGACCGCGGTGCCGGGGCCGGCCGGCTTCGCCTTGCCCCGCCCGACCAGCACGAACTCGGCCTCGCGCCCGGCGATCTCCGCGTCGTTCATCACGAAGAAATTGTCGGTATTGTTGGCGAAGAACGAGATCGACCAGTAGCTCCCCGGAAGCGTCGCACGGATGCGGAGCGCCCGCTCCGACACGTCGTAGAGACACGCGGAATAGAGAAGGTCCGGGCTCGGCCGCACCACGGCGCGGGATTCGGCCGTGGTGGGCGGCATGTGGAAGAGTTCGTTCACCGGGTATTTCGCGACGCGCCGGACGATCCGCATCACGAGATACGGGAAGCGGAGGATGACGACGACATGCGTCACCGCCGCCACGACGAGCATCGTCAGGATGAAGCCGCCGGCGCTCACGGCTGCACCGCCGTGATGCGGGGGAGGGCGATGCGGTCGGGCCGCTCGTACACCTCTGGCGACGGGTTGTAGATCTTCAGCGAGAACGAGAGCGTCTGGTCCTTCATGCCCGACGGCAGCCAGTTGCGCGCCTTCTCCGTCCGCGACAGGGCGATCCGGAACGACCCGTCCGCCTCGCGCTCGAGGTTGCCCATGTTGAACGAGTAGCGGCCGGCCGGGTTGGCGATCAGGTGATGGTCGCGCCCGTAGACGATGATCGCCCACCAGCGTCCGGGGATGTCCACGCCCGAGATGACGTAGTCGCGGTCGGCCCGGATCGGCTGGCCGCCATCGTCGGTGGTGGCGCGGTAGTAGATCGTCTCGTGCTTGTTGAGGGCGAAGAGGCCGGTGAGCGCGATGAAGGCGCGCAGATACATCCCCGCATCGCGGCTGCCGACCTTCAGGTTCGTCATCCACGCACCGTTCCGGATCACCGGCCGGAACGGCGGGAAGAACACCACGAACGCCGCCGACGCGACGCCGAGGACGATGCCGAGGAGGATGGCGAGGGCGATCATGAATCCCCCTCCCCCCTCGACGGGGGAGAGGCCGGTCCAACGGGCGCGTCGAAGGGGAGGGCGCCCATCCGCCGGCGGCCGGCCGGCACGCTATTCCGCCTTCCCCGCCGCTTCGCGTTCCGCGAAGGCGGCAGCGCGGGCGTCGAGGCCGTGGTTGCGGAACACCGGCTCGAGCTGCTCACGGAGCTCCGCCGGGTCGATGCCGAATTCCTCGAGGTGGTATTTGTGCTCGGAGACGTGCCGCCTCCGCGCCCTGATCTCGGCGAGCCTGGCAAGGAGGTTCTCGTCCGGGCCCGGCAGGCCGAACTGCTCGTAGATGCGGTGCACCGTCTCGGGGATGTGCGTCAGGAGTTCGTCGTAATGGACGATCATCCGCTGCGCCTCCGGCACGTCGTAGAGGTCGCGCTCGGCGTTGAGATAGGTGCGGAGGCTGTCCTTCACGATGGCGTCCGCCTGCTCGCGGCTCATGTCGCGGAAACCCTTGAAGCGGTGCCGCCAGATGCCGCGGATGAGGTCGAGCCGCGAGGCGATCGTCTCGAGCGGATTGCGGACGAGATAGACGATCCGCGCATCCGGGAAGACGCGCATCAGTTCGGGAATCTTCTGCGAGAAATGCGGGTTCTTCGACACGATCCACGGCAGGCTGCCGTCGGCGGTCGGCGACCGGTAGACCTTCTTGAGCAGCGTCGCCCGGTACCAGCCGAATGCCTTGATCTGGCGGTCGACCGGCCAGCGGTGGAAATCGCGGAGGTCTTCGAGCGACTTCGCCGAGGCGTTCAGCGGCGAATCGTTGATCACCATCGTCGAGGCGTAGATGCCCCACAGGACGAACTCGTCCTCCTCGATCTCGTCGAGGCGGAGGCGGTGCATGTAGTCGAGCGGGGCGAACACGCGCTGCTGGAAGTCCTGGAAGCGCCGGCCGATCCGGCCGCCATGCCGCGAATCCCAGCGGCCGACGCGGGCGATCGAGTTCTGCGTCGTGATCGCCGGCAGCACCATCTCGTGGAGGAGGAGGGAGCGCGCATGCGCCCTGTCCTCGGAGAGGAGGCGGTGGAGGAGCGTCGTGCCGGAGCGCTGGTGGCCGAGGATGAAGATCGGCGGCGCCATCCTAGTGCGCTTCCAGTCCGGATGGACCAGCGCGTCGAGCGCCCAGCCGGTCTGGCCGGCGGCATAGAAGCCGAGCCGCGACGCCAGCGAGGAGAAGATCGTGCCGTAGGCCTTCTGCTCGCGCAGGAGGATACGATGTTTCTGCCAGAACGCCGGCCAGTTGAACGGCACCAGAGCGCCCGGAAGCCGGCTCCAGTCTTCGGTTCCTGTCGTCAAGTCCGGTCAGTCTCCATCGAGGCCAGTCCCGCGCCCGCGGCTCCGGTCATACCGTGGTTTGACCCCGCGGCGCCACGGCGAGGCCGAAGCGGGCGGCGGCCAGCTCACGCAGCGCGCGCTTGTCGACCTTCGACAGCCGCCCCATCACCGGCATGTCGTCGACGCGGAGGAGGTGGTCCGGCGCGGCGTTGGGGCCGGTGGCGGCGCTGACGAGGCGCAGCAGCGTCGCGTCGTCCGGCGGCGTCGTGCCGGCGATCGGCTGCCACGCCACCACCACCACCTCGTCCTCGGCCGCGGCATCCCAGAGACCGACCATCGCAATCTCGCGGAACACCGGCCGTCCGGCGGCGTCGCGCACCGCCCTGATGCCGTCCTCGAGCGTCGCCGGGTAGATGTTGATGCCGCCGCGGATGATCATGTCCTTGATCCGGCCGCGGAGAACGAGTTCCTTGCCGCCGTCGGCGGCCGTCCGGATGTCGCCGAGGTCGCCGGTGTCGAAGCCCGCGAGCGGGTCGCGTTCGGCGCCGCCGACATAGCCGGTGAACAGCGCCTCGCCGCTGACGACGAGCTCGCCGTTCTCCTTCCGCGTCACGTCGATGCCGGGCACGACGCGGCCGACGAAATCGCCTTCGCCCGTCCAGGCGAGTTTTTCCTCGGCCGGAACCGTCGCGACCGGTCCCGCCTCGGTCATGCCGTAGATCAGCACGATCCGCGTCTCCGGGTGGAGCCAGGCGCGCATCCGGCGCAGGAATTCCGGCGTCACCGGCGCCCCGCCGAGATAGACCGCCCGAAGGTCGTCCGACAGCTGCCCGCGGTTCGCGCCCGCCTGCTCCATCATCTCCATCCAGACATAGGGCGCGCCGAAATAGGCGCCGGCCTTGCCTTCGCGGAGGAGCCCGAGGATGTACGCGGCCCGCTTCTTCATGGGGCCGCGCGCGACGAGGATCTCGTTGCCGAAGACGAGGCCGAAGACGACCTGCTGCGGGTTGTCGGCGATGTAGGTCCGGGTCCGCGACGCGCTCGCGATGCCGCCGACATTGGTGACGATGCGGGCGATCGAGCCGTGCGAGAGGCGAACGCCCTTCGGCTGCCCGGTCGACCCGCCGGTGAAGATGATCGCGGAGTCGGCGCGCGGCGACAGGTCGGCGACCGGCAGCTTTTCGTCGAATGCCGTCTCCGCTTCGCGGAGGAGCCGCTTCGAGAGCACGACGCGGCGGAGGTCGGCGGTCTCCGGCAGCACTTCCGGCACGAGCTGGCCGCGCCTGGCGAGGAAATTCCGGGCGCCGGGAATCCGGTTGGCCCAGAGGACGAGCGGATGGACCAGCAGCCATTTCGACCGCGCCGCCGCCACCCGGTCGCGATAGAGCGCATCCGAGAAGCCGGGCTCGATCAGCACCGAGACGCCGCCATTGATGCCGACCGCAAGCTGCGTGACGGTGAAGACGGCGCCCGTCGGCACCTGGATCACCGCCGGATCGCCCTCGCGGAAACCCCGCTCGCGCAGGAGCCTTGCGAGGCCGAGAGCCTGCCGGCGGATTTCGGCGAAGGTGACGACCGCGCCGTTCGGCTCGCGGATGGCCGGACGGTCGCCCTGTGCGGCGAGAAGCTCGAGGAATCGGGCGGCGACGTTCATCGGGACGGGCCGCTGGCCGTCATCAATAGGTGATGATCATGCCGCCGAGGGTGAGTCCCGCGCCGGTGCCGCAGATCAGCGTCTCGTCGCCGCGTGTGAGACGGCCGGTCTTGACCGCCTCGTAGAGCGTCAGCGGCAACGAACTCGCGACGCAATTGCCGAACCGGTCGAGCGTGATGACGACCTGGTCGTCGTCGATGCCGTTGCGGCGGAGGGCGCGCAGGGCGAGGAGGCTGGCCTGATGCGGGAGGACGGTCTTGATCGTCCCCGGCGACTGGGAGAGCCCCGGCCGCAGCCGCTCGAGGAAATCGTCCTGGTGCTGGCGGGCGAGACGGTAGACTTTCGGTCCGGCCATCGAGAACAGATTGTCCTCCGGCTGCGTCGCCGGATTGGACGGGTGGAGGCGCGAGCCGCCGCCGCGGATTTCGGTGAGGTGGGCGCCGATCGAGTAGGTCTCGAAGCGGGCGATCTTCACTTCGCTCTTCTCGCCGGGCGGCGTGCGGGTCACCACGCAGGCCGCGGCGACGTCGCCGAACAGCGCCGAGCTCTCCGGATCGCGGAAATTGAGCGCGACCGATGCGATGTCGGACGAGACGATGAGGATGTTGCGGTAGCGCCCGGTAGCGAGGAGGTTCGACGCGAGGTCGAGCGCGAGGAGGAAGCTGAGGCAGGTGACGTGCACGGACATGCACGAGACGCCGGAATTGCCGAGGCCGAGTTCGCGCTGGATCAGCGCCGAATTGTCGGGGATCGTCTGCTCCGGCGTGCCGGACGCGCAGAGGATGAGGTCGATGTCTTCGAGCCGCAGGCCGGAATCGGCGATCGCTTCGCGCGCCGCCGCCGCGCCCATGATGGAATTGGTTTCGCCCGGCCCGACCCAGCGGCGTTCCTTCACGCCCGTATGGCGCTCGATCCAGCCCGGCTTGATGCCGCAAAGCCGTTCCACTTCCGCACTGGTGACGACGCGCTTGGGAAGGTAGCGGCCGACGCCTAGAATCTTCAGCGGCAGGCTCATGCGGTCACGTTCTCCTCGGCCTCGCCGACTTCGCTCCAGGCACGCGGGCAGTGTGCCGGAACGATGCGGAGCTCCGGCCATTCCCGGTGCATCCGCCGCAGCTTCTCAGTCGTTGCATCCTGAACCGTCTTGTCCACCGCCAGCCAGCGATGAGCGCCCCCTCGGTAGCCGTTCGCCTCGATAGCGGCAAGGTTCCAGCAGCCATCCGCCGCAAGGAAAAGGTCCGTATCGTCGCTCTTTCTGCGGACGAAGGCGCCGAATTGGCCCGGCGCGTGGCCCGGCAGGTCAACGAGCCGCATCGATCCGTCGCCGAAAAGGTCGAGGCTCCGGTCGAAAACCGAGATCGCCGGACCGTCGAAATCGGGCAGGAGACGAAGGCGGCCCGCGAGGTCGTCCGGAAGGTGCCCCGGCAGGATACGCGCCTTCACGGCCTTCAGCCCGCGCACCGATCGCGCCGCCTCCCAGCCGCGCCAGTGGGTGATGACGCGCGCCTTCGGGAAATCCTGGAGGCCGCCGAAATGGTCGGGGTCGAAATGGGACAGGACGATCTGGCCGACGTCTTCGGGCCGGATGCCCATCGCGCCGAGCTGGCTCACCGCCGACAATTCGTGCGGGATCGTCGCCGGCGTCGCGTAGCGCATGATCCGCCACGGGAAGCGCCGCGTCGCTTCGTAGTAGCGCGGCGCGTAGCCCGTATCCCAGAGGACGTGCCCCTCCTCGGGGTGCTCGATCAGCGCGAAGGTCGCCGGCACCGTCACCGGGCGAAGGCTGCGGGTGTTGGGGAAGAAGACGATGGGGCGCACCCGGACGTGGCCCGAATTCATGATCCGCACCGCGACCGGCCGCGGCGGCTTCGCCACGGCGGTCTCGCGGGTCGCGGCCTTGCCCTCGCCGCGGAGCGCCGCAAGGCCCGCGGCAAAGCTCTCCTCGACGCCGCGGGCGATCGGCATTTTCGGCGCGTAGCCGAGGTCGCGCCGGGCGGCCGATATGTCGTAGGTCTGCGACAGGCCGAGAATGCCGGCGGTGTATTTCGTCAGCGGCGGCTCGCCGGGAAGGTGGAGCCGCTTCCACGCCGCTTCGAGGACTGTCGCGGCGCGCATGGCGCGGCCGAGCGGCAGTTTCCGCGACGGCGCCTTGAAGCCGCTCCGCGCGATGATGTCCTTGATGACGTCCCAGATGCGGACGTCCTCGCCGCCGGTGATGACGTAGGCCTTGCCGACGCCCTTCGTGGTGGTGAGCGCGAGGAGGATCGCCTCGACCACGTCGCTGACATGCGTGAGATTGGTGACGGTGTTGCCGTCGCCGATGATCGGCAGCCGGCCCTTCTGCGCCGCCTTGAGGAGGCGCGGGAAGATGGCGGTGTCGCCGACCCCGTAGATTGCCTTCGGGCGGAGTATCACGGTCTCGATCCGGCCCGACGCGGCGCGCACGCGGTCTTCCCCCAGCCTCTTGGTCAGCGAGTAGACGGACACGTGCTCATCCGGGAGCGGATCGCTTTCCCGCAGATTCAACTGTTCGGCGTGCCGGGTCATGACGCTCGGCGACGAGACGTAGACTATCCGCTTCACGCCCGCGGCGAGCGCCGCCGCAATCACGTTTTCTGTCCCGCCGACATTTGTCGCGTGGAACTCGCTCTCCTTGCCCCAGGCGGAGGAGAGGGCGCCGGCGTGGACCACGGCGGCGACGCCGGCCATCGCGGTGCCGAGGCCCGGAAGGTCGGTGAGGTCGACGGGCCGGAAGTCGGCGCCTTCGGCCTGGAGGGCGAGGCCGATCCTGAGATTGCGGCCCGTGGCGATGACCGGCTGTCGCAGCGCCAGGAGCTTTCGCACGACGTACTGGCCGAGGAAGCCCGTCGCACCCGTCACCAGGACAGGTCCGTCGAACAGCGGTCCGGCCGGTTCGGCGTGGCGTGCGGGGCTCGACGTCTCGGCGGTCAACACAACCTTCGAACGGTGAAGGGACGCGAGGCTCGCGAAGCCTCCGGCGTGGAAGGGAGCGATTTCCTTAGTCCCCCTCCGGCGGAAGGGCAACGCATTACCAACGGGCGGGGGCGGCCGGCCCGCGGCGCGGGGGTCTCAGTCGTGGCGGGCGTGCGCGTCGGCGCGCGGGAGATGGATCTCCGCCCGGAGGCCCTTTCCGGCGCGGTTCATGATCCGGAGCTCGCCGCCATGGGCGAGGATGATCGACCGCGCGATCGAGAGGCCGAGGCCGACGCCGCCGGTATCGCGGCTGCGGGAACTCTCGAGCCGGACGAAGGGCTGGAACACCTCGTCCATCTGCTCGGGCGGTATGCCGGGTCCGTCGTCCTCGACAGCGATGACCGGCCCGTGCGCCCCGTCTTCGAGCGTCACGCTGGCGCGCTCGCCATACTGCACGGCATTGGTGATCAGGTTCGACACCGCCCGGCGAAGGGCGACCGGCCGGCAGGGATAGACGAGCCGCGGCGCATCCGCGAACGCCACGTCCTGGCCGGCGTCGGCATGGTCGTCGACGATGGTGGAGAGGAGCGCCGAGAGGTCCACCGAGCGCGGCGCCTCGGCCCCCGCCTCGTCGCGGGCGAAGGAAAGCGTCGCCTCGATCATCCGCTGCATCTCCTCGAGCGTCGCCAGCATCTTCGCCTTGTTGTCGTCGTCGTCGAGGAGTTCGGCGCGGAGGCGGAGCGAGGTGATCGGCGTGCGGAGGTCGTGGCCGATCGCGGCGAGCATCCGCGTCCGGTCCGAGACGAACCGGCTCAGCCGGTCCTGCATCCGGTTGAAGGCGACGGTCACGCGCCGCACCTCGTCCGGCCCGACCTCGGCGAGCGGCGGCTCGGGCGTGCCACGGCCGAGGGAATCGGCCCGCGTCGCGAGCGCCCGGAGCGGCTTGGTCGCCCGGCGCGCCGTGAAGGCGACGATCGCGAGGATCGCCAGCGCCATCGCCGCGGTCGATATCGTCGATGCCCAAGCCCAGGTGATCGGCTCGGCGCGGATCTCGGTCTGCGCGTTGAGCCAGCCGCCGTCCGCGAACGGCACCGAGAGGAGGATGTCGTAGGCGCCGTTCCGGAACGGCATGAAGCGGTCGAAGCCGTTGCCGGGACCGATCGCCGGCCGGACCGTCTCGGACCGCGTATCGATGACGGCCGTGGTGCCGTCCGCCTGGACCCGTATCGCCTGCGTGCCGCCCTGCACCGGCACGCCCGGCACGGCATCGCGCACGACCTGGAAGCGGGCCGGCTCCGGCAGGTCGCCGAGGATGCGCGTGAACTGGCCGTTGGCGGGAAGGTCGGTCGCCTCGGTGGTGACGACGCTCGTGTCGGTGATCCACAGCCGGACGCGCGGCGAACTCGCGGCAGCGGCGAGCGCGGCGCGGTTCTCGGGCGCGGCGAGACGGAGGACACGCAGGACCGAGGCGGCGTTCTCGATGAGGCCGGCGCGATCGGCTTCACGGAGCGCCTGCGCCCGCTCGCTCGACAGGATCGAGAGCGCGACGATCTGCGAGGCGGCGAGCGCGAGGAGGAGGAGGGCGGTGAGCTGGCCGCCGAGGGTGCGCGGCAGCAGCCTCATGGCGGCGCCCCGGTGGGCGCCGCCTCGGTGACCTGGGCAGCGAGCACGTAGCCGCCGCCCCAGACCGTCTTGATGATGGTCGGGTTCTTCGGGTCCGGCTCGATCTTCTTGCGAAGGCGGCTCACCTGGTTGTCGATCGAACGCTCGAACGGCTCGAGCGACCGTCCGGCCGTGAGGTCGAGGAGTTGCTCGCGCGACAGCACCATCTGCGGCCGCTGCAGGAACACCGTCAGCAGCCGGAACTCCGCGGTGCTGAGCGGCACTGCTACGGCGTCGCTGCCGATCAGCTCGCGCCGCAGCCCGTCGAGCTCCCAGGTGAGGAAGCGGTAGCGTTTCGCGGGCGCGGCGTCCCGCGTCGCCGGCACCGAGCGCGAACGGCGAAGGACGGCACGGATGCGGGCCAGGAGTTCGCGCGGGCTGAACGGCTTCGAGACGTAATCGTCCGCGCCGATCTCAAGCCCGACGACGCGGTCGGTCTCGTCGACCATCGCGGTGAGGAGGATCACCGGAGTCTCGCTGGTCTCGCGGAGGAAGCGGCAGAGGGTGAGCCCGTCCTCGCCCGGCATCATGATGTCGAGGACGACGAGGTCGAAGGCGCTCGCCTTGAGGAGGCGCTTCATCTCGACGCCGCCCGAAGCGGTCGAGACACGGAGGCCTTTCCGCGACAGGTATTTTGCCAGCGGCTCGCGGATGTCGGCGGAATCGTCGACGACGAGGATGTGGGGGGAGGGCTCCATGGGCCTTCGGTTCCGATGCGGTGGTGCGGCGACTATGTGGGGTCGCCGCGGGCCGAGTCCGTCCGAAAGTGTATCCAATTGTATCAGCGATGGGCGGCGAGACAGCGCCGTACAACATCGTGTGAGCCGCCAAATTCTGCCGGCATGCGGGCGGATAGTGTCTTCATGCGCCCGCGGCGCGCGGGCAGAGGGAGAAGAACCATGAGGATTCGCTCGGTTTCCTGCGCGGCGATCGCCATCGCCGGCGGCTTTGGCCTCTCGGCCGGTTCCGCTTTCGCCCAGCCCGCCCCGACGACACCGCCGGCCGCCGAAGCGCCGGCGCTCGCCCCGGCCGCACCGCCTGCCGACGCACCCGTTCCGGCGGCACCCGTTCCGGCAGCGCCGGCCGAACCCGCGGCCGGTCCCGCCGACGGCGGCCGGATGATGATGCCGGCGGTCGACGGCACCGGCCCGAGGGCGGAGATCATGGCGATCCTGACGGGCCAGTTCCACACCATGGACGCCAATGGCGACGGCCGCCTGACGCCGGAGGAATTCGCCGCCGGCTGGGAGGGCGTGTTCCTCCTCCTCGACCAGAACGCCGACGGCATCCTCGACGGCACCGACCGCACGATCGCGGCGGAGAACCTCGCCGCTGCCGCTGCCGAGACCCGCGACGAGCGGGCTGCCGCGACGGCCGGCGAGCGCGGCGGCACCGGCTATGGCGGGGGCGGCAATGGTGATGGCGACCGCCGCGGCAACGGCAATGGCGGCGGCAATGACGGCCGCGACGGCCATTTCGAATACCGCGGCGGCGACGGCCAGAACTGGGGCGGCCACTACGACCGCGACGGCAATGGCGGCGGCACGTTCTTCTTCCGCTTTCCCGGCGGGTTCCTGCATTTCTACATGACGCCCGGCGCCGGCGAGGGCCGCGGCCATGGGCAGGGCATGCCCGGCGGCATGGGAATGCCCGGCTACGGCATGCCCGGCTACGGCCTGCCCGGAATGGGAATGGACGGCATGGGAATGCCCGGAATGGGGATGGGCGGAATGCCGTTCTTCTTCTACGGCCCCGGCTTCCCGGGAATGCCCGGAATGCCCGGCGACGCGATGCCGGGCTGGCAGACCATGCCCGGCAACGGCATGCCCGGCGGCGGCTGGACGATCTATCCGCCGGGCGCGGGCCCCAACATCACGATCCTGCCCGCGCCGGCGCCGGGCGGTGGTGCAGGCGGCGGTGACCGGTCCGGCGGCGGCACCGGCGGCTGGGTGGCACCCGACGCGGATCGCGGCGGCGGTGGCACCGGTGGCTGGGTCACGCCCGGTCCGGATGGAGGCCCCGCCCCGATGATGCCGGGCCCCAACACCCGCCAGGCGAAGCCCGACACGAAGCCGTAGGATCGAAGCTCCATTCGGCACTGAACCTCCTCCTCGCGCGACTCGCGTGGAGGTACCACCGCAAGGGGGAGGCTCGAGATGGCGATGGTGCCACGGCATCAGTCCGGACCCGGTCGCCGCCCGGTCCGTGGGAATGCACGACGGCGCCCTCAGGCGCCGTCGTCGTTTCCGTCTTCCTTCTTCGGTTTGAGCCGGCCCCGCCGGTTGAGCGCGTCCCGAAGGACGAACTCGATCTGGGCGTTGACGCTGCGGAGATCGTCATCGGCCCAGCGCTGCATCGCGTCGAAGACGTCTTTCGCGATGCGGAGCGGGAAGGCTTTCCGTTCCACCACCGGGCATCAGCCGTAGAGCGTGCCGGCATTGATGACGGGCGTCGTCTGCTTCTCGGAGGTGAGGACGACGAGGAGGTTCGAGACCATCTGCGCCTTCTTCTCCTCGTCGAGCTGGACCACGCCGCGCTCGGAGAGCTGGGCGAGCGCCATCTCGACCATCCCGACCGCGCCGTCGACGATCCGCCGCCGTGCCGCGATGATCGCGCCTGCCTGCTGCCGCTGGAGCATCGCGCCGGCGATCTCCGGGGCATAGGCGAGGTGGCTGATGCGGGCCTCGATCACCTTCACGCCCGCCTTGTCGAGCCGCGCCTGGACGTCCTGCACCAGCTGCTCGCCGACCTCGTCGGTATGGCCGCGAAGCGCGACGCCTTCGACGTCGTCGCCGAGGTCGTAGAAGTAGCGGCCGGCGAGCCCGCGGAGCGCCGCTTCCGACTGGATGCGGACGAAGTTCTCGTAATCGTCGACCTCGAACACCGCCTCGGCCGTGTCGACGACCTGCCACACGATGACCGCCCCGATCTCGATCGGGCTGCCGCCGAGGTCGTTCACCTTCAGCCGGTCGGAATCGAAGTTCCGGATGCGGGTCGAAACCTTGGTCTTCTGGAAGAAGATGTTCGCCCACTTCAGGCCGGGATCGCGGACGGTGCCGGCATACGAGCCGAAGAGCTGCAACACCTTCACCTCGTTCGGCGCCACCATGAAGAAGCCGATCCACAGCGGCGCGACGAGAACGTTGATGACCACGCCGACGATGACCAGCGTCCAGTTCTCGGACGAGGAATCGATCATCGACGAAATGCCGACGGCAACGGCCGCAATGCCGACGAGATGCAGGACGATGAAAGCCAGCGCGAACGGGACGCCGGGCCGCGCGGTGAGAATGCGCTCACGGATCATGGAATGTCTCCTCTGGTTACCTCTGGAGCCAATATCGGAGTGATATCATTTCGATGTCAAGCAGCATCGCACGAGAGCGCCGCGGTTGGTTAGCGAGAGCAACAAAGAGGACCGATCATCCCAGCGAAAGCTGGGATCCATGCAGCCTCGAAACTGGCTCTTTCCCTTGGGTTCTGGATCCCAGCTTGCGCTGGGATGAGCGGCGGTGGGGCGGCCGAGCCGGAGCCGCTCGGCTACGCCTCCGCCGTCCTTCGCTCCCGCCGCGCCGTCCGCAGCGTGGACCATAGGAAGGCCACGACGAACGCGATCGTCATCAGGAGGACGATCGTCGGCGCCGGGGCGCTGTCGATGAAGAAGCTGAGGTAGACGCCGAGGAAGGACGACAGCACCGCGATCGCCACCGCTGCGACCATCATCATGCTGAACCGCCGCGTGATCAGGAACGCGATCGCGCCCGGCGCGATCAGCATCGCGATGGCCATGATGATGCCGACCGCGGTCAGCGCACCGACCACCGCGAGCGAGATCATGCACAGGAGCCCGTAGTGGATCACCGCGACGGGGAGGCCCGCGACCCGCGCCTGCGCCGGGTCGAAGGCGTGGAGGAGAAGGTCGCGCCACTTCAGGGCGATGATGCCGCCGATGACGAGCGCGATGATCCCCGCCTGGATGATGTCGCCCCAGCCGACGCCGAGCATGTCGCCGAAGAGGATGTGGTCGAGGTGAACGTCGCTCTGGATCTCGACGTAGAGGACGAGCCCGAGGCCGAACATGCCGGAGAACACGACGCCGAGGATCGTGTCCTGCTTGATGCGGCTGTTGTCCTTGAGGAAACCCGCCGCGACCGCCGCGAAGACGCCGGCGACGAACGCCCCGATCGCGAAGGGGATGTTGACGATGTAGGCGATCACCACCCCCGGAAACACCGCGTGGCTGACCGCGTCGCCCATCAGCGACCAGCCCTTGAGGACGAGGAAGCAGGAGAGGAGCGCCGTCGGGATCGCGACGAGAACCGCGATCAGCATCGCGCTCCGCATGAACTCGAACTGGAACGGCAGGAGGAGGTCCATCGCTACCCCCCCGCCGGTGCGGCGGTCGCCGCCGCCGCCCGCCGCCGCGCCGCGAGCATCCCGTGCTTCGGCGCCAAGAAGAAGGCGGCGAGGAACACGAGCGTCTGGAGGACGACGATGATCCCGCCGGTCGCCCCGTCGAGGAAATACGAGACGTAGGCGCCGACGACGCTCGTGAGCGTCCCGATGGCGACCGCGATCACGATGAGCCGCGGGAAACGGTCGGTGAGGAGGTAGGCGGTGGCGCCCGGCGTCACGACCATCGAGATCACGAGGAACGCGCCGACGGTCTGCATGGCCGCGACCGTCGAGGCGGAAAGGAGCGCGAAGAAGGTCACGCGAAGGAGCGTCGGCCGGAGCCCGATCGAGCGGGCATGCGTCTCGTCGAAGAAGACGACCATGAGGTCCTTCCACTTCGCCAGAAGGATCGCGAGCGACACGACGCCGATGATCACGAGCTGGAGCGTATCCTCGGGCGTGATGGCGAGGATGTTGCCGAGGATGATCGTCTGGATGTTCACCGGCGTCGGCGAGATCGAGACCATGAAGAGGCCGAGCGCGAAGAACGATGAGAAGATCAGCCCGATGATCGCGTCCTCGCGGAGCTTCGTCCGCTGATTGAGGAACAGCATCGCGCCTGCCGCCGCGCCCCCGGAAAGGAACGCGCCGAGCGCGAAGGGAAGGCCGAGCATGTATGCGCCGGCGACGCCCGGCACGATCGAGTGCGAGAGCGCGTCGCCGATCAGCGACCAGCCCTTCAGCATGAGGTAGGCGGAGAGGAACGCGCAGACGGCGCCGACGAGGCCCGACACCCAGATGGCGTTGACCATGTACTGGTAGCCGAACGGCTCGAGGAGGACGCTCACCCGCGCTCCTCCTTGCCGTCGCCCGGCTCCCGCTTCATCGGCTTGTCGCGGTACATCACGAGCGGGCGCTCGTCGTCGGTGATGACGCCGAGCGACTGCGGCCGGCCCTCGACCTCGCCGAGGACGAAGTGGCGGAGGACGCCGCCGAAGGCGCGCTCGAGATTGGCCTGGGTGAAGGTTTCGGCCGTCGGCCCGTAGGCGAGCACCGTATTCTTCACCAGCACCACGCGGTCGCAGAATTCCGGCACGCTGCCGAGATTGTGGGTCGAGACGAGGATGACGCGGCCCTCGTCGCGGAGGTCGCGGAGGAGCGCGATGATGGCGTCCTCGGTCTTCACGTCGACGCCGGTGAACGGCTCGTCGAGGAGGATGACTTTGCCGTCCTGCGCCAGCGCGCGGGCGAGGAACACGCGCTTCTTCTGCCCGCCCGAGAGTTCGCCGATCTGGCGCTTCCGGAAATCCTCCATGCCGACGCGGCGGAGCGCGACGTCCACCGCAGCGCGATCCTCGGCGCGCGCGATGCGGAGGAACCCCATGTGGCCGTAGCGGCCCATCATCACCACGTCCTCGACGAGGACGGGGAAATTCCAGTCGACCTCTTCGCTCTGCGGCACATAGGCGACGAGGTGCCTGTGCAGCGCCGTGCCGACCGGCTCGCCGAGGATCGCGATCTCGCCGCGGGCGAGGCGGACGAACCCCATGATCGCCTTGAAGAGGGTCGATTTCCCGCTGCCATTGACGCCGACGAGCGCGGTGATCGTGCCGGTCGGGATGGCGAAGGACGCGTCGCGGAGAGCGGTGAAGCCGTTCCGGTAGGTGACGGTGGCGCCGCGGACGCGGATGCCGCTCCCCTCGGCGGCCCCGGCGCGGGCCGCGATGTCCCTCGCCTCGAAGTTCATTGCGCGAGCCCCGCTTTGATCGTCTCCGAGGTGACGCGGAGGAGGTCGAGGAAGGTGGGCACCGGGCCGTCGGCCTCGGTGAGCGAGTCGACGTAGAGCACGCCACCGTAACGGATGCCGGTCTCGCGGGCGACCTGCATCGCCGGGTCGGCCGACACCGTGCTCTCGGAGAAGACGACCGTGATGCCGTGCTCGCGCACCGCGTCGATCACATGGCGAACCTGCTGCGGCGTGCCCTGCTGGTCGGCGTTGATCGGCCAGAGATAGAGTTCGTTGAGGCCGAAATCGCGGGCGAGATAGCTGAACGCGCCCTCGCTGGTGACGAGCCACCGGCGTTCCGCCGGGATCGCCGCGAGCGCCTGCCGGATCGGCTCGATCGTGGCGACGATCTCGGCCTTGTAGGCCTCGGCATTCGCCGCATAGGTCGCCGCGTTTGCCGGGTCGTGCTCCATCAGTGCGTCGCGGATGTTGTCGACGTAGAGAACGGCGTTGTCCGGCGACATCCAGGCGTGCGGGTTCGGCCGGCCGGCATAGGGACCTTCGGAGATGCCCATCGGCTCGATGCCGTCCGACACCACAGCCGACGGCACGTCGCGGAGGTTCCGGAAGAAGCGCTCGAACCAGAGCTCGAGGTTGAGCCCGTTCCAGAGAATGAGGTCGGCATCCTGGGCGCGGAGGATGTCGCCGGGCGTCGGCTGGTAGTTGTGGATCTCGGCGCCCGGCCGGGTGATCGACTCCACCACCGCCGCGTCGCCGGCGACGTTCCGCGCCATGTCGGCGATGATCGTGAAGGTCGTCACGACCTTGAACGGATCCTGCGCCGCGGCGGGCGGCGCCGCCACGGCCGCGAGGCCCGCCGCCGCGAGGCCGGCAATCAGGATGCGTCGCAGGAGGACCATCGTTACGCTCTCCGGGGACGGCCGGCGGTGCTGGAGGCTGCGTCCGGCGTGGGAACTCTGTTGCGAGTAATTCGCATTTGCATTCGCATGTAGCATCCGGCGCCGCCCCTTTCCAGAGGCGCGGCAGTCCCGATCCGCGAAAAACCGATCGCCGGAAACGAAAACGCCGGCCCGAAGGCCGGCGTTCCGCAGTCTCCGCCCTGCGGCGGGAACTAGTCGAAGAGGTCCGCGGCGTTGCCGAGGGTGAGGAACTGCGTCTCGCCCGGAGCATCGTCCACGCCGTCATTGTCGATGACGGCGTACACCGTGCCCTCGACCGTGACCGCGAGGCCCTCGACCTTGTCCGAGATCCAGCCGTGGCCGGCGAGCATCGCGGCGAGGAGGTCGATCACCTCGGTCTTGGCGACGGTTTCGAGCGCCTCACCGGCCGGACGGGCGGTCACGGTGGCGAGGTCGACGACGGTGACGACCTTGTAGGTCGAATAAACGCCCGGCTGGTTGTCGCGCTCGATGATGGCGAAGCGGGCATCGCCGAGATGGGTGATCTCGGAGAGGCCGACCCAGCCGCCATTCGGCGACGTCGGGGTGCTGAGCTCGTAGGCGACGAAGGTCCAGGCCGCCGTCGCGGGGTTGTAGATGGCGAGCTTGACGCGGTTCTCGGCGTCATCGGCCCAGGCGCGCTGCTGGGCGACGACGACCATCTCCTGGCCTTCGACGGTGTAGGTCGCAACGCCCTCGTAGCCATTGTTGGTGGCCGCGGCCTCGACGGCCTCCGGCAGCCTGATCTCGTCGAGGACCGTGCCGTCGGCACCGACCGCGAGGAGGAGGTTCTCGGTCTCGGCGCCGCCTTCCGAGGCGACCCAGAAGCCGCCCCCGGCGCGGAGCGCGATGCCCTCGAGGTCGTACGGCACAGCCCCACCGTCCTTCGTCAGCGTGACGAACGAGGTGATGACCGCCGGAACCGCTGACGTGTCGATCGTGTAGATGCGGGAAACCGCGTAGGCGCTGTCCGACACCGCGTAGAGGACGTTCGGATTGGTCGCGTCGGCGACGAGGCCCGAGAGGGCGCCCCAGCCGAGCGGAGCGCCGGTGGCCGGATCCGTGGCCGAGACGATCTGCGGGTAGACGGGCGCATCGGCCGTCTTCGCGTAAACCGAGATGGTCGAGCGGATGTTGTCCTCGGCCGCATCTTCCTCGGTTGCGACGACGAAAAGGCCGCGCGATTCGATGGCGAGGAGGCCTTCCGGACCGATGTTGGTCGGGAGCACCTGGATGAACTCCGGCGCATTGCCGGCACCCATGTCGCGGTAGACGGCGACGAAGTTGGCGCGCTCGGAACCGATGAAGAGGAGCGTCTCGCCGTCGAGATGGGCGACTTCGGCGCCTTCCGGCTCCGTGCCCTTGGCGTCGGCGCGACCCTCGGGGAAGTGGCCGATCATCATGCCGAGATGCTCGAACGCGTTGCCGGCGTCGTACTCGACGGTGCCGTCGACGTTGAAGATCGTGAAGCCGCGCGAGCCGCCCTCGTAGTCGCCCTCGTTGGCGGTGACGAAGCGGGTGTCGTCGATCCACTGCACGGCGTCCGGCTCACGCGGAACGGCGGTGAGCGTGCCGTTCGCCTGGACGATGCCGTCCTCGGCGACGTCGATCGCGGTGAGGTCGACGGCGCCGGCCGAGAACGAGTTCGTCACCGTGCCGGTGGCGAGGTCGACGATCGCGATCCAGTTGTTCTCCTGCATCGCGACGACGGCGACGTTCTGCGTGTTGATGTCGACGTATTCCGGTTCGGCGTCGTCGGGCGCGATCTCGGAGAGACCGGTCAGGTCGACGATGACCGCGGCGTCGCAGTTCACCGGCATGCCGTCGGCGCCGAGGCTGAAGATCGCAAGGTGCCCGGACGGAAGCTGCGGGATCATCGCGTCGTTGACGTCCTCGTCGCGCTCGTTCTCGACGACGACGGCGAGGAAGGTGCCGTCCGGCGAGACCGCGAGCGAATCCGGCTGGCCCTTGACGTCGCAGGTGGCGGTGATCGTCTGGTCGGCGATCGCGACGACCGCGACGTGGCCCGACGGCTCGACGAAGGACGCGGAGGTGTTGACGCCGGCGAGGACGAAACTGCCGATGGAGACGACCGAGGTCGGCTCACCGCCGACGTCGACGCGGCCGGCGCCGACGGGCGCCGTCGGGTCGGTGATGTCGACGAAGCCGATGGCGTTGCCGGGGCTGTCGGAGTGGACGAGCATCATGCCGTCCGGCGTCGCCGTCACGATCTCGGCGACGGTGGCGGTGGCGGGATTGACGCCGGCGTCGAGGTTCTGGAACACCGGATAGGTGCTGATGCGCTCGTAGAAGGGGGCGCCCTGGGCGTAGGCGCCCGCGGTCGCGGTGGTGAAGGCCGAGGCCGAAAGCATCAGCAGGCTCGCTCGTCTGTTCATGACGGCTCCAATGTTAAGAATAAGGCCAAAACCTGCGGTTCCCGCGGGTTATTCATTGCGGGAATGCGTAGTCTCAGGTTCATCGGAGCGGTTAGCCGCGGCTCGTTTCAGTAATGTGTCGGGTTTGCGACAGTCGCATGTAACGGAAGAGCAAGCCTCCTTCCTCCACTGTGACGCGATGGAGCACCGGCCGGACGTGACCAGCATTCCTTTCGAAGCGAGCGATCCGCCATCGACGGCCCCGCGCCGCTCGCCGGCCTCCTGGGGCCGCTTCCCGCGCGTCGCGCAGGAAGCGCGAAAGATGCCGCGGCTGTCGTCGGTGCTGCCGGTCGATGACGGCGACACGCGGCCGCTGCTGCCCTACGGCAACGGCCGGAGCTACGGCGACACCTGCCTCAACGATGGCGGCATCGTCATCGACTGCCGGTCGCTCGACCGCATCCTCGCCTTCGACGCCGGGGCCGGCATCGTCCGGGCCGAGGCGGGCGTTCTTCTCTCGGCGATCATCGACCTCGCTTTGCCGCAGGGCTGGTTCCTGCCGGTGACGCCGGGCACGCGCTTCGTCACGCTCGGCGGGGCCATCGCGAACGACGTCCACGGCAAGAACCACCACCGCGCCGGAACGCTCGGCGCGCATGTCGAGCGCTTCGAACTCCTCCGCTCCGACGGCTCGCGCCGCATCTGCTCGCCGGCCGAGAATGCCGACTGGTTCCGCGCCACCGTCGGCGGCATGGGCCTGACGGGGATCATCCTCTGGGCTGAACTCCGGCTCCGGAAAGTCGAGAGCGGCTACGTCGACCAGTCGACGGTGAAGGTGCGCTCCCTCGCCGAATACTTCGAGGTCGCCACGGAATCCGATGAGCGCTTCGAATACACGGTCGCCTGGATCGACAACCTCGCCACCGGCGCCTCGCTCGGCCGCGGCCTCCTGATGCGCGCCGAGCACGCCCCGGCCGAGGCCGGCCCGCTCCGCCCCTCGCGGATGCCGCCGCTGACGGTGCCGTTCCTGCCGCCGTTCTCGCTGATGAACCGCCTGTCGATCGGCGCCTTCAACGCGCTCAACTACGGCAAGCAGCGGAAGCGCGAGGCCGCGGCGCGCGTCTCGGCGCTGAAATACTTCTACCCGCTCGACGGCATCACCCGCTGGAACCGGCTCTACGGCCGGAAGGGCCTCGTGCAGCACCAGTCGGTCATCCCCTTCGCGGCGAAGGAAGCCGTGGGCGAACTCCTCAAGGCCGCTCAAAAGGCAAAGGCGGCCTCGTTCGTCACCGTGCTGAAGACGTTCGGCGACGCCCCGCGCGTGGGATTGATGTCTTTCCCACGCGCCGGCGTGACGCTCACGCTCGACTTCGCCAACCGCGGCGAGAAGACGATGCAACTCCTCGCCGAACTCGACCGCATCACGGTCGCGGCCGGCGGCGCGGTGAACCCCTACAAGGACGCGCGGATGAGCCCGGCGACCTACGAGGCCAGCTTCCCGTGGTGGCGGGAACTGTTGCCGTTCAAGGACCCGCGGTTCTCGTCGAGCTTCTGGCGGCGCGTCACCGCGGGTTAGTTGCCCCAGCCACCCCAAACCGCTCATCCCCGCCTTCGCGGGGATGAGCGGGTTTTGGGTGTTGGTGGACGACGAAAAGGGCCGGTGCCAGCGGCACCAGCCCTCTCCGCGTCCCCTCTGCAAAACCCGTAATCCTCAGCCGCTCCGCTGCGCCTTGAGGAAATCCGTCACGATCTTCACGACGCCGCGCGACAGGAGATCGTCGAGCGCATCGGCGAACTCGTCCGCGTGCGTCTTCGTGATGACCAGCGGCGGCTCGAGGCGGATGACGTTGCGGTTGTACTCGGTGAAGGCGACGAGGATGCTGTAGTCGCGGAGGAGCAGATTGCCGAGGAAACCGGCAAGGCTCCCCTTGAGCTTCTCGTCGAGCGTCGCGACCAACTGGCGGATGCCGAACGGCAGCGTCGTCGAAAAGTCCTGCAGCTCGATGCCGAGCATCAGGCCGCGGCCGCGGACGTCCTTCACGAGGCGCGGGTACTTTTCCTGGATCGCCTGGAGCCGGGCCTTGAGGTGCGCGCCGACATCAGCCGCGTTCTCGATGAGGTTCTCGTCGTAGAGGATGTTGAGCGCCTCGATCGAGGTGACGCAGGCCTCGCCCATCCCGCCGAAGGTCGACGGCCCGTGGACCAGCGCGGTCTGCCGCGAGCCGTAGGCCCGCTTGAACACCTCGGGCCGCGCGATCATCGCGCCGACGGCGCTCTTGCCGCCGCCGAGAGATTTCGCGAGCGCCGTCACGTCGGGCACGACGCCCGCATGCTCGAAGGCGTAGAATTTTCCGCTCCGGCCCATGCCGCACTGGACTTCGTCCGCGACCCACAACACGCCGGTGCGGTCGCAGAGCGCCCGCACGCCCTGCCAGTAGGAGGCGGGCGCCTCGATGATCCCGGCGCCGCCCTGGATCGTCTCGAGCACCACGACGCCGATCTCGGGGTCCGACGCGATGGCGGCTTCGAGTGCGGCGAGGTCGCCGAACGGCACCTTCACGCCGTTGTCGACCAGGCGGAACTGCGAGCGGTAGAGGCGCGAGTCGGTCAGCGACAGCGCCCCCTTCGTCTTCCCGTGGAAGGAATGCTCGGCGTAGACGATCTTCGACTTCTTCGGCCCCTGCGCCTGCTCGGCGATCTTGATCGCCGCCTCCATGGCCTCGGAGCCCGTCGACGCGAGGAAGACGTAATCGAGTTCGCCCGGCGAGATTTCGGCGATGTTGAAGGCGAGCGTCGAGGCGTATTGCGAGAGGAACGCCATGCCGATGTCGTGGCGCTTCTCCTCCTGGAATTTCCGCCGCGCCTCGAGGATCCGCGGGTGGTTGTGGCCGAAGGCGAGCGATCCGAATCCGCCGAAGAAATCGAGGATCCTTCGGCCGTCGCGGGCGAAGTAATACGGCCCTTCCGCGCGCTCGACGATGACGTTGTGGAAGCCGAGCAGCTTCATGAAGTGAAGGACGCCCGGGTTCATGTGCGTCGTCACGAGGTCGGCGACGGTTTTCGGCTCCAGCCGCTTGGCGTCGGCCACCGTCATCAGGCGCGGCTTCGCCAGCGGCGTCGATGACGCCGGCACGCCGCGGAAATCGTGCGCTACGGACATCTCGTCCCCCTATTCGGCCGGCACGGCGGCGATCGCCGAGCGGGTTTCCTTCTTGCCGCGGTATTCGCGGTAGGCGGCGAGCAGCATGTCGGTGTCGTCGAAACGCGGCCGCCAGCCGAGCTCGGCTTTCGCCTTGGTGGTGTCGAGGAGGCAGTCCTCGTCGGCGATCATGTACTGCTCGGGGTCCATGATCGGCCGGTTGATCCGGTCGAGCATGTTGAGCGTGAACTTCACGAGCGGCGCCGGCGTCGGCAGGAGGAACGAGCGGCTGCCGGCCTCCTCGATGAGGCGGCGGAGGAGGGCGCGCACCGAGGGCGGGTCGTCCGAGCCGAGATTGTATTCGGAGTTCGGGAAGCCGGCCTCCCACGCGAGCACGCAGGCCGAGGCGCAGTCGAACACCGAGATGAACTGATAGGGGTTCCTGCCACCGCCGATCATCGGCACCGGCAGGTTCCGGTCGACCAGCCTGAACAGCTTTTCGAGGATGCCGAGCCGGCCCGGCCCGATGATGAGGCGCGGGCGGAAGATCGAGATGTTCATCCCGTCGGCGCGGTATTCCTGCGCCAGCGTCTCCGTGGCGAGCTTGGAGAGGCCGTACTCGCCGAGCGGCTTCTTCGGATAGTCCTCCGTCTGCGGCGAGGTGTAGGTGTGGCCGTAGACCATGTCCGTCGTGAAGTGGACGAGGTTCCGGGCGCCCGCCTTCCGCATCGCCTTCATCACGTTCTCGGCGCCGAAATAGTTCACCGGCCAGAAGAAATCGTGCCGCTTCGCCCGGATCTGGATCGGCGACAGCATTTTGGCCGAGAGGTTGTAGACCGCGTCGTCCGGAGCGAACGGCAGGCGCTCGACCGCCGCCAAATCGCGGACGTCCGTTTCGATGAAGCGGACCGAGCGGTAGTGGTCGAGCGGGCTCCGGGTGATGTCGGCGACGATGACCTCCTCGCCGCGCGCATGGAGATCCCGCGCGAGATGCCGTCCGACGAAGCCGTCGCCGCCGACGATGATGTGCTTCATGGCAGTTCCTCCCCCGGCCGGGCGCCGGTCATTTCAGGCTGATGAACACCGTGCCGGACACGATCAGTCCGATACCGATGATGTGGTTGAGGGTCAGCGTCTCGTGCATGAAGAAGTGCGCCCAGACCGCGACGAGGACATAGGCGATCGACAGGAACGGGAAGGCGAACGAGACGTCGACGCGGGACAGGACGAACAGGTGCGAGCCCATCGAGACGACGAACATCACGAGGCCCGCGAAAACCCACGGGTTGAAGACGATGCGGAAGACGAGGCCGAAGATCGGCTCGGACGCGACGTTGAACGCCCCGACGCCGTTCATGCCCTGCTTGAGAAGGAGCTGCGCGGCTGCGTTCGTCGCCACCGTGAAGAGGATGAACGGGATGTACTGGGTCATCTTGCGCGGTCCGGCGAGGGCTGCGGTGGCGTCCGTCATGCGGCCGTCCCGATGAAGGCGACCGCGGCGGTGACGGCGGTCAGGCCGGCGGCCCAGGTGACGAGGACGGCGAAGGGCGGCAGCAACTGGCGTTTGATCGTCATGGCGAGCGCCACGATCAGCACCGGCAGCCAGTCGAGGACGTAGCGCTGCACGTTGAACTGCGAATAGCCGTTCGAGTGGTAGACCATCATCGGCAGCGTCATCGCCAGCACGCAGAGCGCGCCGATCACGAGCGGCCGGCGGAGCGGCGCGAAGACGAGGAGAAGGACGAACGGGCTCGCCGCCAGGAGCGACGTGCCGAACCGGTCCATCTCGCCGATCGCCGTCTGGTAGGTGCCCGCGAAGTCGACGTGGAAACCCTGGACGAAGAAGTAGAAGACGTTGAACAGGAAATAGTCGGGCGAGAACAGGCCGAGCCCTTCGGCGCGCTCGGTGATGATTGTCCGGTCGGCGAGGCTCGTGGCGATGTAATCGTAGCCGGTATCGAGCGGCGAGCCGAACCGGGCGTAGTTGTAGGCCATGTAAACGGCGACCGCGCCGACGATCGGCAGCGCAACCTTGACGATCGCGGTGATGCGCTGGCGGTCGAAGGCGAAGAGCTTCTCGTCCTGGCGCAGCCACAGCGCGTAGAGGAACGGGACGAGGAGGATCGTCATCTGCCGGCTGAGGAAGGCGACGCCCACGAAGACGCCGACGAGGGTGAGCGACTTCCGCTCGACCACCGCCCACACCGCGAGCGAGGAGAACAGGAACGCGCTGACCTGGGCGAGGAACCACACGCCGTCGCCGCGGATGGTGACGAAGTAGAGCGGCGTTCCAACAGCGACCGCGACTAGGATCCAGATCGCCGTCGTGCGTTCCACCGCGAGCGACTTCAGGATGCGCCACCACAGCGCCAGCGCCCCGGCCGACATCAACGTCGCCAGCGCTATGAATCCGGCAAAGGACGTGCCGAAGACGGCGACGAACGGCATCGCCAGCACGGCCGGCGCCGGCGGGAAGATCACATAGGTGCGGCCGTCGAACACGGCGCAGTCGATGTCGAAGCAGGCGGCGACGTCGAGCCGGCCGTGGAGGAAGGCGTCGGCGAGGTTGGCGTAGCTGTTGGTGCCGCCCGGCTCGGTGACGAGCTGCATCATCAGGCCGGCGAAGAGGACGACCGCGATGCCCCCCGCGACCCACAGGAGGCCGCGGAGCGCCCTGTCGTACTGCCCCTCGGCGCGGCGATCGCCTGACCGGCGGTCGATGCCAGTAGCGCTGGAGTAGGGAACGTCGGTCATGGCGTGTCCGATGCTTCGCCGGGTCAGAAGGAAAGGCCGGTGACGGCGCCGAGGAACATGAGGCCCATGCCGGCGCCCATCACGATGCTGGTGCGGTCGCGGATGGCGAAGGCGACGGGGTCGTCGTGGAGCTCGCCGCGGGCACAGAGGAGCCAGACGCGGCCGATCCACAGGAACAGGATGGGGGGGAACGACCAGAGGAACGCCGGCTGGACATAGAAGCCCGCCGCGAACGCATCCTCGATCAGATAGAGGACCATGATGACGATGGCGGCAAGGCCGGAGGCGAGCCCCATCGCGAGCACGAGGGCGGCGTCCTCGGCGACGTAGCCGCGGCCTGCCACCTTGGCCCGGCCGGCGTCCTTCATCCGCGCGATCTCGGTGTAGCGCTTGGCCAGCGACAGCGAGCCGAACAGGAACATCGAGAAGACGAGGAGCCACGGCGAGGGCGTCGCGCCGACGGCGGCGATGCCGATGCCGATGCGGAGCGTGAAGAGCGCGGCAAGGACGAACGCGTCCGTCACCGGCTGGCGTTTCAGCGCGAGGGAATAGGAGATGGTCAGCACGCCGTAGAGGAGGATCAGCGTGAAGGTGAGCGCATTGCCGAGCGCGGCGAGCGCGAACGCGGCGAGGAGAAGGGCGCCCGACAGCACCATCGCGCGGGCGATCGGCAGCGCGCCCGAGGCGATCGGGCGGTTCTTCTTCGTCCAGTGGGCGCGGTCGTCCTGGAGGTCGAAGAGGTCGTTGATCGCGTAGGTCGCCGAGGCGAGGAAGGAGAGGGCGAAGAAGGCGATGGCGGCGGCTGTCCAGGCCGCAAGGCTCGTCGCCTGGCCGTCGAGGACGAGCGGCGCGAAGACGAGGGCGTTCTTGGCCCACTGGTGCGGCCGCATCAGCTTCAGCATCGCGCGCCCGGCGTCACCGGTCCGGACGTGGCGCTCGACGGTGGCGATCCTCCCGACCTTCCGCGCGAAACGCTGCGATTCGGAAACGACCACCGCCGACTTCGACACGGCCCACACATGGAGGTCCGGCGCGCTGTCGCCGACATAGAGGAAGCCGTCCGGGAACATGTCGGCGAGTCTCAGCGCCTTCGCCTCGCCGAGGAGGTTCACCCCGTTCTCGGTGCCGACGACCTCGGTGATGAAATCGAAGCGGCGCGCGATGCGGCGGGCGATCAGCGATTCCGCGGCGGTGGCGAGAATGACCCGCCGGCCGAGGGCTTTCTGCTCGCGGGCATAGGCGACGACCTCCTCGTTGACGGGGAGGAGGTCGGTGTCGAGCGTCACCCGGCGGGACAGCTGGTCCTTGAGGTGCGCCTTGCCGCGGGCGAGCCAGAGCGCGAGGTGGAAGAGGCGGAGGGGATTGCCCTTGAGATAGGCGAGGGTCAGCTCGTGGAGGACATTGGTCCGGATGAGCGTGTTGTCGAGGTCGAGCACGACCGGTCCCTGATCGACCGCGATCGGCTGAAATGTCGCCCTCGCTCCCAAAGCTGCCTCCTCGGGCATTCCAATACGGAGGTCGAAAGAGAGGCATTACTGGCGATTTGTCACCGATCTTTACAGGTTAGTCTTAATCCGGCCCTCGCCGAATCGAATAGCGATCGGGTTAAGCGTTGTCGGCGAGGCGGTTGCACGCGGTCGCAAGGGTTGATGCCTGTGCATTGATCGAATGCGGACGTTCATCCTTTTCCCCGCGGAACGGGTGACGGACGCAATTGACGCGCGAGCGGCGGCGGTGGATTCGGTCGTCTGATCGGGAGGAACGATGCCGGCGGATGCGCTTCTGAGGGAGATCCAGGGCTTCTGCCGGCGGACCGGCATCGCCGAATCGACCTTCGGCCGCCTTGCCGTGAACGACGGCAAGCTCGCCGCGCGTCTCAGAGCCGGCGCCGGCGTGACGGCGGCGACGCGCGAGAAGGTGCAGGCCTATATCCGCGATCATGCCGTGCCCGCGGCGGACGCGCCCGCAGCGCTCCCCCAGGCCGCCCGCGAGGTCGCTGCGGCGGAACTCCGCAGCGGCTTCCGTTTCTTCGACAACCGCCAGAAATACCTCCTGTTCGTGACGAGCAGCAGCGAGAAAGCGGTGATCGCGAACCGCATCGCGGCCGAACTCGCCCACATCGAACCGCGGCCGCCGGCGCTACGCCTGTTCGACGCCGGCGCGGGCGATGGCACCGTCCTCGCGCGGGTGATGCGCGCCACGCACGCGACCTTCCCGGAGGCGCCGCTCTACGTCGTCGGCAAGGAGATCAGCTGGGAGGACGTGCGGCTGACGCTCGACAAGCTGCCGGACCGCTTCGCCGAGCATCCCGCGACGGTGGTCGTCCTCACCAATCTCACCTATGCCGAGGCGCCGTGGCTGACGCCGGGCGCGTCGCGGGCGCAGAACCTCGTCTGGAAGGATGTCGCGCTGTCGGGCAGCTCGGCGCGGGCGTTCGAGCAGCAGATCAACGAGCTGGAGCCGCTTCTTTCCGAGGTCTGGCGGGCGCGGGTCAGCCCCGAAAGCGGCGTACCGGTCTACGACCGGCCCGTCGTCCTCGTTCTCTACCGCGCCGACCAGCGTTTCGTGCTCGGGCCGGTCATCCCGCGGCAGGGGCGGACGGCGGCGGATTTCGACCTCGTCCTCGCCTCGCAGCCTTACAGCGCGCGCTCGTCCGAAGGCTTCAAGGTCCGCCGTGTCCTCGCCCCGCTCGCCCGCGCCCTCGGCCCCGGCGGCCGGCTGGTCGGCATCCATTCCTACGGCCGCGACCCCGGCATGGAGATCATCCACGACGTCTGGCCAGGCCTTTCGCCCTTCCGCGACGACCGCCACAGTCTCCTCAAGGCGCTGCGGAAGGAACTCGGCGAGGCGGCGCGCGATTTCCAGTTCCAGGCCGGCGCGGATGCGAAGGCCGTGTTCCGCTACGACCTCAACATCCTCCCCGCCGAACTCGCGGGCGAGATCGGCACCTCGACCCGCCTCGCCGCCTGGAATGCCGCCATCTACGCCGCCCAGATCGAGGACGACCTCCTCGCCGACATCGTCCGCGACGGCCGCTACATCGAAGCCACCGCCGCGGTCCTCCGGAAGCACGGCGCGCTCTGGTTCAACGACGAGCAGTTCGTGGTGGTGCGGCGGCGGTAGTCAGGCTCAATCCCGACAAAAACCGCTCATCCCCGCGAAGGCGGTTCCCCCTCCGCGGGAATGATCGGGGGAGGACGTGGGGGCAAGATGAGCCCTCAGGCCTCCCCCTCGAGCTCCGCGAGCGCCGCGATCGCCCACCTGTTGGCGTTGTTGCCCGCCGCGGCTCCGGCATACCCGGCCGCGTGCCGGATCAGCGCCTGCAGTTCCGTGATCGTCACCCCGTTCCGCAGCGCGCCGCGGACGTGGAGCCGGAACTCCTCCTCGCGGTTCAGCACCATCAGGAGCGCCAGCGTCAGCATCGAGCGCTCGCGCCAGCGGAGGGCGGGGTCGCCCCACAGTTCGCCCCACGCGATGCGCGTGACGAAATCCTGCCACGGCGCGCCGAACGCGCCGCCGGCCTTCGCGAGCGCCCCGTCGACATAGGCGTCGCCGAGGACGGCGCGCCGATTTTCGAGTCCCTCTTCGAAGGTCGCCGGCGCCCGCTCCTCCACCTGGCGCCCGAGGTCGAGGAACGCGCCGACATAGGCCGCCACCGCATCCGCCGCCTCGATCGCCACCTGGTGCCCCGCGTCGGGGATGACGACGAGCGTCGCCCCGCCGATCCGGTCGGCGAGGTCCTTCGCCACCTCCGGCGGCGTGCCGGGATCCTTGCCGCCCACCACCACCAGCGTCGGCGCCGTGATCCGGCCGAGGAGATGGTGCGCGTCGAACCCACCAACGGCTTCCGCCGCAAGCGCGTAGCTCTCGCGGTCGGTGGCGACGAATCTCCGGCGGACGTCCTCGACGCGGCCCGGATTGGCCGCGGCAAACGCGTCGGTGAACCAGCGCGGCGTCATCGTCGCCCGCGCCACCGTATCGAGCCCGTTGACCCGCACATCCGCGGCGCGCTGCCGGAAGGGCGCGCCGTCCATCGTCTTCGCCGTCGTCGAGATCAGGACGAGCCGCTCGACCCGCTCGGGATGCGTCGCCGCAAAGTGCTGCGCCGTCATCCCGCCGACCGAGATGCCGACGATCGCCGCCCGCGCGATCCCCAGCGCGTCGAGAACGCCGCGAAGGTCGTCGGCGAGTGCGGCCACGTGCGGCACCATCGGCCCCGGCGTCGTCTCGCCATGGCCGCGCGAATCATAGGCGATGCACCGGTACCGCCCGGCGAAGGCGGCGATCTGCTCGCGCCAGCTTTCCTTGCTCGCCCCGAGGGCGTGGACGAACACCAGCGGCGGCGCGCCCGACGGCCCCCTGATGTCGACGGCGAACTCGATCCCGTTGGCGGCGATGGTGGGCAAGGGCGACTCCCGGAACGGCGGCACAGTGCCATGCGGCGGGCGTTGCCGCGAGACAGTGGCGTTTCCGACATTTCGCGGCACGATGCTACCGTGACGAACCGGAGGCTGCGATGTTCCCGATCCCCACCCACTTCTTCCTGACGCGCGGCGTCGGCGTCCACCGCGAGCGGTTGACCGCCTTCGAATACGCCCTTCGCGAGGCCGATATCGAGCAGCAGAACATCGTCACGATCTCCTCGATCCTGCCGCCCGGCTGCATCGAGGTCGACAGGGCCGCAGGCGTTCCGGCGCTCCGTCCCGGCGAGATCACCTTCTGCGTGCTGGCGCGGATCGAGACCGACGAGGCGGGCCGGCGGATCAGCGCCAGCATCGGCCTCGCCCGGCCGGCCGACGCGGCGATGTACGGCTACATTTCGGAGCACCACGGCCACGGCATGACCGGGCAGCAGAGCGGCGATTACGCCGAGGACCTCGCCGCGACCATGCTCGCCTCGACGCTCGGCATCGAGTTCGACGCCGACGCCGCGTGGAACGACCGGAAAGCCGTCTACCAGACGAGCAATCTCATCATCGGCTCGAAGTCGATCACGGCGGCCGCGACCGGCGACGAGTCCGGCCGCTGGACCTGCGCGGTCGCCGCCGCCGTCATGCGCTTCGGCATGCCCTGATGGCCGAAACCCCCACCTTCGCGCTGCCGCCGACCTTTCTCGCGCTCGATCGCCCGGCCGCGGCTGCGTCGATCGCCATTGCCGGCATCCCGTTCGACATCGGCACCACCAACCGGAGCGGCGCCCGCTTCGGCCCGGCCGCGATCCGCGCCGCGAGCCGGATGCTGGTCGACGGCGACCACCCGCACTGGTGGGGCGACCCGCGCGCCCTGCCAATCGCCGACATCGGCGATTTCGCCATCGCGCTCGGCGACATTGGGGGAAGCCTTGCACTCATCGAGGCGCAGGCCTCGCGCCAGGCCCATCTCGTCACGCTCGGCGGCGAGCACGGCATCACGCTGCCGCTGCTGCGCGCAGCGGTGAAGCGGCGCGGCGGCGCGCCGCTCGCGCTCGTCCATTTCGATGCCCACGTCGATACTTGGCCCGACAATTTCGGCCAGCGCTACGCCCACGGCTCGGTGTTCTTCCACGCCATCGCGGAGCGCCTGATCGACCCGCGCCGCACCATCCAGGTCGGCATCCGCTCGCCGGTCCAGCGCGCGGTGTGGGACTGGACCATGGGGCAGGGCGTCACCATTGTTCCGGCACAGGAGGTTCACGAGATCGGGCCGGCCGCCGTCGCGGCACGGATCGCATCGGTCGTGGGCGACGCTGAGGCCTACCTTTCCTTCGACATCGACGTGCTCGACCCGGCGTTCGCCCCCGGCACCGGCACGCCGGAGATCGGCGGCATCGCCAGCTGGCAGGCGCAGGCGATCCTCCGCCGCCTCGACGGCATCCGCTTCGCGGGCATGGACGTCGTGGAAGTCGCGCCCGCCTACGACCTCGCGGAGATCACCGCACTCGCCGCGGCGACGATTGCCTGGGAGTACCTTGCTCTCGTCGGCAGGCCGCGCTGAAAGGAAGGGGCGGCACGTCGGTGCTGGGGTACCGACGTGCCGCGGGCGGCCGGTTCATAGGGAGAACGAACCGGCCGTCGTGTTCCCCGCATTTCGGGAGTGCGGGGAGGGCGCCGCGACGGGCGTCGGCCCGTCGCGAAAAAGGTCCCGGCACGGGAAGCGTCATCTTGAATATAGATCGAAGACATCCGTACCTTTGATCTATTCCAATTCTAGACTGGCAGCGTCATGGAGATTGGAACAAGAATAAATAGCAGGTGAGCAGAGTTGCTACACTCTGTTATTTGCGGATTACTTCGGATGCAAGGGCGGATTTGTATCGAGCGCACGACTGCGCCGCGCAAGCCGCGCGATCGCGCGGCTCGCCGGAAATTCGTCGACGCCGACAAAAAGGAAATTCGTCTTCCCGGCGAAGGGTGCGTTTGAGGAACCACGGCGGCGCCGATGGAGGTCGGCTGCCCTCGTTCTTCACCTCCCGTTGTGGGGTCCACGAAGGGGGAGGGAGAACGAAGGCCAGACCGGCCTCGTTCCTTCGCACGCCCCTGCGCCGAAGTGACGGCGTTTTTGTTGACGAGAGCGCGAGTCAGCCCTCGGCGGCGTTGCGGCCGCCGCGCCTGGCGGTGGGTCCCTACAGCGTCCGAGCCGCGAACGTATCGCAGGCCGCGATCGAGCCGCTCTGGTAGCCGGTCTGGAACCAGCGCTGACGCTGGGCCGACGTGCCGTGGTTGAACGATTCCGGCACGACGTAGCCCTGGGTCCGCCGCTGGATGGCGTCGTCGCCGATCTGCGCGGCTGCGTTGAGGGCCTCTTCGATGTCGCCCGGCTCGAGCACCGGCTGACCGTCGGTATCGCGGAGCGTCGCCGTATAGGCGGCCCAGATGCCGGCATAGCAGTCGGCCTGCAGCTCGATGCGGATCGAGTTCTGGTTCTCGGTCTCACCGGGAAGCGGCTGGCGGTTGAGCGTGCCGAGCAGGTTCTGCACGTGGTGGCCGACCTCGTGCGCGATGACGTAGGCCTGGGCGAAATCGCCGGGCGCCCCGAACTGGTTCTGCAGCTCCGCGTAGAAGCTGAGATCGATGTAAACGAGCCGGTCGGCCGGGCAGTAGAACGGGCCGGTCGCCGAGCTTGCGAAGCCGCAGGCGGTGTTGGTCGAGCCGCTGAAGAGGACGAGTTGCGGCTCCGGGTAGTCGCCGCGACCCTCGCCGCTGAACACGCGCGTCCAGGTGTCCTCCGTGTCGGCGAGGACCACGCGGACGAACTCGCCCATCTCGTCGGTCGCGACCGGCGTCGTGTCCCCGGCGGTCGTGGTGGTCGTGCCGGTGGTGCCCGTGTCGGTCGAGGTGCCGTTCTGGGTGAAATACCAGATGCCGATGATGACGAGAACGACGATCAGGCCGACGCCGCCGCCGAGCCCGCCGCCGAGGCGTCCGCCCCCCAGCCCCCCGCCGCCGAGCGGCCCGCCCGACGACCCGCCGCCGCCGAGCATGCCGCCGAGGCCCGAGGGTCCGAGCCGGCCACCGCCGCCGGACGCGCCGCGCCGGTCGATGACGTTGGTGCTCTGCCTGCGGCCACGCCACTTCATCGCTGGATACTCCTGACCTGGGCCCAAGCTAGCAGGGCCGCCCGGTGCGGTTAATGCCCCTTGTGTACCGCGGTTCCCGCCGGGATCGTATGGCCCCGCGCCCGCGTTGGGTTCGACCGCCACCGGAGCCAGTGCCATGAACACCGCCAACCTGCAGCTCGAAGGCCTCTACCTCGCCGTCGCCGCCGTCAACCGCGCCCTCGTCCGCAAGGGCCTCCTTTCGGCGCGGGAGATCGACGCGGCACTCCATGCTGCCGAAGCCGTCGCCGGCGCCGACCGGCCGGACGGGATTTCCACCGCCAACCGCGACGCGGTGGTCTTTCCGATTCGCCTCCTTCGCCTTGCCAATGACAGCGACGCCGACGAGGCGATCCCCGGCTTCTCGGAGCTGGCGCGCGCCGTCGGCGAGACCAAGGATCCGTGGGCGCGGCGAGGACGGGCGGGGAGAAGAGACAATTCGTTAAGTCTCGTTAAGAGGCTGTTAACCACCGTCGCCGCCTAACAGGGGAGTTAACTGAAAGTGAACGCCCCCCGTGACGATCGCGACCAAACCCCGCCAGGCTCTCCGGCTCAGAGGCCGCTCGTTCCTCGCCCTGGTGCTGGCGCCGGAACCGCCGCTCGACGGCTGGTTCCGCGAGCTCGACAACCTCATCAACGGGTCCGCGGGCTTCTTCGTCGGCCGTCCGGTCATCCTCGACGCGACGAGGGCCTCGCCGGACGAACAGACGCTTCGCCACGTCCTCGCCGAGCTCGCCGCCCGGAACGTCCGCGTCATGGGCGTCGAGGGCGCGAAACCCCACTTCCTCGGGCCTGACCTGCCGCCCGGAATCGCCGGCGGTCGCCAGTCCTCCGAAATCGAAGTCCCCGACGAGCCGGTGCCGGCGGTGAGCGCGAGGCACGCGCCCGTCGCCCCGGTCGCGCCGCCCCCGCCGCCCGAAGTGCCGGCGCCGGCCGCGGCGCCCGAAGGCGGGACGATGCTCATCGACACGCCCATCCGCTCGGGCCAGTCGATCATCTTCCAGGGCGACGTCACCGTCGTCGGCTCGGTCGCCTCCGGCGCCGAGATCGTCGCAACCGGATCGATCCACGTTTACGGCGCCCTCCGCGGGCGCGCCATCGCGGGCTGGAACGGCAATGCCGAGGCGCGGATCTTCTGCCGCCGCATGGAAGCCGAGCTGATCGCGATCAACGGCCTCTACCAGACGGCCGAGGACATGGCGGCGCAGATGCGCGGGCGGGCGGTGCAGGCATGGCTGGATGGCGACGCCATCCGGCTCACGGAACTCACATAGGTCGGTCAGGCGGAAGGGTAACGAAAATGGCCAAGGTGTTGGTGGTCACGTCAGGAAAGGGTGGCGTCGGCAAGACGACCACTACGGCGGCGCTCGGCGCGGCGCTCGCCATGAGCGGCAGGAAGGTCGTCGTCGTCGATTTCGACGTCGGCCTCCGCAATCTCGACCTCGTGATGGGGGCCGAGCGGCGCGTCGTCTTCGACATCGTCAACGTCATCCAGGGCGATGCCAAGCTCTCGCAGGCGGTGATCCGCGACAAGCGGATCGAGACGCTGCACCTCCTGCCGGCGTCGCAGACGCGGGACAAGGATGCGCTCTCCGCCGAGGGCGTGGCCCGCGTCGTCCGTGATCTCCGCGAAAAGTTCGACTGGATCATCTGCGACAGCCCGGCAGGCATCGAGCGCGGCGCGACGCTGGCGATGCGCCATGCCGACATCGCCGTGGTCGTCACCAACCCCGAGGTCTCCTCGGTGCGCGATTCCGACCGGATCATCGGCCTCCTCGATTCGAAGACCGAGAAGGCGGAGCGCGGCGAGCGGATGGACAAGCGCCTCCTCCTCACCCGCTACGACAGCGGCCGGGCCGCCCGCGGCGAGATGCTGAAGACCGAGGACGTCCTCGAAATCCTCTCGATCCCGCTGCTGGGCATCATCCCCGAGAGCCAGGACGTCCTGAAGTCCTCGAACCTCGGCACGCCGGTGACGGTGGGCAGCCCGACCAGCGCGCCGGCCAGGGCCTATCTCGATGCGGCGCGTCGTCTGATCGGCGAGAAGGTCGACCTGACGCTGCAGGAAGACCGCCGCGGCTCGCTCTTCGGCAAGCTGTTCGGACGGAGGGCGGCATGAGCCTGTTGAGCTTCTTCGGCCGAAAGGCCTCAGCCGGCGTGGCTCGCGACCGTCTGCAGATCCTGCTTGCCCATGAGCGAACGAGCACCGGCCGCTCCGACCTCGTGGCGCTCCTGCGCGAGGAGATCCTTGCGGTCATCGCGAAGCACGTCGCGATCGATCGCGACAAGGTGCAGGTGAAGATGGACCGCGGCGAATCGGTTTCGACGCTCGAGGTCGACATCGAGATTCCCACGCCCACGCCCGTGAAGATGGCGGTCTGACCCGGTGCCGGCGTCGCCTCGACGCCGGCAGACCATCAAATTGATGCGAGTCCCGCGCTCATGCCGGCGCGGCATGTCGACATAAGTAGCGGATTCGGTTGCCGTTTTCGGCTTTCGTCGCTTCTGCTTCCGGGTTGCGGTCAACTCTTCTGCCACCCGATTGGGCAGTGGCAGGTCCCGTGCTTGGGTCTAGGGGGGCGGCTCGTGACCCGGCCGCACCGGCCGGCGACACGGAAGACCCGAGCGTCGCCAATGCTTCTCGAACTCGATTCCCTCCTCCTCCAGCTCTTCGAGATCACCCACTCCGCCGACTGGGAGGCGTGGCTGGCGAGTCTCCGCAACGTGTTCGGCGCGACGGTCGTGACGCTCGCCCCGCTGGGCCTCGCCGCCGCCAGCCTCATGACGTCGACCGCCCGCAGCGGCGTCGCCGGCGAGGCGATCACGAGCTACCGGGATGCGCCGTCGCATGACCTGGCGATTGCCGATGACGGGTTCCCGCCGGGCGGCCGGAACGGCGACCTCACCCCGGCGGGCCGGCGCTACGGCCTTGGCGTGACGATCGACGCGGGCACCGCGCGCTACATCCTCAACCTCGGCCGTGACGAGGATCGCGGCGATTTCGGTCCGGAGCACGCCTCTGCGCTGACACGGGTTGCCGGCTTCCTCAAGCGCGCGATGGCGAGCCAGCGCCTCTTCCGCTCGGCCATCGCCGAAGCCGAAGCCGCGCGCGCGCTCATGAACGCGTCGCATCGCGGCATAGTCTTCCTCGACGCCTCCCTGCGGGTCGCCTTCGCCAACCACGCCGCCGAAGGGCTTCTGGCGGCCGAAGACGTGGTGGCGCTGCGCGGCGGGGCGTTCGGCGCCGCCAACCGCGCCCACGAGCGGCGCTTCCGCGACATGCTCGAGACCGCGGCGCTCAATCCCGGCCGCTCGTCGATCGTCATGCTGACCGGCGCCCGCAGCGAGCGGCACGTCACCGCCGAGGTCACGGGGCTTTCGAGCCGGCCGTCGCCGCTCGATGGCGCCGGCGGGCCGCCCGCGGTGATGATCGTCCTCACCGAGCCGGCGGAGCAGACGGTCGTCGATCCGGACTGCCTCGAGGAGGTGTTCGGCTTCACCGGCCAGGAAGCCCGCGTCGCGAGCCTCCTCGTTGCCGGCCTTGAACTGAGCGAAGTCGCCGAGCGGCTTTCGATCAGCCGCGAGACCGTCCGCCATCACCTCAAGGGCCTGTTCCTCAAGACCGGAAAGCACAGTCAGCGCGATCTCGTGCACATGATCACGATGTCCCTGCCGGCCTCGGCCCTCGTCCCCGGCCACGTCTGAGTCGCATCGCCGTCGAACCCGGTCGCCCGGAGCTCACGCCGGCGTTGCCCTGATCGGGTGAAGCGGTCGGCCGCCGCCGGTGCTCTATTCGTCAGGCACTCCTTCGGCATGACGCGGCCAGGCACGTGCCCGGCCGCCACGAGCGACGACCGACGGCGTACCGCAGGACCACGCGTCCGCGCCGGGCCGCCGAAGGCATGACGGAATCCCGGAGTCCTGATCCCGGGATGAGGCGACAACCCACTCGCCTCTGCAGTGGGGGGAAGATCCGATTCCCTCCCTTCCCCCCACTGCCTGATTCCTCCCCTTCGTCCAGCCCGGCTGGAGCGTGTTCCGTCAGGGATCGCGCTCGTCGCCTATTTCCTTGATGGAGCATGATCTTCGTCGAAGACCGGCATCCACTTCTTCGGATCATGCTCTAAGCTCCGGTGGCGGGAACCGGCGCGGCCGTGGTGGCCGTTCGCGGGGCTCGTGTCAGCGGAGGTGGCCGGGATGCCGGATTCGTCGAGGGATTGGCGCGCGATCGAGGAGGCCCCGCGTGACGGGCGGCGCATTCTGGCCGTCGTCCGCAGCACCCAGCAGTGGCCGGCCGAGGTCGAGATGATCCGCTGGGCCGAGCCGGGTCACGGCGCTGAGAAATGCTGGATCGCGGCCGATTCCGGCGCCCGCGGCGCGATCGTGTTCGCCGAAGGCGAACTGGCGCTGTGGATGCCGCTCCCCGAGCCGCCGAAGGGCGTTTGACGGCGTCCCCCGTCGCCCGCTCAGAAATCCACGAATTTCGGGATCGGTCCGAGCTGCGGCGTGGCGTGTTCGCCGAGGTCGATGAACACCTCGTCGACATAGCACCACGCCCAGCCCTCCGGCGGGTCGTAGCCTTCGATGATCGGGTGCATCGTCTCGTGGAAATGCCGGGTCGCGTGGCGGTTCGGTGACTGATCGCAGCAGCCGACATGGCCGCAGGTGCGGCAGAGGCGAAGGTGGACCCAGGGGCTGCCGATCTTGAGGCAGTCCTCGCAGCCGCGGGCGCTCGGCACCACGGTCCGGATGTCCTCGAGATGCGTGCATTCGAGCGTCATGCGGCGGCCTTCGGCTTGGCGTCCTCGCCGTCGAGCGCGGCGAGGAACTGGTGGATTGCGGAACAGACCTGCGAGCCCTCGCCGATCGCGGAGCCCACCCGCTTCACCGAGCCCGACCGGACATCGCCGATGGCAAAGACGCCGGGCACCGCCGTCTCGAGCGGCGAGGAGGGCTCGCCCGTGGGGGAGGGTGGCCGCGTACCCGTGACGACGAAGCCGTTGCGGTCGAGCTCGACGCCGCAGCCGCGGAGCCAGCCCGTGGCGGGGTCGGCACCGGCGAAGATGAAGACGTTCTCGATCGCCGCCGATCCGTCGACCCCGCGGCGCCGGTCGCGCCAGGTCACCCCGGCGAGGTCGCCGTCGGGCTCGCCCGTGAGCCCGGTGATCTCGGTCTCGACCATGATCGTGATGTTCCCGGTCGCCTCGATCCGGTCGATGAGGTAGCGCGACATGCTCGCCGCAAGGCCCTTCCCGCGCACCATCATCCGCACCGATCCCGCATTCCGCGCCAGGAAGACGGCGGCCTGTCCCGCTGAATTGCCGCCGCCGACGACGATGACTTCCTTCTTCGTGCAGAGCTTCGCCTCGATCGGCGACGCCCAGTACCAGACGCCGCGTCCTTCGAAGCGCCGGAGGCCCGGAATGTCCGGTCGCCGGTATTTCGCGCCGCTCGCCACCACCACCGCCTTCGCCTCGATGTCGGGCCCCGCGTCGACGTCGAGGGTGAGGAGCCCGTTGGCGCGGCTGCAGTCGATGCCGTTGACCGTGGTCGGGATCAGGATCTCCGCGCCGAATTTCTGCGCCTGGACGTGGGCGTTGGCGGCGAGCTCCTGGCCGGTGATGCCGGCGGGGAAGCCGAGATAGTTCTCGATCCGCATGCTTGCCCCGGCCTGCCCGCCGAAGGCGACGGCGTCGAGCACGACGACCGTCAGCCCCTCCGACGCCGCATAGACCGCCGCCGCGAGGCCGGCGGGGCCGCAGCCGACGATGGCGACGTCGTACGTTTTGCGGCTCCGCCCGTCGTCGAGCATGCCGAGCTGCTTGGCGAGGTCCGCCTCGCCCGGATTGCGGAGAATCCAGCCGTCCGGGCAGACGACGAGCGGCTCGTCGGGGTTCTCGACGCGGTAGTGGACGAGGAGCGCGAGCCCTTCGCGGTCCGCCTCCGGATCGATGACGGTGTGCGGCCAGGTGTTGCGGCTGAGGAAGGTCTGGAGCCGCACCATGTCGCGCGAGCTCTCGCGGCCGATGAGGATCGGCCCGCCGGCGCCGCTCTCGATCAGCGAGGTGCGGCGGAGGAGGAGGGCGTGCGTGATCTTCTCGCCGAGCTCCGCCGCCTCGACCATCAGTCGCCGCACTCCGTCGGGCGGCACGAGGATGGTCTCGACGTCGCCGACCGCATGGCCGTCGACCAGCGCCGGCTGGCCGGAGAGCTGCCCGACCTCGGCGAGGAACTGGCCCGGCCCCTGCTCGATGACCGGTGCGACATTGCCGAGCCCGTCGCGCCGGGAGATGGCGACGCGCCCCGTGAGGATCACGAACATGCCCGGGCCGGGCTTGCCGGTCTCGAACAGCGCCGCGCCTGCGGGGTACCGCAGGACCTCCCCGAACGGCCGGATCCTGTCGATCTCCTCGGTCGAGAGCGCCGGGAAAGTCGCCTCGTAGCGCGGCCCCGCCGGCGCCGTCACCGGGTGGGACGCGCGGCCCTCCGGGGTCTCGTCCTCGTCGCTGTCGATCAAGGGATGGTTTCCTCTCGCCGTGCCGATGCTTATCCGGCCGGACCGCCCGCGCCTATCGCCTTTCGGCATGCGCGAGCCGCCCGTTGGGCCGCGTGGTGGACTATTGCCCTCCGCCGGCAAGACGCGCGAGCGCGGCATCCCGTTCCGCCCGCGGCAGGCGGGCGAGTTCCGCCGCAGCGGCATGGAACGCGGCCATGTCGCCGCCGACCGAAGCGAGGAGGGCGTCGAAAGCGGGGACCGTCGCATTGTAGGTGGCGACCGATGCGAGGTTGGCGTTGTTGAGGTCCTGCGCGAACCAGCGGTCGTAGCCGCCATAGCCGCCCCACGACGCGCGGAGGACGCGGTAATCGGCGCGGAGCCGATCGAAGATGACGGCTTTCCGCTGCAGTTTCTCGGCGTCGCTGCGGTCGGATGCGTAGAGCGCTTCGAGCCGGTCGCGCGCGCCGAGGACGAGCGTCACGAACTCCTCCTGCCGCCGTTCGCTCGCCTGCCAGGCGGCGACGAGCTCGGGCGTGCCGTGCGCCGCGAGCCAGCGGCGAATCCCCTCGCGTTCGACGGCGACGGCGTACGATTCGTTGAAGGTGGAATCGTCGTTCACGTAGAGGAGCTGGTGCGCCAGTTCGTGAAAGATCGTGCCGGCGAGGGCGTAGTCCGGATCGAAGATGATCGTGTTGAGGAGCGGATCGCGGAACCAGCCGAGCGTCGAATAGGCGATCGACCCGCCGATCGTCACGTCGAGCCCTTCCGCCACGAGGGTCCGCGCGAAGGCGACCGCCTCGTCCTCGTTGAAGTAGCCGCGATAGGCGACGCAGCCGAACACCGGAAAGCACCACGCGACCGGATCGAGCGCCAGCTGCGGCGTCGCGACGACGTTCCACGTCACCACCTCGCGTCCGAGGTCGGCATAGGTCCGGTAGCTGCCATTGTCGGGCAGCGCGAGCTCTTCGATGGCGAAGGCCCGGATTTCCTCGGCGAGGACGAGCCGCGTGCGGAGGTCCTCCGGCGTCTCCTCGTCGCGGATCAGTCCGGCGACGCTTTCGCGGGCACCCATGAGCGCGAAATGCCCTTCGATCGACTGCGCGTAGTAGCCGTCGCCGGCGCAGCCCGCGAGGACGGAGCCGGCAAGGACGAGGGCTGCGGTTCGCGCGAAGCGGAGGCGTGGCATGCGCCAGTCATAGCCGACCGCCGCCGCGATGCCAGCCACGCTTCCGCGTCCGGCGGATCGAGCCGCCCGACGCCCATTGGCGAAACCCGAGAAAGGGGCACCTTCGCTCCGTCTGCGCGCTCCCTTCCCCTTGTGGGAGGGCTGGGGTGGGGACTTTCGGCCCATCTGCCAAGTGCGGCCGTGCAGTGTCCGAGGCCGCAAGTCCCTCTCCCGGCCTCGCCCACAAGGGCGGGGGTGAACAAAGCGGGATCGGGAGCTCCATGACGCGGGCGCAGAGTGACGGCCGACTTCTTGGTACACCGAACGGGAACTCCGTCAGGTCCCCCGCGGTTTCGCCCGTCGCGTCGGCGGCGCTGCGAGCGGGTCGTCGGGCCAGGGGTGGCGGGGATACCGCCCGCGGAGGTCTTTCTGGACGTCGCGCCACGAGCCGCGCCAGAAGCCGGGGAGGTCGCGCGTCGTCTGGATCGGCCGGTGCGCCGGCGACACGAGGACGAGGAGGAGCGGCACGCGTCCGCCGGCCACTGCGGGGTGTCTGTCGAGGCCGAACAGTTCCTGCACGCGAACCTCGACGAGCGGCCCGTTCTCGGCGGCGTAGTCGATCGGGATGCGCGAGCCCGTGGGCGCCTCGAAATGCGAGGGGAGGGCGCGGTCGATTTCCGCCCGCCTGTCCCACGGCAGCAGCGTCGCCAGCCCCGCCGCGAGGTCGTCCGCGGTGATCGCGGCAAGCGCGGTGCGCCCGATGAGGTGCGGCGCCAGCCAGTCCGACACGGTTGCGGCGAGGCGGGCGTCCGACAGGTCCGGGAAGCCGGCGTCGAAAGCGGCGAGATAGGTCGACCGCGCCCGGAGCGCCGACTGCTCCTTCGACCACGGCAGCCGCGCGATCCCGAGTTCGGCGATGCCGGCCGCGAGCATCTCCGCCGCCCGCGCGTCCGCGGCGACCGCCGCCGGCTCCTCGGCGAGGCGAAGCGCGCCCAGCCGGCGGACGCGCCGCGCCCGCACGCTCGCCGACGCAGCGTCGAAGGCGAGCGTCGGTTCGGCGACGATCCGCTCGGCGAACAGCGCCTCGATCTCGGCGCGATCGATCGCGGCGGCGGCGCGAATCCGCCCGGCCGCCGCCGTGCCGGTGATCTCGGCCGCGACGAGGAACGGCGCGCGCGAAAGCGGCTCGGCCGGGTCGAGCGTCGCCGCCCGGCCGCCGGCGAGCCGGAAACGACCGTCGCCAAACCCCTGCGCCACCCGCTCCGGATAGGCCGCGGCGAGGAGGCGGCCGGCATCCTCGACCGGCGCCACGCCCTTGCCCCCCGCGAGCTCTGCGATCCGGCCCGCGAGGCGCCGCGCATCGCCGGCGCGGCCGGAGCGCTCCGAACCGAAGCGCATCAGCCGCGCGGCAAGGTCGACGTCGTCGCCGCCGAGCCCGCGCTCGGTGAGGAGCATCGCGAGCTCCGCCGCCGTGGTCGCCTCGCCGCGCGTGGCCGCTTTCGCCACCATGTGGGCGAGCCGCGGATGGAGCGGCAGCCGCGCCAGCGCCCGGCCGTCGGACGTGATCGCGCCCTCGCGCGTGATGGCATCGAGTGCCCGGAGCAGCGCCAGCGCTTCCGCGAAGGCGGGCTTCGGCGGCGGATCGAGGAAGCGAAGCGAATCCGGCGAAGGAACGCCCCAGCGCGCGAGTTCCAGCGCGAATCCGGTGAGGTCCGCTTCGAGGATTTCGGGCCGGTCGAACGGTTCCAGCGCGTTCGTCTGCCCGGCGTGCCAGAGGCGGTAGCAGACGCCCGGCTCGGTGCGGCCGGCGCGACCGCGGCGCTGGTCGGCGGCGGCGCGCGAGACGCGGCGGGTTTCGAGTGCGGTGAGCCCGGTCGCGGGGTCGTAGGCCGGCGAACGCCGGTAGCCGGAATCGATCACGACGCGGACGCCGAGGATCGTGAGCGAGGTCTCCGCGATCGACGTCGCCAGCACCACTTTCCGCCGCCCGGCGGGAGCCGGCGACACCGCACGGTCCTGCTCGGCGACGGAGAGCTGGCCGTAGAGCGGATCGACGTCGACATTCGCCGCGACGCGCCCGGCGAGCCGTTCCGCGACGCGGCGGATCTCCCGCTCGCCGGGAAGGAACACGAGGACCGAGCCGGGCTCCTCCGCCAGCGCGTCGAGCACCGTGCGCGCGACCTGGTCTTCGAGCGGCACGGCAGGATCGCGCGGCACGTGGCGCGTCTCGACCGGAAACGCCCGGCCTTCGGAGCGGATGACCGGCGCGTCGTCGAGGAGCCCGGCGACGCGCGCCCCGTCGATGGTGGCCGACATGACGCCGATGCGGAGATCGTCGCGGAGGGCGCGGGCGTCGAGCGCGAAGGCAAGGCCGAGATCGGCGTCGAGGCTGCGCTCGTGGAATTCGTCGAAGAGGACGGCGGCGATGCCGGCAAGGCCGGGGTCGTCCTGGATCATCCGCGTGAACACGCCCTCGGTGACCACCTCGATCCGCGTCCTTGCCGAGACCTGCGCGTCGAGGCGGACGCGGTAGCCGACCGTGCCGCCGACCTCCTCGCCGAGCGTCGCCGCCATCCGCCGTGCCGCGCCGCGCGCGGCGAGCCGCCGCGGCTCGAGCAGGATGATCCGGCCGTCGCCGCGAAACGGAGCGTCGAGGAGCGCGAGCGGGACGCGCGTCGTCTTGCCGGCGCCGGGCGGGGCGACGATCACCGCCGACGGGCCGGCCGCGAACGCGGCGAGAATCGCCGGCAGCGCGTCGTCGATCGGAAGGGCGTCGGCCAAGATTTCGCTCCGGCTCGCGGAACGCCATAGCGGCGTCGCGATTGGAGCGGAAGGTCCCGCTTCTGTCGGACGCGCGGCGCCGTCGCCGACGTTAACCGTCCGCTCATCCTGGGTTCAGCTTGAAGACGGTATCGAGAGCCACAAAGCCAGGGGGGCTTCGATCCCAACGGCGGAAGGACATCGCCACATGAAACGTGCGCTCCTCGCACTCTCGCTCCTCATCGCCGGCACGGTGGCCGGTCATGCCCAGACCGGGCTCACCCTCGGCAATCCGACCTATGGCGGCACCGGCTGCCCGCCGGGTTCGGCGGACGCGGTCATCAGCGGCCAGACCCTCTCGATCCTCTACAGCCAGTTCCAGGCGGAGGCGGGCGGGGCCCGGACCTTCGACCGGAAGTCGTGCAACCTCGCGATCCCGGTGAACGTGCCGAACGGCCTCAGCGTTTCGGTCGTCTCGGTGGACTACCGCGGCTACAACGGCCTGCCGGCCGGCGCGAGCTCGGTGTTCCGGGTGGAATACTTCTTCGCCGGCGGCACCGGTCCGGTGTTCAACCAGACCTTCACCGGTCCGCGGCAGCAGGATTTCACGCTCCGCAACACCATCGTCGCCGCCGCCAATGTGTGGTCGGCCTGCGGCCAGGACGTGATCCTCCGCACCAATGCCAGCATCCGCGTGACCACGTCGGGCGGACAGCAGGCGATGGCGACCGTCGACACCACGGACGTCGATGCCGCGATCGTCTTCCACCTCCAGTATCGCGCCTGCTGACCGCAGGAGACGAAAACGGCTTCCGGCCATCGCCGGCCGGGAGCCAAATCGCCCCCTTCGGCGTTAGCGGCTTCGGATCGGGAAAACTGAATACCGCCTGAATTTGGACCTCATGCGAGGTTCAGTTTCCCGCCGCTAGAAGGGGCACCAGGCCAACTCCCCAATGCCTCACACAGGAAGGACCCCCAGATGAACAAGTTCCTCGCAGCCTTCGCCCTCGTGGCTGCCACCGTCGGCGGCGCGTCGACTGCCAGCGCCCAGGTGCCGCAGATCACGCTCGGCCTGCCGGCCGTCGCCGGCACCGGCTGCCCGGCCGGCTCGGTCGACGCCATCCTGAGCCCCGACAAGTCGACCCTGTCGATCCTCTTCAGCTCCTACGTCGCGGAAGCGGGCGGCACGACCGGCCTCACCTTCGACCGCAAGAGCTGCAACGTCGCCATCCCGGTGAACGTGCCGAACGGCATCTCGGTGTCGATCATCGGCGTCGACTACCGCGGCTTCAACCAGCTCCCGCCCGGCGCCTCGTCGCAGTTCAACGTCGAGTACTTCTTCGCCGGCGGCCGTGGCCCGGTCTTCCGTCAGGACTTCCGTGGTCCGATCGCGACGGACTACCTGATCCACAACGACCTCGTCGCGACTGCCGTCGTGTGGTCGGCCTGCGGTCAGCCGGTCACGCTCCGCACCAACACCAACATCCGGGTGAACACGGTGGGCGGCCAGCAGGCGATGGCCACCGTCGATACCCAGGACGTCCAGGCGGCGGTCATTTACAATCTTCAGTTCCGCCGGTGCTAAGGTAGCGGAATCGAGCCTCCGGGCGGCCCTTTCGGGGCCGCCCGTTCCTTCCGGCGGGGACGACGACATGAGACTGAAGCTTGCCGCGGCACTCGCCGCGTTTTCCGCATTTACGGCCCCCGCGCTGGCCGCGACCGATGGCTGCCCCGACGGGACGTTCGATGTTCTTCCCGGCCCCGGAAACACGGTGAGCTACCTGTTCGGCGCGCCGTTCGTCGGCGCCGCCGGTGGTGTCGAACCGGCAAGCGTCGAGATCTCCTGCTCGATCACGCCCTTCGCCGCGACCGACGGTTTTGCGGTCTATTCAGCCGACTATCGCGGCTTCACCTCGATACCCGAGTCCAGCCAGTGGGTGGCGCTGACCAGCACCGGGCCGGGCGGACAGGAGGGCCAGCAGGTCGTCGACGGCCCATCATCGGACGATCTCGACCTCAGCCACCTGGTCGGCACGCTGCCGGGGCAGGCGCTCGACATCACGATCCTCCTCGACCTCTTTGCCGGCAGTGACGGCGCCGCCGTCGATGCAGGCCTCGATAGCGCCGACTACGCGCTCGTCGCCTACACCACGTGGGATTCGGTGAAGGGGTCCGCCAACCGGCTTGCGGCCCAGCGGAACGCCATCATCACGCACCTCGGCGGCACCGCGAACCTTCTCCTCGGCGCGCTGCAGCCGCTCGATTCCGGCACCGGCGTCACGCCGATCGTGGCGTTCGGCTCGTCGCTCGTCGGCGTCAACGGCCGTGCCGAGATCGGCCAGGGCTTCAGCGTCGCCGGCGGTCTCGCTTTCGTCAGCCAGTCCTACGCCGGCGCCTCCTTCCGCGGCGCGCTCGTCGGCGGCTCGCTTCGCTACGTCTCGCCCACCGAGGCGCCCTTCCGCGTCTTCGGCGAGTTCGGCGCCTGGGCGGCGCCGGGCCTCGGCTTCACCTTCACCCGCACGTACGAGAATCTCGGCGAGGAGGTGATTGCGACGGGGTACGCGGAGGGCTTCGTCGCCGGCCTCTACGGTCGCCTCGGCGGCATCTATTCGCTGAACGCGCGGAACGACGTCGCGCTGGCCGTGACGCTCGCCCACACCTCGGTCCATGTCGGGGGTTACGCCGAGGCGTTGACGCCGGAGAACCCGTTCCCGATGGCGGTGATGGGCGGCGTCAGCCGCTCGACGAGCATTAAAGTCGCGGCCGAGTGGACCACCGAACTGACCGACCGCCTCGACGCCACCTTGATGGCGGGCATCGGCCACGGCTTCGGCGGCACGACGCTCGAAACGAATGTCCTCTGGGTCGGCGACGTCGAGGGCGTGGCGCCGAACGGCACCTTCGTCGAGTACGGCGCCCGCCTCGGCTGGAAGCTCAACCCGACGACGACGATCGACGCCTTCGTCACCGGCACCGCCGGCCGGGGCATCGGCAACCACACCCAGATCGGCGGCGCGGTGCGCCTCACCTTCTAGGGCGTGATCCGATCAAGTCGGATCACGCTCGTCGATCATTTTCCTGCTGGAGCATGATCTTTTTCGAAGAACCGACAGCCACTTTCTTCGGATCATGCTCGAGGCGCCCGCAAAGGGAATACCGGAATGAAGAACTGGATTGCGGCGATCGCCGGCGCGACCGCCATCGCCCTGTCTTTCCTCACGCCGGCGTCGGCGCAGGTTACGGTGATCGACGGCTTCGCGCTCGAAGCGTGGTGCGTCGGTGGCTTCGCCGGCCGCTGGGACAAGGCGCGGATCACGAGCGCCGGCACGATCAGCGCCACCAACAGCGCCATCCAGCCCGAGCCGTGGCCGGTCGTCGCAACCGAGCCGGCCCTCGCCGCCGACTGGATCGGCCGTGCCATCGTCGCGACCGAAGCGCCGCCCGATACCGGCCCCGAAATCTTCCGCGACGCCATCAATTGCGGCCTCGATCTTCTTCGGCCCGACGGTTCGAAGAAGGCGGTTCCCTTCACCGACATCTTCGAAGCGCTGATCGACTACGTCCCGCCCCGCGGCGGCTAGAGCGCGATCCGTTCAAGTCGGATCGCTGCGCTCGGCAAGGGCTGGAGCCCTCTCCCGGAACGGGGCGAGGGAAAACGTGCCGTGGGCACACGCGTCTTGCTGGCCGGCGGCCGCCGTCGATTCTCCAGCGGAACGCGGGCGCCGCGCGGCCGACATCGGCGTGAGGGCTTGACGGCGGCGGGTTTCGCGGTTTGCTGCGGGCCGGTCGGAGCGCCGCCGTGTCCATCGCGCATACACCCACGTCCGCTCCTGCCGCGACCGGCGCTTCCGCCGGTCCGCGCCGCGTCCGCATCTTCATCTCGTCGCCGGCCGATGCGCAGTTCGAGCGGATGCGCGTCGACCGCGTCGTCGAGCGCCTCAACGGCGCCTTTGCCGATCTCGCGCGCCTCGAGACCGTTCGCTGGGAGCGCGAGTTCTACAGGGCGCACGAGACGTTTCAGGCGCAAATCCCGGAGGCGGCGGATTGCGACATCGTCATCGCCGTCCTCCGCCACCGCCTCGGCACCGAACTCCCGGCGGAGTTTCCGCGGATGGCCGATGGCGAGCCCTACCCGAGCGGCACTGCTTACGAGATTCTCACGGCGATGGAGGCGGCGGGCCAGAAAGGCCTCCCCGACATCTACGTCTTCCGTTATCCCGAGCCGCCCGTCGTCAAGCTCGACGACGCCGAGACGAACGCGCTCATCACCGAGCAGTGGAACCGGCTGAAGGGTTTCTTCGCCCGCTGGTTCAGGACGCCGGAGGGGCACTTCAAGGCGAGCTACCACGAGTTCCGCTCGACCGACGAGTTCGAGCAGCAGGTCGAAACGCTGCTGCGGAAATGGATCGAGGAGAAGGTCCTCGAGGGTCGTTCGGTGGTCTGGCCGATCGAGACGAAGGGCTCGCCATTCCGTGGCCTGTCCTCGTTCGGCGCCCGCCACGCCGCGGTTTTCTTCGGCCGCGGAAGGGACATTGCGCGCGCCGTCGATCTCCTCAAGGAATCATCGAGCCGGGGCGCGGCGTTCCTTCTTCTCGTCGGCGCCAGCGGCTCCGGAAAATCCTCGCTCGCGCGCGCCGGCATCGTGCCGCGGCTGACGACGCCGGGTGTCGTGCCGGGCGTCGATCTCTGGCGGGTCGCCCTCTATCGGCCGGGCGAAATCCGCGGCGATCCCGCGGCCGGCCTCGCCGCCCGGCTCTTCGAGGGCGCCGGCGCCGCCACGGACGAGGATGCGGGCCGTCCCGCGGCGCTGCCGGAACTTGCGGCGGGCGACTACCCGACGCCCGAGGCGCTGGCGGTGCTCCTCGGCCACGGCGACGAGACGGCGCCGAAACCGATCCTCGCGGCGCTCGACAAGGTGGCGGCGGCCGAGCAGCGCGCCGGCGGCCATGCCCGCCCGCTCCGCGCCGACCTCGTTCTCGTCGTCGACCAGATCGACAACCTCTTCACCGGCGGCGTGTCGCCCGAGGAGCGCCAGCGCTTCGCCGCGCTCCTGGCGGCCCTCGCCGCCACCGGCCGGGTCTGGATCGTCGCGACGCTCCGCGCCGACCTCTACGAGCGCTTCCTCAAGGAGCCGAAACTCTTCGACCTGAAGACGGCCGGCGCCACTTATGACCTGCAGCCGCCGGGACCGGCGGAGCTCGCGGAGATCGTCCGCGGCCCGGCCGCGGCGGCCGACCTCGACTTCGACGCCGACCCATCGATCGGGCGGACCCTCGACGAGGTGCTCCTCGCCGATGCCGACCGGCCCGACATGCTGCCGCTCCTCCAGTTCACGCTCGATCAGCTGTTCGAGCGCCGCGAGACGAAGGGCGGCCGCGCCCGCCTCACCTTTGCCGCGTACACTGCGATCGGCGGCATGGGCGGCGCGATCGACCGGCAGGCGGAAGTCGCGGTCACCGCGCTCGGCGCCGACGAGCAGGCGCGCCTGCCGCGCCTTCTCCGCCAACTCGCCGAGCCCGACCACGACGGCGGCAATGCCCCGCTCGCGATCCGGGCGGTGCCGCTGTCCGAGGCGGCGTTCGACGAGCCGTCGGCGCGCCTCGTCGATGCGCTCGTGGAAGCGCGCGTCCTCCTGTCGTCGACCGAGGGCGGCGCGACGCATGTCCGCCTCGCGCACCAGCGCGTCCTCGAGAGCTGGGGGCGCGCCCGCACGATCGTCGCCGAGAATGCCGGTTTCTTCCGCGTCCGCGAGGACATCGAGGACCAGCGCCGGCGCTGGGAGGAGAGCGGCCGCCGCACCGAACTCCTCATCCCGCCGGGCCTGCCGCTCGCCGAGGCGGAGAGCGTCGCCGGAAAATTCGGCGCGGAGCTGCCGCCGGGCGCGCTCGCCTATGTCGGCGCTTCGAGCCGCCGCGCCCGCGCCCGCATCCGCCTCCTGATCGTCGCGACGGTGCTCTTCGCCGTGATCGCCGTGGTCGCGGTGTGGCAGACCTTTGCCGCGGAGAGCCGCCGGCGCGAGGCGACCGCCGAGCGCGATCGCGCCGAGCTCAACTTCACGGCCGCGAAAACCGCGGTGAACAACCTTGCCTTCGACGTGATGCGCGGCATGGCCCGCGTCGCCGGCGTCCGCCTCGACGATCTCAGGCCGATCATCGACCAGACGCGCACCACGATCGACCAGCTCGCGACTGCGGCTCCGGCCGACCTCGACATCGGCGTCGCCCGCGTCAGCACGCTCATCCAGCTTGCCGAGACGCTCCAGGCGCTCGGTGACATGGACGCCGGCATCGACGCCGCGGCCGATGCCGTTGCCGGTGCCCGCCGTCTCCTTGCCGCGACCGACGGCGACATCATCGCGGAGCGCGTTCTCGGGGTCGCCCTCAGCAACTACGCCGGCGCCGAGATCAGGGCCGGCAACTACGCGGCGGCGCTTCCGCCGCTCGATGAGGCGCTCGCGATCATTCGCCCCTACGTCTCGGATCGACCGGAAGCAGAACTCTTCCGCGCCGATCTCGTGGCGGCGCTCGACCGGCTCGGCAGCGTGCACCTCGCGACCGGCGACGGCGCCGCTGCGCTCGCGGCGTTCGAGGAGTCCCTCGCGGTGTCGCGGACGCTTGCCGAAGGCAATCCCGACGAAACGGACTACGCCCGCAACCTCGTCGTCGCCCTCAACAAGGTCGGCGACGTGCATTCCGCGCTGGGAGACGTCGCCTCGGCGACCCCGCTGTTCGAGGAGGCGCTGGTCCGGATCAAGACCCTTTCCGCGACCCAGCCGTCGAACGCGGCGTGGCTCCTCGACACGGCGACCACGCTCAACAAGGTCGGCGCCGCCCGGCTGGCTTCGGACGATGTCGACGGCGCCATGGCCGCCTTCGACGAGGGCGTTGCGATCTCCCGCCAGCTCATCGCGTTCGACGACGCCAACGCCGACTATCGCCGCAGCCTCGCCCTCGCGCTCAACCGCGCCGGCGACGCACGGTTCACGACCGGCGCGTTCGCGGCGGCGCTGGTTCTCTTCGACGAAGCCGTGTCGGTGACGCGTGGCCTCCTCGAGCGCGACCGCGGGAACCGCACCTGGCGGGAGGACCTTGCGGCCAGCCTCGACCGCGCCGCAGGGGCCCGCGGGCTCGCGGGGGACGTACCGGGTGCGATCGCCGAGTTCGAGGAAGCCTACGCCATCGCGGCCGCGCTTGCCGCCGAGGTGCCCGACGACTTCAACAAGCGGTCGAACCTCGTGATCGCCCTTTACAAGCTCGGACTGTGGGCATCGGGCGAGCGTCAGGCCGCGGCGATCGCCGAAGGCGCCGCCGAGGTCGACCGCCTCGCCGCGGAAGGCTGGATCGACGCCGCGACCGCCGCCTCGTGGCGCGAGCAGTTCGCCGATCTCGCCCCCGCCGCGCCCGCGGCACCTTAGGCTAGTGGATCGACGTATTTCGGATCATTGCCGGAGCGACCTCCCATTCCGCCTCACCCCGAACGGGGCGAGGGGAACAGGCACCTGTGCCGAGGGCTCGAGGATGCCAACCCCGAAGCGTCCGAATGTGTCGAGCCACTACGGCTCCACCAGCTCCTTGGCGTAGAGCGCCGACCACTCCGCCACCTCGTCGAGCGTGACGCGCGCGACGTCCTCGCCGAGGCGCAGCGCATCGACGATGTGGAGCCGCGGCGGGGGAGGGCGCCGGTCGGCGGTGGCGACCCGCTCCGCCAGCGTCGCCGCGCGCCGGTCGAAACCTTCGAGGATGGAGATCATCCGCTCCGAACGGTCGGCGAGGCGCGAGCACTCGGACTGGAACCGGACGCCGTTGAGCGCCGCCACGGCCGCCGGCAGGATCGCCGCCGTGAACAGAAGCCACGGCGCGGCCTTGTAGAGCGGATCGGCGAGGTCGTCGGGCAGGACGTGCAGCCCGCCGAGGACGAGGATCAGGAGGTCGGCGCAGACGACCGCGATCACTGCCACGCTGAGGAAATTGGCAAGCTTCTCGAGCCGCCGGCTCATCGCCGCCATCGTCGCCGCCGTCCGGCGGTGGTAGGCGAGCTGCCGCCCGATCCAGCCGGTGCGGATCACGGCGAGCGCCCCGGCGGCGAGCGGCCGGATCGGCTGGCCCTTCGGCGGCGGCGTCGCGTCGGCGGGGTTCACCTGCCTCACGATCGCGTGGAACAGCCGGTCGACCGTGCTCTGCTCGACGACGCGCGTCGCGAACGGCGCCGACAGCGGCGGCGGCGGCCGGAAGCTCGCAGCGGCGGGGAGATACACCATCGTCCGGAGCCCTTCGGCGAGATAGCGGTAGTCGACCGCCTTCTCCGCCCAGCGCTCGCGGTTCGCGGTCCGCGCCGCGCGCTGGATCCAGATCACCGCGGAGAGCTTCGCCAGGCCCAGCCAGAGGAGCACCCACCACGCCTGGTAGTCCGGGCTGTGCGCCGACGAGTTCCGGATCAGGACGATGATCGAAAGGACCGCGAGGCAGACGGCGGCGACGGCGAGCGCATAGCCGAGGAGGAAGGTGCCACGGTAGAGCCCGGCATACTGGGCGTTGAGCGCATTGGCGCGCAGCCGGTACGGCTCGATCGGCGGCGCGGCGACGTCGTCCTCGATCGTTTCCTTCGGCCGGAACCGGTGCTCGAACCAGCGCCAGACGCGCTGGCGCGGCAGCATCCGCCGTTCCTCGCCGCCGAAGAATTCGGCCACGAGCTGGTGGTGGCCGCCGGCGTGCGCATGGCCGCGGCGGACCGGCGGCTGCGGCACCGCGAGGAGGTCGGCGACGAGCGCGGCAACGGCCGCCTCGGCCGGCGGTGGGGCGGCGTTGTCGCCGTGATCGAGGTCGTCGAGGGTGCGGACGACGCGCACCTCGCCGGCCGGGACGATGATGCGGATGACCGGAAGGCCGATGCCGAGGGCGCGACGCGTCGTCTCGGCCGTGCCGCCCGCAGCCCCGGCGCTGCCGTCGTCGACGACGATGAGGATGTCCGCATGGCGCTGCATCACCTCGGCCTGCGCGCGGTAGGCGGCCGTCCGCTCGCGGCGGCCCTCTTCGGCGTCCGGCGGCAGGTCGCGCCGCGCCTCGCCGTCGAGCTCGACGACATAGGCGGCTCGCCCGAGGAGCGCGCGGAACCGCTCGGCGTCCGCCATCGGCGAGGCGAAGCAATAGGCATCCGGTGCGAACGGCAGGATCGCGGCGATCACCCGCTCGGCGGTAGCGTCGGCGCCGTCCAGGAATGTCGTCGAGGCGATCTGGTCGGCGCCATCCGCGAGGCCGGAGACGAGCGTCAGCCGCGGTTTCGCCTCGGAGTACCAGCCGCGATCGCGGGCGACCACGCCCGTTACTGCCGCCTCGACGGCGGCGAACAGCGGCGACAGGAGGTGCGCGAGATCGGTGCCGGGCGGCAGGCTGCGCTTGCCGGCGAAGGCGAGGCGAAGTGCAATCGCCGGGCGATTCACTGCGGTCATGGCGGCGTTGGCGGAACGGTTGTGACGGATCGGCCGCCGTCTTTGTCACGGCGGCGCGTTTCGGGCAACGCCGTGGCTGGGACAGAAGGCGGCGGCCGATCGTTGCCGGCCCCACATCCGGCAGTGGCCCCGAAAGGGACGGCCTGCCGGGGTGGGCAGGCCGCCAAGTTCGGGAGGGTGGGAGCGAGGGCGGAGGAGCCCCCGGTGCCGGGGTGGGCCGGCGGAACCCACAATCGCGCATTGCGGCGCGGGAGGATGTGACGCGCATTACACCCGTCGCGGCTCCGGAACCGTTTCGAGGAGCCGCCGTTGACTGCCGCCATGCGGGCGCTCCTCCTCCACAACCCCAAAGCGGGTGACAACCGGGTTTCGGCCGACGATCTCGTCCGCGGCTTCGCCAAAGCCGGCTACGAGGTCCGCTATTGCTCGAAGGACGACACCGCCGGCTTCGCTGCCGGCCTCGCAAGCCGGCCCGATCTCGTCGCCGTTGCCGGCGGCGACGGCTCGGTCGGCCAGCTCCTCGACTTCCACGCCGCCCTGACGATGCCCGTCGCGCTCCTGCCGATGGGAACGTCCAACAACATCGCCCGTTCGTTCGGGATGAGCACCGATGTCCTCGCGCTCATTCCGCGTCTCGATGGCGCGCCGGTGCGCCGGCTCGATGTCGGCATCGCCAACGGCCCGTGGGGCTACCGGCTGTTCGTGGAATCGGTCGGCCTCGGTCTCCTCGCGCCGATGATGACCCGCCGCATCGAGGCCGAGACGGCGGCGAAGGCCCGCGCCGTGGTGCGGAAAATGGTGATCTCGACCGTCCGGCGCGCGAAAGCCGGCCGCCTCTGGCTCTCGGTCGACGGCAGGATCGTCGAGGACGACGTGCTGATGGCGGAGGTCACCAGCATCAGCCGCGTCGGCCCGGCCTTGCCGCTCCTCGCGGAAAGCCACACCGGCGACGGCCGGATCGACGCCGTCATCCTCCGCGAAGCCGACCGCGGCGCGATGATCGCCTGGCTCAGGGACGAAGATGGCGGCCCGCCTCCCGTCACGGCCTTCCGCGGCCGCGTCGTCGCCGCGCGCTGGGACGGCCTGCCGCTTCGGATCGACGATCGCAGGATGCGGAAGCCCGACCGGAAGTCGGCCCACGTCTTCGTCCGCCTGATCGGCGCCGAGATCGGCATCCTCGTCCCCGAGGGCGAAGCATGACCCCGGATGATCGCGAGGAATGGCTGCGCTCGATCGAGCAACTGGCCGTGGAGCTCGCGAACCTTGCCGGCGCCCAGATCACCAACGCGCTCGGGCGCGAGATCGCGGTGCGCTACAAGGGCTCGGCGAAGGGCGAGATGTTCGCCGACCCGGTCTCGGACGTCGACCAGAAGGTCGAGGAGCTGATCCGCGCCCGCCTCGCCACCGAGTTCCCCGACCACGGCATCATCGGCGAGGAGATCGACGAGGCGCCCGATCCCGCCCGCGAAGTCGTCTGGGCGGTGGATCCGATCGACGGCACGTCGAATTTCGTCAACGGCTTCCCGCTGTTCGCGGGGTCCATCGGCGTCCTCGAGCGCGGCGTGCCGATCGTCGGCGCCGTGTGGGTCTCGACGAGCCACGTCCTCCGTGCCGGCGTCTATCACGCCCGCGAAGGCGGTCCGCTCCGCTTCGATTTCGAGCCCGCCGCGCCGCGCTCGGTGCCGGCCAACCGGCGCCACCTCGCCGGCGAGCCGGACCGGACGCCCGGCGATTTCCCGTGGGACATGCGCCAGACCGGTTCGGCCGCGGTCGAATGCGCCTTCGTCGCTGCGGGGCTCCTCCGCGTCTCGCGCCTCGCCCGCCCGAACATCTGGGACGTCGCCGGCGGACTGGCGCTCGTCCACTCGTCCGGCGGCACGATCCGCATGAACGATGGCGCCGGCTGGCAAGCAATGACGGCGTTCGAATCGCCGGTCGAGGCGGGGACTTCGCTGGGGCTGCGGCGCTGGCGCGGTGCGCTTCTCATCGGCGAAGCGGAGGCCGTGGCGATGCTCGCCGCGGCGCACCCGAAGGGCTGACCGTCAGGCCGCGACGATCGCCTTCACGCCGTCGGCCACGAACTGGACGGCGAGTGCCGCGAGAACGACGCCGAAGAGCCGTGACAGCACGATCCGCCCGGTGCGCCGGAGCAGCATGTCGAACCGCGTGGCGAGGAGGAACACCACGAGGCACAGGGCGATGATCCCGACGATCATCGCGATGAAGATGGCGAACGCGCCCGTGTTCGGCGCCGTCTCGGCCGTGATGATGGTCGCGGCGATCGCCGCCGGCCCCGCCATCATCGGCACCGCGAGCGGGAAGGCGGCCGTGGCCGCGGCGTCCCCCTGCGCCTGGTCCGCCTGCGCCGCCGCCGCTTTCCGCTCGGCGCGGACATCGAAGATCATCTCGAACGCGATCCAGAACAGGAGGAGGCCGCCGGCGATCCGGAACGCGGGGAGGGAGATGCCGAGGAACTCGATCACCGGCCCGCCAAAGAAGGCGAAGCCGACGAGCACGCCCGCCGCGATGATCGACGCCGAGATCGCCACGCGGCGCCGGTGCGCTTCGGGCATGCCGGACGTCAGCGCGATGAAGATCGGGGCGAGGCCGATCGGCTCGATCGTCACGAACAGCGTTGCGAAGGCGTTGAGGAGGTATTCGCGCACGCGGCCATCCTAGCGGAATGCGCGGCGCCACGCGCGGGGTGGCGGCCGGCTTCGACTCGGTCGCGGGACCGGCAGGGCGTCGCGGGATTGCGGCGGCACCGCCGGGGTCGTCATCCCAGCGCCATCTTGTTCGGAGATGATGAGACGTTGTGCCGGTCCCCGGTGGGCCGCCCGCCGGGCCCGACGGGCCGTTGATGTTCGGTGCAGGCTGTCGGACAAGCCTCTGACATTATTATGTTTTAGTGGCAGTCGACGCCGCCGCGTCGGCAGTCGCACGCGGAACCGCGCCGGTTGCAGTCACGGCCAATATGCATGGGGATCGGGCGCGTCTGGTGCATGGCAGAGCTGTCGCCCCGGATTAACTGTGCTGGCGGACAGCACCTATATTGGGTGCAATCCAGAAAAAGCTCAGCGAACCTTCCAGCTCACCCTTCGTAACAAGATTGCAATGATCCCTGAAACGCACATCAAAGGTGATTCCATCGGCAGCAGCACCGCGATGCTGCGCCGTGACCGCCCGCCCGCGGCCGCCCTCGCGGGTGGCGCCCATGATTTCGAGGTCTACGTCGCCGCCGGCCAGGTCTGGGTTTCGATGCCCGACTGGGTGGACTGCCGCGCCATGTACCCCGAACACGCCCGCGCGCTCGCCTACGCGATCGAGCGCGTCGCCACCCGCGGCGAAGACGGCCAGGTCGTCCTTGCCGAAAACACCTTCCTCGCCATCGGCATCGAGGGAGACGACGTCACCCTCGTCTGCGCCGACAGGGCCGGCGAGCGCCGCTCCGACGGCATCGCCGTCAGCCGCATGACCGCCTACGGCTTCGCCCAGAAGATTCGCGAAGCCGCGGATCGTGCGGAACGGAGCCTCCGCCGCGCCTGACCGGCGCGGCTCCCCTCTGCTACGGCCGAAGGGCCGGCGGCAGCGTCGGGTCGTCTTCGTCGTCCTCGCCCTCGGGGACCTCGGGATCGACGATCCCGCGTTCCTTCCGGACCTTCTGCGTTTCCTCGCCCACTTCGCCGCGCCAGCCCGACTGATCGGGGCCGACCGGCTTCTTTTTGTCGTCGTCCATGATGTCCTCCGCTTCGGTTGCGGATCAGGAACGCCGGTGCCGCCCCTGCCGTTCCGCTTCGGCCGCCAGCGGGCGCCAGCCAAATCATCCCGCCGCCGCGATCACCCTCAGGAACGCCGGCCCGTAGCGTTCCAGCTTCGATCGCCCGATCCCCGGAATGTCCGCGAGCCCCGCGATGTCGCGCGGCCGCGCCGTCGCGAGCGCACGCAGCGTCGCATCGTGGAACACGACATAGGGCGGCACGCCCTGCTCGCGTGCGAGGCGGGTCCGTTCGGCTCGGAGCGCATCGAACAGCCCCTCGTCGGGCCCCGACACCGGCGCCGCCGTCGCCTCGAGCCGCCGCCGCGTCCGCTCGCGCACCGGCGCCCGGTCGCGGCGGAGCTGCACCTTCCGCTGGCTCCGCAGCACCTCGCGGGCGCCGTCGCCCAGCGTCAGCGCGCCGAAGGCGGTGTGGTCGACCGCGACGATGCCGCTCGCCACGAGCTGACGCAGCACCGAGCGCCACGTGCGGTCGTCGAGGTCCCGGCCGACGCCGAAGGTCGGCAGACGGTCATGACCGGCATTCGTGACCTTCTCCGTCGGTTCGCCGCGGAGGATGTCGATGATGTGGCCGGAGCCGTAGCGCGAGCCGGTCCGATAGATCGCCGATAGGATTTTCTGGGCCGCCTCGGTCCCGTCATAGGTCTCGGCGGGCGAAAGGCAGGCGTCGCAGTTGCCGCACGGCCCGGGATAGACCTCGCCGAAATGGGCCAGGAGCGCCTGCCGCCGGCACCCCGCCGTCTCGCAGATGCCGAGGAGAGCGTTCAGTTTCGCGCGCTCGACGCGCTTCACCGTGTCGTCTGCGCCGCCCTCGTCGATCATCCGCCGGCGCTGCACGACGTCCGCCATCGCGTAGGTCATGTACGCCTCGGCCGGCCCGCCGTCGCGCCCGGCGCGGCCGGTTTCCTGGTAGTAGGCCTCGACCGAGGACGGCAGGTCGAGATGGACGACGAAGCGGATGTCCGGCTTGTCGATGCCCATGCCGAAGGCAACGGTGGCGACCAGCACCACGCCGTCCTCGCGGATGAAGACGTCCTGGTTGCCGTCGCGCGTCTCGCGGTCGAGCCCGGCGTGGTAGGGGAGGGCGCGGATGCCCTCCATCGCGAGCCACGCCGCCGTCTCGTCGACCTTTTTGCGGCTGAGGCAGTAGACGATCCCGCTCTCGCCGGTGTGGCGGTCGAGGAAGGAGCGCAGCTGCCGCCGCCCGCCCTCGCGCAGCGCGATGGCGTAGGAGATGTTCGGCCGGTCGAAGCTGGTCTGGAAGATGCGGGCGTTGTTCAGCGCGAGCCGCTCGACGATGTCGCGCCTCGTGTCGGCATCGGCGGTCGCGGTGAGAGCGAGCCTCGGCACCCCCGGAAAGCGCTCCGCCAGCATGCCGAGTTTCCGGTACTCCGGCCGGAAATCGTGCCCCCATTGCGAGACGCAGTGTGCCTCGTCGATGGCGATGAGCGAGACCGGCAGCCGTTCCAGCATCGCGAGGAAGCCGTCCATCATCAGCCGCTCGGGCGTGACGTAGAGGAGGTCGAGCTTGCCGCCGAGAAGGTCCGCCCGGCTCCGCGCGATCTCCTCCGGCGCGATCGCCGAATTGAGCGCGGCCGCCCGCACCCCGGCCTGCTTCAGCGCCTCGACCTGGTCGCGCATCAGCGCGATCAGCGGCGACACGACGATGGCCACGCCCGTGCGGCAGAGGGCCGGCACCTGGTAGCAGACCGATTTCCCCTTGCCGGTCGGGAACAGCACCACCGCATCCCCGCCCGCCACCACGTGCCGCACCACGTCCTCCTGCTCGCCGCGGAAGGCGGAGTGGCCGAACACGGATTTGAGGACGACGAGGGGATCGGAGGCGACGACGGTCACGGCGGCAGGCGAGTCGGGGGAAACGGAGGGAGACCATAGCCGGTCTGCCCGCCCGATGCGCGCAATCCGTCCAACCTGCATCGTACCCTAATCGCGCGGCAGGCCGCGTTTCCGGTCGAGGGCGCGTTTGACCGCGAGGAGATAGCCGCGATCCTTGTGGAGGTCCCGGCCGTACGACAGGCTGTCCGGTCTGATCCGCCGGAGGGCGACGACGCCGGGCGCCATCTCGATGCGGAGGCCGAGCTCGCGGCCGCGTGCCAGCCAGTCGACCATGTCGCCGCGCCCGCCGTCGATGACGGGGCCGATCGCCCGGGCCGCATCGGTCCGGATCGTCAGCGACGTGCGGCCCCACAGGTCCATCACCGACCTGAACGCGGGTGCCGCGACGGAGCCACGGAACGTCCGGCACTGCCCGCAGACGCCTGCAAGGTCCGGACGCGACGCGAGGAGGGCGAGCTGCCGCTCGGCCTTGTCGGCAAGCCAGACGTCGTCGGCATCGAGGAAGGCGAGGAAGGGGGTCGCGACAAGGTCGATGCCGACATTGGTCGCCGCGCCGCAGCCGGCATTGGCCTGGCGGATGACGACGAGGTCGAGCTGGTCGGCGAAGGCCCGCGCGCGGCCGGCCGTATCGTCGGTAGAACCGTCGTCGACGACTATGACCTGGGCCGGTGCCACCGTCTGCGCGGCGATCGATTGCAGCGCGTCTCCGATCGTGGCGGCGGCGTCGAAGGCGGGGATGACGACGGAGTACCGGTCAGCCATTCCGAAAAGCCTCTTCGGCGCTGGATCGGGAGGCGAAGAGGGCACCGAGCGTCATCGCGCCGCCATGCCTGCGACGCCGCCCCAGCGACCGTCGCAGCGCGTCGGCGATCGAGCGGCGGATGAGGGCGACGTCGTTGGTCATGTTGCTGTCGTGGCGACGGTAGAGGAAGGCGGTCTCCGTTTCGACCTCGTACGGCACGTGCTGCTCGAGCAGCCGAAGATAGAAGTCGACGTCTTCCGCCGCCGGGAGGTCTTCGGCGAAAGACCCCGTCGCTTCGAACGTGGCGCGGTCGAACAGGGCCGCCGGAAGCATGGTGCCGAGCACGGTCACGGTCCGGCTTCCCGGCACGATCTCGCTCGTGTCCTCGTCGACCTTCTCGAAGAAAGCGCCGCGGCCGATCACGAAGCCACGGCCTCCGATCGCCTTCAGACGCTCGACCTGGCGTCGGATTCGGCCGGGGGCGTTGTGGTCGTCCGAGTCGAGGAACGTGATGTAGCCGGAGGCCGGCCGCATCGCGGCAAGGGCGCGGTTCCGCGCCGCGGCGACCCCGCGATGCGGCTCCCGGAAGACACGGATTTCGTGGGGCGCCGCGCTCACGCGGCCGGCCGTGTCGGCCGTGCCGTCGGTCGAACCGTCGTCGACGACGATGATGTCGAGGAGAACGTCCCGTTCGCGAACGAGCGAGCGGAGGGCGGCGTCGATGTACCGCTCCGCATTGTAGGCCGGCATGATGACGCTCACCGTGTCCGTCATCCGAGCCGCCCGACCAGCCCGGCGACCGTCGCCGCGATGTCGTCCCGATCCGACGACAGGAGGAGTTCGAACGTCGGCAGTTTCCGGCACAGCTCGGCGGTGAACCGGACGCCTTCGGCTTCGCCGTCGGGGAGCTGCATCACGTTCGACGGCATGAAGGCGCGGAGGGCGAGCGTCGCGGGGATCGGGCGGATTTCGCAGCGCGCGAGGCGCGCCACCCGCGGCATCACGATCGCGGCAATGTCGAGCCGATCGACGAAAGGCGGGCGCGGCAGCCGCGAGGCATGAATCTCCCACTTGCCCTGCCAGTTGATCGGCCCGAAATCGACCTCCGGACCGAATACGCGGCGGACGCCGGCCGGGTCCTGCTTGAGCATCCGGAACACCGGCCGTGCTTCGACGCCCCCGGCGCCCATCGCCACGATGCAGTAATCGTCGCCGACGCTGTCGAGGCCCGCCGCGATCCCGGCGAGCGTCGTGCCGGACTTTCCCGAGCCGCCCGCCCCCACCAGGAGCACGCCGCGCCCGCCCGCGCCCACCGTGCCGGCATGGCAGAGCCGCGCCCGTTCCGGCAGCGCCCAGTGGATGAAGGTCCGGAGCGGTCCGCCCGATTCCCACGGCGGGGTGCGGCCCCGCCGGGAAACGAGCTGGACTCCAACACGGCGCGAGGGGGAATAGACCTGCCACATCGGCCCTGCCGGCAGATACGAGGCGCGGAGGCCCGCCGCCGCCATCACGGCGTTGAAGTCGGGCCGCACATATTCGTGAGCCATGGGCTCCGGCGGCGCCCAGCCGAGGGACTGCGCGTCGAGGAGATGGAGCGTCGGCCCGCCCCCGGCCGGCGGTTCCGCCGTTGCCGAGGCAATGTTGGCAGCCGCCATGTCGGCGTAGGCAGCGTCGGAGAACCACGCCTCGATCGGCAGCCCGAACGGGCTCAGGCGGCGCCGGTGGAGACCGTCCCGCGCGAGCGCCGCGGCGGCGTCGAGCAGGCGACCGGCGTAGTCGGCGACGTCGTCGACGCCGTCCTGCCGCGCGGTCGCCGGCGTGCCCACGCTAGTCGTCCCCGCGTTTCACCGGCCAGCCGACGTTCTCGTCGACGTCGTGGATGGGGTCGGCGAGGATGAGGTCGGCCATGTCGTCGTAGGATTCCATCACCGGCAGCTCGGCCGTCCCGGCAAAGACCGACGTCGGCGCAGCGCCCGTCGCCGGCGTCGAGCGCGGCCGCAGCAGCCCCTCGGCGACGAGACCCGCGGCCACCGCCTCCACCGCCCCGGCCATCGCCGGCCCGGCGGGGGCGGCAAGCTCGATCAGCGCCGCCGGCGGACACCCGTCCACGAGGTCGCGCCAGATGCCGGCGCTGAGGCCGGGAAGCGAGAAATAGCGTCCCGTGGCGAGGTTGAGGACCACGATTTCGCCACCGAAATCCTCCGCAACGATGTCTGGTCCGGTCGTTTCGAGCTGGGCTCCGCGGAGGGCGTCGTCGAGCGGTGGCACGTGTCGGAATCCATGCGATGCAATGCGCGGTCGGCCCCTCTTAGCCGACGCACTCGCGACTTGCCAGACGCGGGGAGCGGCAGCGTCCTCGGCTCACTGCCTCCGCTTCCCGATTCCCGCTAGGATGGTGGACGCTGCCGGCGTGAACCTTCCCGGCGGCGCGAGGCGAACCGCTCCGACCACGATGGCGTTCATGCGTATTTCCACCCGCCTGAGCGAAGTCGGGCGCGCCCGGACGGCGATCAACCTCGCCTTCTTCAACCTCGGCGTCGCCGCCGGCCTCTGGGCCGTGTTCATCCCGGTCGTCCGCGCCCGCGTCGGGATCAGTGACGGCATTCTGGGCCTCGCGCTCCTGTGCATCGCCATCGGGCTCATCGCCGCGATGCCCGCGACCGGCTGGGCGATCGCCCGCTATGGCGCGCGGTCGATCTCGGCCTTCGCGGCGGTTGCCCTGCCGGTGACCTGCGCGCTTCCGATCCTGTCGCCTTCGGTGCTCGCGCTCTTCGTCGCCTGCCTCGTCTATGGTGCCGCCGCCGGTGTCCTCGACGTGTCGATGAACAACGAGGCCGCGCGGGTGGAGCAGACGGCCGGCCGGACGCTGATGTCGTCCTTCCATGGCCTGTTCAGCCTCGGCGGCCTCGCCGGTGCGGGGATCGGTGCCCTCCTCGTCGGCTTCGGCGATCCGGCTTCGGCGATCGCCTGCGCATTCGTCCTCGTCGGCTTCGCCGTCGCCGCCTTCCTGCTGCGCTCCTGGTACCTGCCCCTCGGCGACCGCCCGCCGTCGACGGTGCGGTTCTCGCTGCCCTCGGGGCCGCTCCTTTTCCTCGGCATTCTGGCTTTCCTTGCCTTCGGGCTCGAGGGGGCGGTGGCCGACTGGAGCGCGCTCTTCCTCGAGGGCCACAAGGATGCGAGCCACGCCCTTGCCGCCTCCGGCTACGCCGCATTCTCCGGCACGATGGCCGTCATGCGCTTCCTCGGCGATCGCCTCGTCACGCGCTTCGGGCGGCGCTGGGCGCTGATCTTCGGCGGTTCGTTCATCGCCGGCGGCTGCGCGATCGCGCTCCTCTCGCCGTGGCCGATCCTGTGCGCGGTCGGGTTCGGCCTCGTCGGCATCGGTGCCGCGAACATCGTGCCGGTCCTCATCAGCACCGCGGCGGAGTACCCGGCCGGCAGCGGCGGCATCGCGGCGGTCGCGACCATCGGCTATCTCGGCAGCCTCGCCTGGCCGCCGGCGATCGGTGGCCTGTCGCAGGTGACGGGCCTGCCGATGGCGCTCTGGCTCATCGCGCTCGCGGGACTGACGATCGCCCTCGGCTCGCGGGCCGTGCGCCGGCGCGCCGCCGGGGAAGGTCGATGACCCGCCGGTGACCGTGCCGTCGCCCGCCGCGAGCCTTGTGCCCGGGAGCCCGGCGTCCCCACCCGACGCGCCTTCGCGGAATCCTCTCGCGATCCCGTGATCGCTACGTCATGTCGCTGCGACAATTTGGCATTTGGGCGCAACTATGGCATCTAGGGCGCCATCGCCGGCCGGATTGGCACGATGCCCTCCGCATCCGGAAAGGATGGCGGGGAAGGGGCGGCCGGATAATCACAGGTTGGGAGGTTACATGCGTAGAATACTGCTGGCGGGGGTCTCCGCCGCGGCCGTGATCTTCACGTCGGTCGCACCCGGCTTTTCACAGAGCAATCTTGCGTTCCCGATTGGCGAAGGTGCGTTCAGCTGGCAATCGCTGGCCGATTTCTCGGCCGCGCATCAGGGCCTGCAGGGCCAGGAGCTCACGATCTGGAGCCCCTGGAACAACGAGGGCGACGCCGCCCAGTGGGAGAGCGTCTGGCGCTACTTCGAGAATGCGACCGGCGTGACCGTCCGCGCCGCCTCGTCGCCGAACTACGAGGAGCAGGCCCGGATCGACATCGCGGCCGGCGCTCCGTCCAACATCCTCATCCTGCCGCAGCCCGGCCTCCTCGCGGACTTCGCCGCGCAGGGCGCCCTCACGCCGCTCGGGGCCGGGGTCCAGACCTTCATCGAGCAGAACTACGCCGCCGGCCCGTCATGGGCGGCCCTCGGCCAGTTCGCGGGTCCGGATGGAACGGTCGCCCAGTACGCTCTGCCGTACAAGCAGGAGACGAAGTCGTTCATCTGGTACTCGCCCGACAACTTCGCCGAGATGGGCTACGAGGTCCCGACGACGATGGAAGAGCTCATGGAGCTCGAGCAGCAGATCATCGCCGATGGCGGCACGCCGTGGTGCATCGGCGTCGAATCGGGCGGCGCGACCGGTTGGGCGGCCACCGACTGGATCGAGGACCTGATGCTGCGGAACTATCCGCCGGAGGTCTACGACCAGTGGGTGAGGAACGAGATCCCGTTCAACGACCCGCGCGTCGTCGACGTGATCAACCAGTTCGGCCGCATCGCCCTCGACAACGAGATGGTCGCCGGCGGGACCGCCGCGATCGCCGCGACGCCGTTCGGCGATTCGCCGCTCGGCCTCTTCACGGTGCCGCCGCAGTGCTACCTGCACCGCCAGGCGTCGTTCATCGCCTCGTTCTTCCCGGAGGGCACCGTTGCCGGTGAGGACTACGACTTCTTCTACATGCCGCCCTTCGCCTCGAAGCCCGAGCTCGGTCGCCCCGTCCTCGGTTCGGGCACCCTGGTGACGATCGCCAAGGACAGCCCGGCGGCCCGTGCGTTCATCGACTTCCTGATGACGCCGATCGCCCACGAGATCTGGATGGCGGCGCCGAACTCGGCGTTCCTCACCGCTCTCACGACCGCCAACCAGGACGTCTATTCGAGCCCCGGCCTCCGCGCCCAGGGTGAGATCCTCACCACCGCGACGACCTTCCGGTTCGACGCGTCGGATCTCATGCCGGGCCCGATCGGCGCCGGCGCCTTCTGGACGGGCATGGTCGACTTCCTCGGCGGCGTTCCCGCCGAGACGGTCGCCACGCGCATCCAGGCGGCCTGGGACGCGATCAAGTAGGCCCACCCCAATGGAGCCCGGCGGCAACGCCGGGCTCCGCTCCGCCGGAGTGGCGTGCTCCGGTCACATCTGAGCCAGCCTTGGGAGCGGGCATGCTGGACCAGGCACTCTATGCCGTTCTGATCGTCGCCATCGCCGTACTGGCCTTCGTTGCGTATTACTGGGGCGCCAACTGGATCCTCGATCGCTCGCTCGCGACCAACGCGACCATGTCGCACGAGACGATCACCCGCCGGGATCGGCGGCGCTCCAGGATCAGGCCGTGGATATTCCTTGCTCCCGCGCTGATTTTCGCGACCGTCTACCTCGTCTATCCCGTCTTCGAGACGCTCCGCCTCAGCCTGTTCGACCGGCTCGGCCAGAACTTCGTCGGCCTCGACAACTACCAGTGGGCGTTCGGCAATCCGGCCGACTGGTTCCGGAGTGCGGTCGACGCGACCGGGGCGCCGATCATCGATCCGGCGACCGGCCTGCCGATGACCCTCTACAAGGGTGACCCGACGTTCTGGCGCTCGGCGCTGAACAACGTCGCCTGGCTCATCATCGTCCCCTCGCTCTCGACCGCCTTCGGCCTCGTCATCGCGGTCCTCGCCGACCGCGTCTGGTGGGGCAGCGTCGCCAAGACGCTCGTGTTCATGCCGATGGCGATCTCGTTCGTCGGTGCGGCCGTCATCTGGCGCTTCGTCTACGCCTACCGCGACGCCGGTACCGAGCAGATCGGCCTTCTCAACGCCATCGTGGTCGCCTTCGGCGGCGAGCCGCAGGTGTGGCTCGGCATACCGTGGCTCAACTCGTTCCTGCTGATGATCATCCTCGTCTGGATCCAGACCGGCTTCGCGATGGTCATCCTGTCGGCGGCGCTCCGCGGCATTCCGCAGGAGACGATCGAGGCCGCACGGATCGACGGCGCCAACGAGCGCCAGATCTTCTTCGGCATCATGGTGCCGCAGATCGCCGGCACCGTGCTTGTGGTGTGGACGACGATCACCATCATCGTCCTCAAAGTGTTCGACATCGTCTACGCGATGACGAACGGCGAGAACAACACGCAGGTGCTCGCGAACCTCATGTACCGGTGGACCTTCATCTCGGGCGACTCCGGGAAAGGCTCAGCGATCGCGATCGTCATCATGATCGCGGTGCTGCCCATCATGATCTGGAACATCAGGCGCGCTCGGGCCGCCGAAGGGGCGCTGTGATGTCGACCACGACCACCCTCGCCCCCAACGCCGACATCGCCGTGCCGAAGGCAGCGGACGTCCCCGAGCCGTCGCGGCGGGTGCGCCGTTTCAAGGTCGGCCGGCTCGTCACCCACATCGCCCTTCTCCTCATCGTCGCGATCTGGACGCTGCCGACGTTCGGGCTCCTGATCTCCTCGGTCCGCGACCCCGACCAGCTGGCGCTCTCCGGCTGGTGGACGGCGCTTTCCACCTCGACGATCTCCGCCCAGTCGGAGCGCCTCCCCGCGGCGGGGACAGCGGTCGTCGAGGACGGGCTCTACACCATCCGCGGCAACCTCCTCGGCGCCGACGACAACCGGACGATCCGCACCTTCGGCGGCACCGCGACGACTGCGGGCGCCAACCCCGTAGGGGCGACGATCGAACTCCGCGCGGGCGGGACGATCACGGTCGAGGAGAACGGCGACTACGTCTGGACCTCGCCGACGCCGTTCGAATACACGACCGCGCCGCGCATCTCCTACGTCGCCTCGATGGCGCCGCGCTTCACCCTCGAAAACTATTCGACCGTGCTGAACGCGAACGGCATCGGCCGGTCCTTCATCAACTCGGCCACCGTCGCGATCCCCGCCACCATCATTTCGGTGATGGTGGCAGCGTTCGCGGCCTACGCGCTCGCCTGGATGAAATTCCCCGGCCGCACCTTCTTCGTCATTGCAGTCGTGGCGCTCCTCGTCGTGCCGCTCCAGATGGCGCTCGTCCCGGTGCTGCGCCTCCACGTCCAGATCGCCGGCATGTTCGGCATCGACGGCAAGGGCTATTTCGCCGTCTGGCTGGCGCACACCGGATTCGGCCTGCCTTTGGCGGTGTACCTGTTACGCAACTACATGGTCGGCCTGCCGCGCGAGATCATGGAATCCGCGCGCATGGACGGCGCCTCGCACTTCCAGACCTTCACCACGATGGTGCTGCCGCTTTCCGTGCCGGCGCTCGCCTCGATCGCGATCTTCCAGTTCCTCTGGATCTGGAACGACCTCCTCGTCGCCCTCGTCTTCCTCGGCTCGCAGGACGAATACGTCGTGCTCACCGGCAAGCTCGTCGACCTCCTCGGCACGATGGGCAGCGAATGGCACATCCTCACCGCCGGCGCCTTCATCTCCATCCTGGTGCCGCTGATCGTCTTCTTCTCCCTGCAGCGCTACTTCGTCCGCGGCCTCCTCGCCGGCTCCGTGAAATGAGGTTCTGATGGCCAGCCTGAAGATCACCAACGTCAACAAGAGCTATGGCAACGTCCATATCCTCAAGGACATCAACCTCGACATCGAGTCCGGCGAGTTCATCGTCTTCGTCGGCCCCTCGGGCTGCGGAAAGTCGACGCTGCTGCGCTGCATCTCGGGCCTCGAAACGATCACCTCGGGAACGATCGCGATCGACGGCCGGGTGGTGAACGACGTCGCGCCGTCGAAGCGCGGCATCGCGATGGTGTTCCAGAGCTACGCGCTCTACCCGCACATGAACGTCTATCGGAACATGGCCTACGGCCTGAAGCTGATGGGGATGCCGAAGGACCAGATCAGGCAGAAGGTCGATGCCGCAGCCGAGAAGCTGCAGCTGACGAAATACCTGCAGCGCCTCCCGAAGGCGCTCTCCGGCGGCCAGCGCCAGCGCGTCGCCATCGGCCGCGCCATCGTGCGCGATCCGAAGGTGTTCCTGTTCGACGAGCCGCTGTCGAACCTCGACGCCGCGCTCAGGGTCCAGATGCGCATCGAGATCTCGCAGCTGAAGGAACAGCTCCCCAATACCACCATGGTCTATGTCACCCACGACCAGGTCGAGGCCATGACCATGGCGGACCGGATCGTGGTGCTGAAGGACGGCGTCGTGCAGCAGGTCGGCTCGCCGATGGAACTCTACGAGAAGCCGCAATCGATGTTCGTCGCCGGCTTCATCGGCTCCCCGAAGATGAACTTCCTCAACGGCGGTTTCGCCGACAAGTTCGGCGCCAATACCGTTGGCATCCGCGCCGAGCACCTCGAAGTGTCGCCGAGCGGCGGGACGTGGTCGGGGAAAGTCATTTACTCGGAGAACCTCGGCTCCGACAGCTACATCTATCTCGACGTCGGCGCCGCCGAGCCGGTGATCGTGCGCCAGAGCGGCAAGGCCGGCTACCAGGCGGGCGACACGCTCAGCGTCACGCCCCGGATGCAGGAACTCCACCGCTTCGACGCCAGCGGCAAGCCGCTGCACAACTGAGCCCCAGCCCCGTTGAGGTGCCGTTGCTCCGCTGTTTTGAGCCTCCCCCTTGCGGGGAGGCGGAAGGCGACAAGCGAAGCGCCGTCGCCTTCGGAGGGGGTAACGGCCTCGAAGCAGGCACCAGCGGCGCGTCCTACCCCCTCCCGAACCAGCGAAGCGCCGGTTCGACCTCCCCGCAAGGGGGAGGTTCAAGTGCCGATGACTTCAAACCCCGGTAGCCCCGACTGCATTTGCAGCGGTTGAATGGGCGTCCGGCCAGCGCGACCTGGCGCAGGGAGATCACTCATGTTCGGCTCGAGGCGGGAAGAGTTCGGCGAAGACTTCGTGTTCGGCGCCGCGACCTCGGCGTTCCAGATCGAGGGCGTCGGCGACGGCCGCGGCTCGTCGATCTGGGATACGTTCGCGGCCACGCCGGGCAACGTCGTCGACGGCAGCGACGGCCTCGTCGCCTGCGACCACTTCAACCGCTGGCCGGAGGATCTCGACCTCGTCCGTGACGGCGGGTTCGGCGCCTACCGTTTCTCGATCGCCTGGCCGCGCGTCCTGCCGGAAGGGAAAGGGCCGCCGCGGGACGCCGGGCTCGATTTCTACGACCGTCTCATCGACGGCATGCTCGAACGCGGCATCGCCCCCTACGCGACGCTCTATCACTGGGATCTCCCGAGTGCCCTGCAGGACCTCGGCGGCTGGCAGAACCGCGACGTCGCCCGGTGGTTCTCCGACTACGCCGACCTCATCGGCCGCAGGTTCGGCGACCGCCTCGCCGCCACCGCGACGCTGAACGAGCCGTGGTGCAGCGCGTGGCTAAGCCACGTGCTGGGCAAGCACGCGCCGGGCCTTCGGGATTACCGCGCCGGCGCCCGCGCGATGCATCACCTGATGCTCGCGCACGGGAACGGCATCGCCGCGCTCCGCGCCGCAGGCGTGCGGAATCTCGGCATCGTCCTCAACCTCGAAAAGTGCGAACCGGCGACGCCGTCACCCGAAGATGCTTTCGCGGCAAACCTTTGGGCGGACGTTTTCAACCGCTTTTACCTCGGCGCCGTCTACCGGGGCGCTTATCCGGCGGAACTGGTGCAGCGGCTGGAGGATTTTCTTCCGGCTGGCTGGGAAGCCGATCTTCCCGCGATCCACCAGAAACTCGACTGGTGCGGGATCAACTACTACACGCGCGCTCTGATGCGGCATGACCCCGCCGGCGGCCTCTTCCCGACCACGAAGGTCGACGGTCCGCTCGAGAAGACGGACCTCGACTGGGAGATCTACCCGAAGGGGCTGACCGACCTCCTCGTCGAAGTCTCGCGCGACTACACCGATCTCCCGATCCACGTCACCGAGAACGGGATGGCCGAGGTCCCCGGCATCGACGACCCGCGCCGCGTCCGGTTCTACGAAGAGCATCTCCGGGCGATCCTCGCTGCCAAAGCCGCCGGCGCCAATGTCGCGGGCTACTTTGCCTGGTCGCTCCTCGACAATTTCGAATGGGCGGAAGGCTATCTGAAACGCTTCGGCATCGTCGAAGTCGACTTCGCCACCCAGAAGCGGACGCCGCGGTCGAGCTACCGCGCGTTCCAGGAGTTGCTGCGGCGGTAGTCGGCGGGAGGCTGGGGGCGCCGAGCTGTGGACGTGGCTAACCGCCCAGCCGCACGATCAGCCCTTCGCCGCCGGCGAGCACGACGGTCGCCCCGGGGTGCTCGCCGACGCGCGCTTCACCCGAGGCGAAGATCACCCGCCCGCCGCCGGTCGGCGCCGCCGCCGGCTCGTCGCCGAGGTTGAGGACGATGCGCAGCGTGTCGCCCGCCGCGGCGCGGTCGTAGGCAAGGACGTTTCCCTCGGCCGGGACCATCCGGAACGTGCCGATCGTCAGCGCCGGCGTCGCGCGCCGGAACGCGATCAGCGCGCGGTAGAAGCGCAGCAGCGAGCGCGGCTGGTCCATTTCCGTCGCCACGTTCCGCGTCTGCCAGCCGTCGGCGAGCGGCAGCCACGG
>JADLGL010000091.1 GCA_020849325.1 Bauldia sp. | reverse complement strand
GCGTCGTCGCCATCGGTCCGTTCGACGAGGGCGACGGCTCGATCGTCCGCGACGCCTCCGGCAGCCCCGTCTCCGCCCTCACCTGGGACGACGCCGGCCGCCGCCTCGCCTACGGCACCGAAGACGGCGCCGCCGGCGTCATCGACTTCAGCTGAATCGCGACTCGATCATGGGCTGAACCTCCCGCTTGCGGGGAGGTCGAACCGGCGCTTTGCCGGTTCGACAGCGGGCAAGCCGCACGTCGGGTGCCGGCCCCGAGGCCGCGCCCCCCTCCGAAGGCGGCGGCCAGCCCGCGCCCCAAAACGGGGCGGGGGATCGGCCGTCGAAGCTCGAAAAAGCTACACGCAGGGTTCGATGCCGGCCTGCAGCATCGCCTCGGTTTCCGGGAACGCGGTGACCAGCGCGTCGAGGCCGTCCTCGAAATCCGCGTCGGCGGCAACGGCGGCGAGGTACAGCGTCTGCTTCTGCTCGGTCGTCAGCGGCTTGATCGCGTCCATCACGCAGAACGCGGCGAGTTTCTGGTCGTCCGGCGTCCGAGTGGCTTCCGTCACCGCCACCCAGGGCACGATCGTCTCACCGACGAACATCGCCTCGATGCACTGCTGCAGCGGCGGGAACATTGCGCCGTAGACGACGGCGTCGGTCGTCTCGATCTGGGCGATGCCCGCCTCCATGCCGCCGGCATTGATGATGATCTGCTTGGTCGGCTCGGCGAGGCCCTGCACCAGCGGCGTCAGGCAAAGGACGCCGTATTCCTGCGCCACCGGGTCCATGTCGGCGGCCTCCTCGGCGATCCAGGTCTGGACGAGCGTGGCGATCTGCTCGTCGACCGTCTGGGCGAACGCCGGCGGGGCAAGGAGGACGCCCGCGGCGGCGGCCGCGGCGAGCGTGCGAACGAGGATCATCGAGAAGGCTCCGTTGGGATGAGGTCAGGGCTGGATGCGGGTGACGATGAGGACGTCGAGCTCGCGCAGCGGGTAGAAGTCGGTCTCGCGGTCCTCGAAGGTCGTGTCGGATGTGCGGGTGACGCCCTCGCCGCAGAACGAGACGAGCGCGTCGGGCGAGCCCTTGTCGACGGTGAGGGTGAAGTCGCGGATCGGCGAGGCCCAGGTATTGGCCGTCGTCAGCACGTACTCGATCCGCTGCTCGTTCAGGATCTGGAAATTGGGGTCGTTCCCCATCAGCCGGCGCGCGGCGGCGATGAAATCGTCGTCGAGGCAATACCGCTCGCGGTAGATGGGGTCATCGAAGGCGAAATCGCCGAAGAAGCCGTAGCCCACCACCGGCTCGTAGCGGTGCGAGATCGCGACCTCGGCGCCCGCCGGGAACGTCTGCTCCCAGTAGAACGCGGTCTCGAGCGTCCACATCGGGACGAGGCCCCAGTCCTCGAGGACGATGAGGCCGAGCCGCGCGAGCTCGCGCTGGCTCGCGGCCGACAGGGCGTCGAGGGCGGTGAAAGTGGCTTCGCCCGTCGGCGTCAGCGGGATGCCCATCGTGCGCAGGATCTCGGTGCGGTCGATGCCGAGCGACACGGCGCGGCTGTAGACCTGCGGCTCGATCGGGACGCCATCGACCGTGAGTGCGAAGTTGACGTAGTTCTCGCTCGCGTCGTTCGGGAGAACGATGTTGTTTTCGAACCCGCCCGGCACCGGCGGCAGCGGGAAGGCGACGGTGACCGTCACCGGCGCCTTGGTGACGTTGCGGAAGACGTAGTCGACCCGGACCTCGTCCCTGGAAACGACAAGGTTCTCCGCCGCCATTTCGATCGCCGGATTGTAGATGAGCTGGAGGCCGCCGACGCCGATCTCGGCGGTGGCATCGTTCGCGGCGGCAGGGACTGCCGCGACGATGAGGCTCGCGGCAACAGCTGCGATCTTGCGGTGGGACCGGGTCCGGCAATTCAGGCTCACGACACATCCTCCAGGCAATTGTTGCGCGAAGTATCGGCGAACGCCGGCCGGACGCAAGGCGGCGGTGAGCCGGCTGATCGGCCGGGTGGACACGCTCCGGTGCGGCGATCTGGACGGCACCCCGCCCGGCCTTCACGCGATGGGCCGTAGGAACCCGCCGCGATTGCCTCTATACGGTCTCGCTTCGCTGCCTTGGTTGGGCAGCGGCTTGTTCGACCGACGCGGCGTGATGCGGCGACAGGCGCATCGCGGCCGGCCTGGCCCAGCGGGATACCATGCGCCTCACTCATCCGATCGCCGCGCTCGCCGGCCTCTTCGCCCTCTCCGCCCCGGCCCTCGCGCTCGACGAGGTGACCTTCGCCACCAACTGGCTGGCCGAGGCCGAACACGGCGGCTTCTACCAGGCGCTCGCCGACGGCACCTATGAGCGCTACGGCCTCGACGTCACGATCATTCCCGGCGGGCCGCAGTCGCCGAACCGCCAGCGTCTCATCGCCGGCCAGGTCGAGTTCTACATGGCCGGCAACCTCCTGCAGCCGATCTTCGCGATGGAGCAGGACATTCCGCCGATCATCGAGGTGGCGGCGATCTTCCAGAAGGAGCCGCAGGTTTTCCTCGTCCACCCCGATTCGGGCGTCGAGACGCTGGCCGACATGGTGGCGCTCGAAGCGATCTTCATGGGTGCCGACGTCTACAATTCGGTGTTCCAGTGGATGAAGGCGACGGTACCCGGCTTCCGCGACGAGCAGTACCGCCAGTACCTCTTCTCGCCGGCGCCGTTCATCGCCAATCCGCGCTCGGCGCAGCAGGGCTACGTCACCTCCGAGCCGTTCGTGATCCGCCAGCAGGCGGGCTTCGAGCCCCGCGCGATCATGATCGCCGACTACGGCTTCGATACCCCTTCGACGCTGATCGAGACGCTGCGGAGCTACGCCGAGACGAACCCCGACATCGTCCAGCGCTTCGTCGATGCCTCGATCGAAGGCTGGTACACCTACCTCTACGGCGACAATTCGCTCGGCAATGCGGCAATCAAGGCCGCCAACCCGGAGATGACGGACGACCTCATCGCCTACGGGATCGAGCAGATGAAGGCGTATGGGATCGTCGATTCCGGCGTCGCGCTCGAACGCGGCATCGGCTGCTTCGACGAGGCGCGCGTCGCGCATTTCTACGAGGCGATGGTGGGAGCGGGCGTCCTCCGTCCCGGCTTCGACGTCACGACGCTCTACACCAACCAGTTCGTCTGCCGCGGCGTGGGCATGGAGCTCCGCCCGCCGGCGGCGCCGTAGGAGACGCGCCGCTGGCCGCGCCGGTGCCGATGACCGCCGGAGGCGCCATTCGTGCCGCGGCGATCGTTCGGCTAACCAGCGTAGCCAAGACCTTCGCCAACGGCGTCCGCGCGCTCGACGGCGTCGACCTGTCCATCGCTCCCGGCGAATTCGTCAGCCTTCTCGGCCCGTCCGGCTGCGGCAAGTCGACGATCCTCCGCCTCGTCGCCGGCCTCTCGTCGCCGAGCGCCGGCGCGGTGACACTCGGCGGCTCGCCGGAGGAAGCGGCGCGCATCCGCCGCGAGATCGGCTTCGTCTTCCAGGAGCCGACGCTGATGCCGTGGGCGACGGTCGCCGCCAATGTCGGCATGGCGCTGAAGCTGCGGCACGTACCGCACCGCGAGGTGCAGGATCGCGTCGCGGAGGCGCTCGCTCTCGTCGGGCTCGATAGCTTTGCGAAGGCGTATCCGCGGCAGCTGTCCGGCGGCATGAAGATGCGGGTCTCGATCGCCCGCGCCCTCGTCGCGCGGCCGAAGCTGCTCCTCCTCGACGAGCCGTTCGCCGCGCTCGACGAGATCACCCGCTTTCGCCTCAACGACGACCTCGTCCGCCTCTGGCACGAGTTCCGCTGGACGGTGCTGTTCGTCACCCATTCGGTGTTCGAGTCCGTCTACCTGTCGAGCCGGGTGCTGGTGATGTCGCCCCGACCCGGCCGCGTCGTCCGCGACATGGCGATCCCCGATGCCGGGCGGAGCGAGGCGTGGCGCATGTCGCCGGAATACAACGCCCTCGCCCGCGAGGTATCGCTCGCCCTCCACGCCGCGATGGCGGAGGCCGCATGAGGCGGACGGCGCTCCTCTCGGTGCTCGTCCCCGTCGGCGTCCTCGCGCTGACCGTGCTCGCCTGGCACCTCGTCGTCACGCTGGGCGACGTCGAAACCTACGATCTCCCCGCCCCCGCGCTCGTCGTCGAGACGCTTTTTCGCGACTGGAGCATCCTCGGTCCGGCGCTCTGGGTGACGCTGAAGCTCACCTTCACCGCGCTCGCGCTCGCGGTCGTCGGCGGCGTCGCGCTCGCCGTCCTCATGGCGCAGAGCCGCTGGATCGCCCTCGCGCTCTATCCCTATGCGGTGATCCTCCAGGTGACGCCGGTGGTGGCGCTCGCGCCGATCATCGTCACCCGCATCCCCGATACGCAGACGGCGCTTCTCGTCCTCGCCTTCGTGGTGGCGTTCTTCCCTATCCTCACCAACACCGCGCAGGGCCTGAGATCGGTCGACCACAATCTCCGCGACTGGTTCGACCTCAACGGCGCCGGCCGGCTGCGGCGCCTCTGGCATCTCGAAGCGCCGTCCGCGCTCCCCTATTTCCTCACGGGCCTCCGCATCGCCGGCGGCATCGCGCTGATCGCCGCGGTCGTCGCCGAGTTCGCGGCCGGCTCGTCCGGCGCCGGCTCGGGCCTCGCCTTCCGCCTTTTCGAGGCGCAGTACCGCCTCAACACGCCCCGCGTATTCGCGGCGCTCCTTCTCCTGGCGATCACCGGCGTCGCGATCTTCGCCCTGACGAGCCTCCTCTCGGCCTGGGCGCTCCGCAACTGGCACGAAAGCGCCGTCCCCCGCGACCGCTGACGTTCCTTCTGATCATTCGCCGGGTTGACCATGTCGGCCGTCGGCGCGACACATCAGGAAGAAGGCCGGTGACGGGCGGGCAGCGCATGAGCCGGAAGCACCAGAAGACGATCGGCGCGCGGCTCGCGGGCGCAAGCCGCGTCTACCGCGCCCGCGTCGGAGCGGAGCTCGCCCCTCTCGGCATCCATGCCGGACAGGAAGGCATTTTGCTGTCGCTGAGCGAGGCGGACGGCCAGTCGATGACCGCTCTCGCCGCCTCCCTCGGCGTCCAGCCGCCGACGATCACGAAAATGGTCGGGCGTCTCGCGACCGCCGGCTACGTCGAGCGCCGCAATTCCGAGACCGACGGCCGCCAGGCCAATGTCTTCCTCACCGCGCGGGGCAGGAAGGTGCTGGCCGAGATCGACCGGGCGGTGGCGTCGGTCGAAGCCCGCGCCTTCGAAGGCCTCGACGGCAAGGACGAGAAACGCCTCCTTCGCCTCCTCCGGAAGGTGGCGAAGAACCTCGGTACGGCCGAGGACGTTGCGCCGGAAGACGATGCGGGTGCGCAGGCCTGAAATGGTCATTCTGACCCGTGGCTCGAGGGCAGCGGCCATTGCCTGGCTACTCGAGCCTCCCCCTTGCGGCACCTTGACGGACCGTTCCCGGTCCGTACATATCCGGGGCCATTCGATATCGCCCGCCCGTCCGCCCGCGCATTCCGCGGGTTGATCCGCCATTCGCGGCTCGGCCAGGAAACCCCGCGTTGTTCCGCTTCTTCGAAACCCGGATCGACACGTTCCCGGCGGCGCCGCCGAAAATGCCGCCGCGCGGGCTCGTGCCGTTCATCCTCCATTATTCGAAGCCGCTGTTGCCCTGGTTCGGCGTCGCGGCGGTGCTGACGATCGCCCTCTCGGTGATCGAGCTCACCTTCTTCTCCTTCACCGGCGAACTGGTCGACTGGCTGGCGAGCGCCGACCGGGCCACCTTCTGGGCCGAGCACGGCCCGCGCCTCGTGGCGATGGGCGTCCTCATCGTCGTGATCTTCCCGCTGGTGGTCTGGTTCCAGTCGCTGGTCCACAACCAGACCATTTTCGGCAACCACTCGATGCTCGCCCGCTGGCTGGCGCATCGCTACGTCATCGATCAGTCGCTCTCGTTCTTCCAGAACGAGTTCGCCGGCCGCATCACCACCAAGGTGATGCAGACCGCGCAGGCGGTACGCGACGTCCTGATGAAGATCGTCGACGTCTTCGTCTACATCTCGGTCTTCTTCATCGGCACGCTCGTCCTCGTCGGCCAGGCGGACCCGATCCTGATCATCCCGCTCGTGATCTGGCTCGCCGGCTACGTCGCGATCCTCGTCTATTTCATCCCGCGGATGGGCGAGGTCTCTTCGGCGCAGGCGAACGCCCGCGCCGAGCTGACCGGCCGCATCGTCGACAGCTACACCAACATCCAGACCGTGAAGCTCTTCGCGCATTCGCGCCGCGAGCAGGACTACGCCAAGGAGGCGATGGTCGACTTCATGGGCACGGTCTACCCGATGTTCCGGCTGACGACGCGGCTCAACATCTCGCTCGAGACACTGAACGCGCTCCTCCTCTTCGGCATCGGTGGTCTTGCGATCACGGCCTGGATCAACGGCACGATCTCGCCCGGCGCGATCGCGGTGGCGGTGGCGCTCGCCATGCGTCTTCGCTCCACCGCGCAGTGGATCATCTGGGAGGTCTCCGGCCTCTTCGAGCAGATCGGCGTCGTCAAGGACGGCATGAATACGATCGCCCAGAAGGTCGCGGTGGTCGACAGGCCCGGCGCACCGGAGCTCGTCGTGCCGCACGGCGAGATCCGCTTCGAGGACGTGACCTTCCATTACGGCCGCGAGAGCGGCGTCATCGACGATCTGTCGCTCGTCATTGCGCCCGGCGAGAAGGTCGGCCTCGTCGGCCGCTCCGGCGCCGGAAAATCGACGCTGGTGAACCTCCTCCTGCGCTTCTTCGACGTGGAGAAGGGCCGGATTCTCATCGACGGCCAGAACGTTGCCGAGGTGACGCAGGAGAGCCTCCGCCGCCGCATCGGCTTCGTCACGCAGGAGAGTTCGCTCCTCCACCGCTCGATCCGGGACAACATCCTCTACGGCAGCCCCGACGCCAGCGAAGCCGAGGTCGCCGAAGCCGCGCGGAAGGCGCACGCGGAGGAGTTCATCCGTACCGTGACGGACCCGAAGGGCCGCGCCGGCTTCGACGCCCATGTCGGCGAGCGCGGCGTGAAGCTCTCGGGCGGCCAGCGCCAGCGCGTCGCCATCGCCCGCGTCTTCCTGAAGAACGCGCCTATCCTCGTCCTCGACGAGGCGACCTCGGCGCTCGATTCCGAGGTCGAGGCCGCGATCCAGGATCACCTGATGACGCTGATGGCCGGCAAGACCGTGATCGCCATCGCGCACCGGCTATCCACCATAGCCATGCTCGACCGCCTCATCGTCATGGACGGCGGCCGTATCATCGAGAGCGGCACCCACCAGCAACTCCTCGACCGCGGCGGCCTCTATGCCTCGCTCTGGGCCCGCCAGTCCGGCGGCTTCCTCGGCGGCGCGGAACACCGCGAGGCAGCGGAGTAGGAGCCGGGTTCCGCGCCCGCTCCACACCCCGTCATCCCCGCCTTCGCGGGGATGAGCGGTCGTGGTTCTGGTTGTGGTGGAATGGCGCGGGCGAGAAGGGCTAGTTCCGCCGCCACGTGAGGAACGTCGACGCCGCATAGTTCCACGCCGCCCCCACCACGGCGCCGGCGATGGCGGCGAGCCACCAGATCGGCTGGTCGGCGAACACCATGCGCGCGACGCCGACATTCGCCACCGCCCCGAGGGCGCACACGAGGTAGAACGACAGGAGCCCCTTCAGGAGGCGCCAGCCCCTCAGCCTCCGGTCACGGTAGGTGATGACGTTGTTGAGGAAGAAGTTCCACGTCATCGCGACGATGACCGCGCCCGTCTGGGCGAGGGTGAAGGCTCCCGTATCGGCCGTGCTCGAGGCCCCGAGGAGCGCTGCGGTGACGAGGTGGACCACCACGCCCGTGCCGCCGATCGCCATGAAGAGGACGAAGCGCGTCGGTACCCAGCGCCCGACCATCTTGTCGAGGAGGAGCATGCCGAACTCCCACGCCGCCATGGAGTCGAGCTTGCTTTCGCCATGCTGGCGGGCGTGGAAGCGGACCGGGATCTCGGCGTAGCGGAGCGGTCGTTCGGACGAGGCGAAAATGTCGAGGAGGATCTTGAAGCCCTGCAGCGACAGGTTCCGCACCGCGCCGTCGAACGCCGACCGCCGCATCACGAAGAAGCCGCTCATCGGATCGGTCAGTTCGGCCTTGAGGAGCCGCTGGGCGAGGACCGTGCCGAGCCGGCTGATCATCCGCCGCTGACGGCTCGCGAGGCCGTCGGTGTCGCCGCCGCGGATGTAGCGGCTGCCGACGACGATATCGAGATCGTCCGCGACGAGCCGCTCCACCATCGCCGGCAGGCGCTCGTCGTCGTGCTGGAGGTCGGCATCCATGATCGCGAACATCGGCGCCGCGGAGGAGAGGACGCCTTCGACGCAGGCGCTCGAAAGGCCGCGCCGGCCGATGCGCTGGATGACGCGGACGCGCGGATCGCTGCGGCCGAGGGCGCGGACGACATCGGCCGT